>WQXS01000001.1 GCA_009784725.1 Oscillospiraceae bacterium
CGCTTGTGCCGAGTTTGCTGAGTATCGGTATCGTATAGTTGTACATCTACCGTACCGGTCGCATGAGTTGCAAACAAAGGGTGCTTTCTCGACAGTAGGGCACGATCTGCTCTCATACTCGTTACAAACGTTCTGACAAGGGATATGGCAACGTTTGCAAAGCCTGTTTACATAACAAAGCTCGCATATCAAGTTTTATGTCTGCCTCTCCCGCACCAGTCTGCGGACTGGTTTGGGCACAATGATTAATCTTACTGCCATTCAAAAAGCAATGATTATTGGCACTGACAGACTTATCGCCTACACTTGCATTACAAATGGCAATGAACCAGTAAAACGAATAGCCACGAATAATTAAAATATAATGCCACTAAAAGTTAAAAAAACGCTTGCACTAATTGTGAAAGTGTAGCATAATGAACTCAGAGTGAAATATATCTGGAGGTCTTTATGGCTTACATAAAAAGAATTATCGATAAAACAATTGCCGAAAAAATGCAGATTATGGGTTGTGTGGTTGTTAGAGGGCCTAAATGGTGCGGTAAAACAACAACGGCAGGTCAATTTGCAAAAAGTACACTAGAACTGCAAGACCCTGTCGAGGGATCAAAATACAAGGAGATTGCCGAAAATAATATAAAGCTATTGTTAGATGGTGAAAATCCGCGCTTAATTGACGAGTGGCAGTTGATACCAGGTATTTGGAACGCTATAAGATATGACGTTGACAAAAGAGACACTCCCGGTTTGTATATAATTACAGGCTCTGTAACGCCCAATGACGAGGACATAAAGGATTTACATTCAGGGATTGGTAGAATGTCTTTTGCTACTATGTACCCGATGTCATTATATGAAAGCGGAGATTCAAACGGCTCTGTTTCACTAAAGGGTATTTTAGACGGCAGTGTGGAAGTTGACGGTCAGAAATCGGATGTAACATATGAAAGATTAGCATATATTACTTGCCGCGGTGGCTGGCCTTCTGCTGTGAAGATGAGAGATGAAAATTTAGCTTTAAAAGTAGCAAAAGAGTACTTGGATGTTTTGTGTGAAAGCGACATAGAAAACATTGAAAAGAAAAAAATAAATCCGGCGCTCACAAGAGCAATTATCAGGGCATATTCAAGGCATGTCTGTACGATTGAAGCGGATAAAACGCTTTATAAAGATATCAGAAACATTTACGGTGATGTGTCCGACCCGACAATAATGACATACCTCAACAAGCTGAAACGATTGTATGTTACAAATGAAATCGAAGCTTGGAATCCAAATATTATAAGTAAGACAAATATGCGCACTGCGCCTAAAAAGGCTCTTGTTGATTCATCTATCGCCTGTGCTGCATTGCAATGCTCACCAAAGGAATTGGCACTAGATCCTGTATCATTCGGTTTATTGTTTGAAAATTTAGTTGATAGGGACTTAAAAATCTATGCTGACAGTATGGGGGGGTATTTGCGCCACTACAGGGATAGGTATGGTTTGGAATGCGATCAGGTTATTCACTTTGACAACGGGGAATATGCACTTATCCAAACGAAACTTGGTACAAAAAAAATCAAGGAAGCATCTGAGAATCTTATTGAATTAAGGGATAAAATAAGAGGAAATAACAAAAAAGAACCTAAATTTTTGATGGTAGTAACAGGTAGTGACATTGCTTACACGACAAAAGAAGGGGTTCTTATTGTGCCTGTCGGATGTTTGAAGGATTAAGCAAAAAACTTCCTTCCTCTCCGGTAAGACCCGTATCATCATGATACAGCTCCAAGAGCTGGCTGCCGGGTCAAAAGAGGAGGTTTCTGCTATTGTTACGCAAATCGAGGATGGTACATTTACAAATAGAAGACCGGGAGCGGCATCAGGAGTTGTATCGGGGGATATAGTTTTAAAAAGAGTGGTAAACATTTAACAGACAGGTATACATTTCCACTCGTTTATGGTATGCTCCTTTATGGATTTGCTTTGAAGGGAGCGTTCTTAATGGGTAATATTTTTTATGATAAAACAGTACCAAGTGATAAGGTCGCTCTGTGGTTTCTCGGACAGGCGGGGTATTATATAAAGTCCGGAGATTGCTCGATTTTAATTGACCCTTATTTATCGGACTGTGTAAGTAAGGTTAATCCCTTGTTTTTGCGGAGGTATCCGGTTCCTGTTGATCCTGCTGTTGTTAAAGCCGATATTTTTATTGTTACGCATGATCATTTGGATCATTTGGATCCTGAGACTATTGAGGTTTATTCACATAAGGATTCAACTATATTTGTCGGGCCGAGGTTTGCTGCTAAGAAGCTGGCTGAGCTTGGTATACCGGACGGGAATATTCAAGTTGTAGACTCCGGAGAGACACTTGACTTTTCGGGTGTTCGTATTGAGGGTGTTTTTGCACTTCCAACGGGGTCGGATGTTTTGGACACAACAGGTTATTTGCTTACATTTGCAAACGGGAAGACGGTATATCATACTTCGGATACTGAATTTTGCGATTTATTGTTAAAAGCTTGTCCGAATGCTGATGTTTTATTAACATGTATAAATGGTAAGTTTGGAAACTTAAATATCGCTGATGCTGTAAAGCTGACCGCTGCGGTTAATCCTCGTTATGTTATTCCAAATCATTATGATGTAATGGAATTTAATGCTGAGCATCCGGAGAGTTTTCGTTTCTTTTGCAGTGAGGCGGATATAGCAGCTGAATGTGTTATTTTACAGACTCTTGAGTGTTTTACCTGGTGATATAGGAGTTGGTTTACATGGAAAATATTATTGCGCTTGTGCCGATGAAGGAGCATAGTGAGCGGGTACCGGAAAAAAACTTCAGATTATTTAATGGAAAACCGCTTTTTTATTGGATTTTGCGTGAATTAATGAAGGTTGATGTGATTTCCGGAATATTTGTTGATACGGATAGCAAAAGGCTTGCGGATTTGATTTCATCAGATTTTTCCGATGCAATAGAAATAATCGACCGTCCGCCGGAGCTGTGCGGGGATGCGGTGTCGATGAATGCAATTATTGAGCATGATATGAGCATTATCGACAGCGAACATTTTTTACAAACTCATTCAACTAATCCGCTTTTGTCGAGTTCTTCTATAGAAAATTCTATAGACTCTTATTTTTCCGGCTTGCCTGTAAATGACAGCTTATTTTCTGTAACAAAGATTCAAAATCGCTGTTATACAAATGATGGAGCCGGGATTAATCACAATCCGGAAGAATTGATTCAAACACAATATTTAAAACCTGTGTATATAGAAAACTCAAATATATATATTTTTTCAAAGGATTCTTTCGCTAAAAATAAAAGAAGAATTGGAGAGAAACCCATTTTATTCGAAATGAACCAATATGAATCCGTTGATATAGACGAAGAAGAAGATTTTAAAGCTGCCGAAGCACTTTATAAAGGTTTATATAAATAGATTTGACATAAAATAATTTACCGGAGGATAAACATAGATGAAGAAAGTACTAATTTCTGCACCATATATGCTGAGAGATATAGATTCGCTGATGGATTTTTTTCCAAAAAACGGGATTGAACCGACTTTAGCTGATGTTAAAGAGCAGCTAAGTGAGGATGTATTGCTTGATATTATAGAAGATTTTGATGGTGCAATTTGCGGAGATGATGCATATACACGCAGGGTTATGGAAAAAGCGAAAAAGCTAAAAGTCATTTCAAAATGGGGAACGGGTATTGATGCTATAGATTCGGTTGCTGCCGAGGAGCTTGGTATAAAAGTATGCAGGACTCCGAATGCTTTTTCACACCCTGTCGCAGATACAACTCTTGCATATATGCTTGCGTTTGCAAGAAATGTTATTGCATCGGATGTTCAAATGAAAAAAGGGATTTGGGATAAAATAAGAGGGTTCACTTTATCCGAAAAAACATTGGGGATAATTGGACTTGGTGATATCGGTACACAGGTTGCCAAGCGTGCAAATGCGTTTAATATGAAAATTATTGCCAATGATATTCGGGAAATTACACCGATTATTCGTGAGCAGTATAATATTGAAATGGTTTCAAAAGATTATTTATACGAAAATGCTGATATTATTTCAGTTCATTGTGATTTAAATGAATCATCCTATCATATGATTGATATGGCTGCATTTAAGAAAATGAAGAGAAAGCCATATATTATTAATACCGCACGCGGTAAACAAATTGTCCATGACGATTTAGTGAAGGCACTTGAAGAAGGTTTGATTTCCGGTGCAGGTCTTGATGTCTTTGAGGTAGAGCCATTACCGCTTGACGATAAACTGCTTAAGAGAGATGATGTAATTCTGGCACCGCATAATTCAAATAACAGTAAAAAATATTGGGAAGCAGTTCATAAGAATACGCTTGCGAACTTAGTAAAATATCTGGAGGGTTAAATTATGAAGAGAATTGTTATTATTACCGGTGTGCTTGGCGGAATCGGGTATGCGACAGCAAAAATATTTAAGAGCAGCGGTTGGGACGTTATTGGTGTCGACAGGGCTTCATATGTTGATAAAGATAATGTAATTGACTTATTTATAGAAAAGGATATTTCAGAGACAGAGAATATAAACGATATTTTTAATCAAATTAAAAGTAAGGGTTACGAGCATATTAATTGTTTGGTAAATAACGCTGCAGTGCAGGTGGCGAAAAGTATTCTCGATACATCAGAAGATGAGTGGGATTTAGTTTACAGGTCAAATATAAAATCAGTTTTTATTGCAGTAAAATATGCACATGAGATGCTTAAAAAAGCAAAGGGGTCGATAGTAAATGTAAGCTCCATCCATGCGTTTGCAACATCGAGGAACATTTCTGCGTACGCTTCATCAAAGAGTGCTCTTCTCGGCTTTACACGCTCTTTAGCCCTTGAGTTTATTGAAGATGATATACGTGTCAACTGTGTTGCTCCTGCTGCTGTAAATACAGGCATGCTGGTCGACGGGTTGTCACGTGGACTTGAAGGTGAAGATACAGTTGATGTAATGATGGAGAGGCTTGGTCTGCGTCACCCCATTAAACGTGTTGGTGATCCTCATGAAATAGGGAAGTTAATTTATTTTCTTGGTAATAATGAGCAATCATCATTTTTAACGGGCCAGAGCTTTGTTGCCGACGGCGGCGCTTTGGCGCAGTTGAGTACTGAGGTTTATTAAGATGGTTTTAAGTAAAAAAAGATTAATTTCAATTACATTTATATTAATGATTGTGTTCTTTTTTATTTTGTTTTTTCTGCCTGATAATATTATCGGTCATCGTGATGATAACTTGTTATTATTCATACCAAAAATAATGTTTCTGGCAATGACGGCAACATTTGTTACTGTATTTATATTAATTTTTGTATTTAGAAATGATTATATTAAAGGTCAATATCATTTATTCAGTAAATTTAAGTACTATTTAAGACTTTTAATTAAACGTGATTTTGTGTCTAAATATCGAAAGAGCGTTCTGGGTGTTTTGTGGTCACTTCTTAATCCAATGCTGACGATGTTAGTTATGACCATGATTTTTTCGTATCTATTTGATTTTGAAATAGATAATTTCCCTGTTTACCTTTTAAGCGGGTTATCGATATTCAGTTTTTTCAGTGAATCAACAACACTATCACTGAGTTCTGTTATTGCAAGTGAAAGCATTATAAAGAAAATATACATTCCTAAATATATATTTCCATTATCAAGAGTTATATCTTCTTTAGTAAATATGTTATTTTCGTTAATTGCGGTTTTTATTGTTATTTTAGTAACGAGAGCTCCTTATTATTGGACTATGCTTCTTATACCAATTCCGATTATATATGTTTTTTTATTCTCTCTGGGAGTATCAATGCTTGTTTCATCTCTTGCGGTTTTCTTTCGCGATCTAAAATATCTTTACGGTATATTTACTACATTATTAATGTATCTTTCTGCAATATTTTGGCCTGTTACAATCTTAAGAGGATTTTTATCTCAGGTAATTGGGTTAAACCCATTATATCAATTTATTCTATACTTTAGGAACCTGGTGTACTGGGGAACGGTTCCGGATTTATGGTCAAATTTTGTTTGCCTTGGTTTCGCATTATCTTCACTTTGTCTTGGGACATATGTTTTTATGAGGCAGCAGGATAAGTATATATTAAGTTTGTGAGGAACATATGAGTTTAATTAATTTAGAAAATATTGCTATTTCTGTTCAGAATGTTTCTATGAAATTTAATCTGAGCAAGGATAAAATACTTAGTCTTAAAGAATATTTTGTTAAAGCTGTTAAACGACAGTTGTTTTTCGAAGAGTTTTGGGCTTTAAAGGATGTTAGCTTTAATGTTAAAAGAGGCGAGGTCTTTGGTATAATGGGATTTAATGGTGCCGGTAAGTCGACTTTACTTAAGATAATAGCAGGTGTTTTTAAGCCTACAATGGGGTCCGTTGTCGTAAATGGTGAGATATCGCCGCTTTTAGAACTTGGTGCCGGCTTTAGTCCTGAATCATCTGCCAGAGATAATATTTTTATGAATGGTGCTATGTACGGTTATTCAACCAAGCTTATGGAGTCAAAGTATGATGAAATTTTAGACTTTGCAGAGCTTTGGGAGTTTGAAGATGTTGCAATCAAAAATTTTTCATCCGGAATGATAGGGCGGTTGGGATTCGCAGTTGCCACAAGCGTAAAACCGGATATTCTGATTGTAGATGAAATTTTAGGTGTAGGAGACTATAAGTTTCAAAAAAAATGTGAAGACCGTATAGAAAATATGATTTCTGACGGTGTTACTGTTCTGCTTGTAACACATAATGCGACTAAAATTAAGCAAATGTGCTCTCGTGCATTACTGCTTGAAAAGGGTAACCTTGTATGCGTAGGCTCTGTCGACGAGGTTTGTGAGGTTTATGGTGATACAGGGAAAGTGTAGGGAGCAGGTTTTGTACACCTATGAAAATTAATAATTAAGGTTATTTAAATTACATATTACCGAACGGGAATAATTGTGGCGATATTGCGAGTTATTCCCGTTCGGTAATATTATGTGATTTTTTGCTTTACATTCCCGAGCGGGAATGTTATAATATTATAAAGCCTTAAGGAGTTACATGATTATGAACAGAATTCTTGATATAAATGATATCGGTTCGCTTGTTAAGCAAAAACGTAATCAATTGAACATGACTCAATCTCAACTGGCAACTGTATCTGGCGCAGGAGTTCGTTTCTTATCAGATCTGGAAAACGGTAAACCTACTATGCAAATCGGGAAAATCCTTGAAATCCTCCATGTTCTTGGTTTAGACGTTTATATTCTTGAGAGAGGTACATCAGTATGAAGTTGAATGTTTATCGTAATGATGTACTTGTTGGTGTTCTTGATATCCTTACGAGTGAGCCGTTTTACGGGTTTAAGTATACTGAGGATTATAGTTTAACCCCCGGAGCATTACCTCTTTCTCTATCTCTTCCCATCATTGAATCACGTTTTTCATGGGATAAGACTCAACCATTTTTTGAAGGTTTGCTGCCGGAAGGAGATGCGCGCAATGTAATATCCCGCCGATTGGGAATTCCTTTGAACAGTTCGGTAAAACTCTTGCAAGCGTTGGGACGAGATTCTGCCGGAGCTATTTCGATTATTAGTGAAGATGAGTGTTTGCAGCCAATTACCCTATCAAATGATGAACCATTTGAGGATTTATATGCTCCGCTGGATGGAGGTCTTGAAAAAATCGCCTGCAGTCCACGTACAGAAATTCCCAGACTGCAGGAAGATATGCGCTTATCTCTGGCAGGAGCACAAGAGAAAATTGCACTTTTTCATAAACAAAATACAGATATTGAAAAAGGTTGGTATATTCCATTAAAAGGTATGCCATCGTCGCATATAATAAAACCCGGTCTTTTAGAATCACATTATCCGGATATAACACTTAATGAGTTTATATGTCTCCGCACTGCTGCTGCCTGCGGGATTCAAACAGCAAATGTTGAACTGCTTTATCCGGAAACACCGATTCTTGTTATACAAAGATTTGATCGTCTTGCAGAAGCAAATTCAGATGCCGGGTTTGATAAAGTGACACGTATCCACCAGGAAGATTTTTGTCAGGCATGTGGTATTATATCCGGTAAAAAATATGAGCACGATGGAGGTCCCGGATTTAAAGATATCCGTGAGATGCTGGCAAAATATTCTATAAATCCTGTCGAAGATTTAAGAAGATTTGTAAAAATGAGTGTTTATAACTATCTGATAGGAAACTGCGATGCTCATTCGAAAAACTTTTCAATTTTTCATAACACGGATAAAACAATAACACTCACCCCGGCATATGATTTAATCAGCACAACAATTTATGATGGGCATTTCGGGTCAAAACTCAGCAGAAACATGGGTATGCGTATTGGTTTACATGAAAACATCGATAAGGTTAATAACGATGATTTTATTTTGTTTTCAAAAGAAGTTCGAATGCATGTGAGTTTAGTTAGAAATTACAGAGATGAGTTAATCAGCTGTTTACCTGATGCCTTAAATAAAGCAGCTGAAGCAGCGTTAAATAGAGGATTTACAAATGCATACGAAATATCAGACCGCATTTTAAATGGATGTAAGCAAAGAGCAGTAAATATATAAAGCTGCACAAACATAAACAAAGCTGCACAAAGTTACACATTAATGTTGACAGAGATTATCTGCGGTTATATAATAATGCAATAAATGGCGAGAGGATATGTTCGTTATTATGGAAAAGCATTATTCAATATCGGAAGCCGCAAAAATCCTTGGTGTTACTGCAAAAACATTAAGATTATGGGATGATAACGGGAAAATTATTGCTGTCCGGACTCCGGGAAACCAAAGACGTATACCGGAAAGTGAAATACTGCGCTTAACGAGTCACAATAAGGAAGAAAAGAGTAAAGCAAGAGTTGCCGATGACAACTCATTAATTTTAATGTGTAAAAATATTGAAGTATATAATGTTTCGAAAAACGAAATTCTCTCAGAAGATTTATTACCCGGCTGCATGAAACGTAAAACAATGAGTTATTCACAGTGGATGCAGACAAGATATAGTGCAGGTTCGAATGTATCGGCAAGAAGGTTAATGTTGACTGCGTTTGGGTCTGATAATCATGAAAATGCAATTGAAGCAACACGTACATTATCACTTTCTGATTGTTATTGGCTAAAAAAGAAAAATGAGAATGTAAGTTTTTACGATATAACTCCATATATACATAAAGAATGGGATGGGTCGGGTGTTTTTAAAGGTGGCTCTATTTCAACTCTTTTCGTCAATGGTGCTGCTGATAAAAAATGGCTGGATTCAAAGACACTGTTAAAAGTTAAATCTTATAAAGAATATGAGGCATACACTCTATGTCACAAACTCGGATTAGCGAATGTGACTGAAGCAAGAAAATCAGATGATGGAATCTTACTTACAAATTTTACATCAACCGATTATTTTCTTGAATCAATGGAGCAATCCGGTTATTCCGGAAGAAAAGATAATCCGCGCGAAATAGCCGTTGATATGTTTAAAGAGCAAGCAGTTGCTCTTTTTGTTGTTGACTATCTGGTTGAGCATGACGATCGTCACTGGGGTAATTACGGTTTTTTAAGAAATTCCAATACAGGTGAATATATTTCTATGGCTCCATATTATGATTTTGATTGGTCTTGGTCAAATGCTGTAGTAGCACTTCCGAATAATGCATACAGCAATCATAGTGATATAATTCGTTCACTTTGTGATAATGCTATCAAATATTCAGACAAGTTTGAACATAAGGATACAATATTAAAGCGTGCAAATGAACTTTTAAGGACATTGTGAGGTTTATGGTGATACAGGGAAAGTATAGGGAGCAGGTTTTATATCTTGTTTTTGGGCTTACTACTACGCTTATTAACTGGGTTATATATATAATCTTAATTAACTTTTTAGGTTTAACAATCAGCAACGCTATTGCATGGATTGTAGCAATAGCGTTTGCTTTTCATGTTAATAAACTTTATGTTTTCAGGAGTCTTTATGATTCTGTGAAGAAGACTGTTAAGGAAATTCTGATGTTCTTAAGTGCTCGAATAATCACAGGGATGATTGAACTTTTTGGTTTTCCGTTGCTTATTTTCATCGGTGTAAATCAATCAGTATTTGGCATTGACGGCGCAGTGGCAAAGGCGATTGTTACTGTTATTGGGATTATTTTGAACTATGTGTTTAGTAAGTTTATAATTTTTAAGAAGAGTTGATTGAGAAAAGTATATTACCTAATCCCTTCTTTTTCGATATCTTCTTATTCCAAGAGTTCTTGCTAGTTTAGCTATGAAAGGGTCTTGATCGATACGGTTTCTTATACCGTCTTTAAAATCGGAAGTGTCATTATTTTTACATTTGCCTATTATTTCTTTGAGTCCGGTTGAGTGAATATATAAGATACGTACACATTCAGGATTATCGAGCAACTCTATTTTAAATATCGATCGCATTACTTCAGGTGCTCTTTCTTCAAGATTACCTATTTTAAAAAGGTTTTTACCTGTAAATTTGAATAAATCCGTATTTATGCTTCGGTTTTGAATTAATAGGTCGCGAATATTCTCATAAGTACTTGACAGGGCTATATTATCCGCAATCATCTTTTCAACGACCTTATTCAAGAGTTCACCTCTACCGGCAGTTTCTCCTGACTTAACGATTTCCAACAATACTTCTTTAATTGCTTCGCGAGATGCACTATTCCATTTTTTGTATTTTATGTCAACAATCAACTCACACAGTTTATCATTTTCGTTAAAAATATTTATCCATCCTTGTTTATCAAGTTTATTAAAATGACTTGTTGCAAATATGATTGCTTTTTTCGCCAATTGTGATGTGTTATCTGCAGCATTTCTGAAGAATAAATTTGGTATTTTTTCTAATGACCAATTTTCCATTTTAATATGTTGTATCCATCCATTTAATGTGATTATTAATTTTTGCGGGTCAACTTCATTACTGACACAAATATTTTCAAACTCTTCCAAAATATGTTCTAAGTTCAACCGGTTAACAACCGGCTGAACTTCTACAGCCATTCGGACAAGGGCTTTACATAGCTTACTTACGGTAAACACAGCTGATAGAGTAAGTAATTCTCCTCTGTGTACAAAATGTTGAAGAGAGGAATAAACACGTTTTACGAATTTTTCTTCATCATTTTCCAGAGATGATGTAAAAGGCAACTCAGATGCAGAAAACTTATGTCCTCTTGCCAAAAACAATGATAAAAGATCAATAAATAAATTACTGTCTTCGTCTGCACTTCGGGCTTGCATATATATCTCTTGATCTTGCATTAAATCTTCAACTTTAATTGCGTGTTCTTTCCAAAATTGCTTTATATTACTAAGTAAAATCTCTAATGACTCACTATTGTATTCCCCATCAGATAATTTAGTTTTTAAGGACTCATGGAATTTTGGTAATGAACATTCCTGCAGCAGTTCTTGAATAAGTGAAGGATCTTTAAATTCAATAATTTCTGCATCAAGCAGATATGAATCAAGCTTTCGCTCATCAACATACAATGCATAATCAGATAGTATATTGCTCTTTGACTTCGCCAACTCAAAGAATTGCTCAGCAGATACAGTTTTATCATGTAAATAATCAGCTATATCAATATCGAGCGAATTTGTTTTTATTATTTCGTTCAATTCATCTATACTATTTGAAAAGAGTAGTGCATCTAAGTCATTAGTTAAATAATAACTGTCGATTAAGTATTTTAACCATAGTTCGCGTTGGTGGTTATCGACACGTTTCAATATTATTCCATCTTTTGGGCTTAGTTTTAGAGATGTTATAGGTATCAGCATAGCTTTTCCCAGAATTGTATCCCAGATTGTTGACAGTTCGACGTCTGATATTTTACTTGTTGTTAAATCTAAAGAATCAAGCAAACGCACAGGTTCATCCAGTCCTGACATATTCATTATAGCCGGCAATAAAACTATGCTGAATACATGTGTTTCAGATAGTTTTATAAAGCGATTTTTATTACCATTGACCAGGCTTTTTTCCACTTCCTGTTGTAAAGCTACTTCCTCAGCAGTTTCAGAGTCAATTTGATAAATCAAAGCAGCCATGAATCTTGGATAATCTGCATCATTCGAATATAAATATTCTAATTTTCCATGGAAATTCGGGTAAAGAATTGCATTAGTTGGTCTTTCAAGAATTGATTTTTTATTCATTATAAAAAGAACAATATAACGCTCAGGAACTTCATCTTGTACTTGCTTGATTGCAACAATTTCATTTATGAGAGCGATTATATTTCGTGGTGTTATATTTTCTTGAAAAGACTCAAATGTCAGTATTCCCCATAAAAGTTCTTTTTCATTAACGCCAACTGATAATCCTGCTTCATTCCATTTTTCCTTAAAATATTTTTTCCATTCAGACATTATTGGTTTAACAACCCGGTACACTACATCAAACGTTTTATTTATATAATCATCAACAAACTTACTGTCGTTAGAATTCTGCGCAAATGCATCAATAATATTACTTCTGTCAAACGGAACAATAACAGAAATATTATCATATTTATTATCGATACTTTCGGTGTTAAAAAATAAATTAAGCATTGACCATGTATTTTGGATGGATTCGTCTTGAACCCGGTCAAAATTATCAAAAATTATTATTAATTTATTAACTTCGTATGATTCTTCATTATTTAATTTTTTATCGATTTTTTTCATCCATTCCCGGAATTTCCCGGCAGATGAGCTTTTTTCATATGTTTGCTCTGAAGACAGTTCATGAATCGGTTCATCGCGGAATAAATGGAATGTTGATTTAAAGGCTCTAATAATTTTCTCTTTTTTATTGTTTTTTGTTTTATCACGCCTTAGATTACGTATGAACATTGGAACAACTATTAATATCGGCCATATTGCTATTAGTATTTTTAAGAAAACCGGAAAACAGTCTAATTCTCTATCTAAAATTGTAATTATCTGTGCGTTAAGTAAGGTGAGCATTGCGAAAATTACACCTATGCTTATTATTGGAGCTGTTGTTCTTGAAACATCTCTTTTACTTGATAATAATTTCTTTAAGTCGTTATTAATATCATCTTTTTTTTTATAGAAAGGTCTATCTTTTTGTGTTAAAAAATCAATGAGTTCAGATAATATCGTTTCACGTTGCCGATCTTCACTATGTCCCCAGACATCATAAACAAAAAAGTTATAGTCATACTTTTTATCGCCGGAGTCTTCAAGTTTTTTTTGTATTAGCCTAATCAGATTACTTTTACCGGTTCCCCAGTTTCCTTCAATACCAATTGTTTGAATATCACTATTATTTTTCATATTATCTACAATTGTATTGGCAAGATTGTCATGAGACTGCCCGGTAAACAGATCGTTACCGACAGGTTTGTTTGGAATAAATTTGTATTTCATATTACCACCATGCTTCTTTATATAAATTAATAGTTTTCAAAACGCCTTGTTAACATAAAATAACACTTACGTCAACTAATGTCAATATAAAAACACAATATACTGTGTTATTTTTTTAATGCTATACACTTTATTGATATTTTCATTGAAAAATCATTTCCATATAATCTTGCAAAGAAAAACGACTACTTTTAAGCAGTCGTTTATAGCGGTATATAATTTATATATTCAACACCCCTACTCCAACACCTTTTCAATGATATACTTGGGGCGGGATTTGACTTCGGAGTAGATTTTGCCGATATATTCGCCGATCATGCCGAGGGCTAGGAGCTGGAGGCCGCCGATGAGCCAGATTGAGATGGCGAGGGTTGACCAGCCGGAGACTGTGTAGCCGAGTATGTGGTCTACCAGGAATTTTATCATCAGTCCGATACTGACGAGAAAAGCGATAAAGCCGAATACTGCGACGAGTCTTATTGGGCGGACGCTGAAGGAGGTTATGCCGTCCCACGCGAAGGAGAGCATTTTTCTGACGGGGTATTTTGACTCACCGGCGAATCTTTTTTCTCTTTCGTAGTTGACCGTTGCGGTTTTGAAGCCTATGAGCGGGACTATTCCACGCAGAAACAGGTTTACTTCCTTGAAGTCACTCAGATGCTCGAGTGCTTTTTTGCTCATCAGTCTGTAATCGGCGTGGTTGTAAGTTATGTTTACTCCGAGCCATTTCATTAATTTGTAGAATACTTGAGCTGTGGCGCGCTTGAAAATACTGTCCTTTTTTCTGTTGCTTCGGACACCGTATACAATGTCGCAGCCGTTTTTGTAATTTTGCAAAAATCCGTCCATGCATTCAATGTCATCTTGAAGGTCTGCATCGATTGATATTGTTACGTCGGCTTTGCCCATTGCTGTCATCAGTCCCGCAATAAGGGCGTTTTGATGCCCTTTGTTGCGGGATAATTTTATGCCTGTAATGTGCTTTAAGGTGCTTTGTGTTAATGTATTGTAAGCTGATGTGTTATGTGCAGCTTCGATAATCTCCCAGGTTTTATCGGTGCTGCCGTCATCGACAAACAAAAGCCTGCTGTTTTCGTTAGCAAGTCCTGCTCCGATCAGCCGCAGCAGCTTATCCTCAAGACGGCGGATGGCTTCCGGCAGCACGTCTTCCTCGTTATAACAGGGTACAACAATGTAGAGAGTGTCAGGCATTATAGCTGGTTCCTTTTTATTTTTCCGCTGATAGTTTTCGGGAGGCTGTCGCGGAAGACTACTATTCTCGGGTACTTATATGGTGCGGTATGGGATTTTACGTATTCCTGAATCTCTTTTTTGAGTTCCTCCGAGGGTGTTGCATCCTTTGTCAGCACTATGCTGGCTTTTACTATCTGCCCTCTTATTTCATCGGGTTCGGGGGATACTGCGCATTCAAGGACGTACGGCAGCTCCATTATAACGCTCTCTATTTCGAACGGGCCGATTCTGTAGCCGGAAGATTTAATAAGGTCATCAACCCTGCCGACGAAATACAGGTAGCCTTCTTCGTCCTGCCAGGCTGTGTCACCTGTGTGATATGCGCCGTCGTACCAGGCGGCAGATGTCTGCTCCTCGCCTCTGTAATAGCCGTTGAAGAGACCGCAGGGATTTTCCTTGTCTGTGATGATTGTTATTTCACCGATTTCACCGGGTCCTACTTTTTTGCCTTCGGAGTTCATCAGAGCGATGTTGTAAAGCGGGCTTGGTTTGCCCATTGAGCCCATTTTTGGTGTTGTGCCAAAGAGATTTGCTATCATCAGGGTTGTTTCTGTCTGACCGAAGCCTTCCATTATAGAAAGCCCTGTGGTTTTTTTAATGATGTTAAATACCTCGGGGTTTAATGCTTCGCCGGCGGTCGTGAGGTATTTTATTGTTGTAAGGTCGTATTTCGAAAGGTCTTCTCTCACGAGGAAACGGTACATTGTAGGCGGGGCGCAGAAGGTTGTTATACCATGCTCTTTAAACATCGGGAGGATTTCGAGCGGGTCAAAACGGTCAAAGTCGTAGCAGAAGGTTGCGGCTTCGCAGAGCCATTGACCGTAGAGGTTACCCCATACGAACTTACCCCAGCCCGTATCCGAGATTGTGTAATGAACGCCGTTCGGGTCTACGTTGTGCCAGTATTTTGCGGTTATGAAGTGCCCGAGTGCGTATGTGTGTTTATGTGCGGCAATTTTCGGGTATCCTGTTGTACCGGACGTAAAATACATAAGCATGAGGTCATCGCCGCAGGGGGAGTCTTCGGTTCGTTGATATGTGCTGCGAAAGCGCTCGCATTCCTTGTCATAGTTAAGCCAGCCTTCTTTTTCACCGTTTACCATTATTTTATTTGTGACCATCGGGTGACTTTCGATTGCTTTATCGGCTTCATCCGATGCCGCGCTTTGTCCTGTGCAGATTATCGTTGTGATTCCGGCTGCTTCTATGCGGTATTCGAAGTCTTTTTGCAAAAGCTGGTCGGTTGCGGGGATTGCGATTGCTCCGAGTTTATGCAGCGCTATGAATATCGGCCAGAACTGGTGGTTGCGCTTGAGTACAAGCATTACACGGTCGCCCTGCTTTACACCGAGGCTTGCAAGGTAGTTTGCAGCACGTGATGATTGCTTTGAAATATCGGAGAATGTGAAGTGTCTTGTTTCTTTGTCTCTGTCGACATGCACAAGTGCAAGCTTATTTGGTGTTTTTGCCGCTATTGCATCAACAACGTCGAATGCAAAGTTGAATTCATCCTCATCTTTGAAGGAGATTGACTGCAGTGAGCCGTGGTCGTTTTCGACGGGGTAACAGAAACTTTCATAGACGTATGGTTGTGCGGGGGGAGTGGGTTCTACTGCCGGAACATCCGGGGTGTGGACCGTTGCGGTTAAGTACTCCGGTGTTGTGACTGCAGGAGTTACGGCAGGTTCGTCCTCGCCCGGAATGACTATTGCGCAAAAGACACAGTCCTGCCCGCCGACGGCTATCATACCGTGCGGAGCTCCGCTTCGAAAATAAATACTATCACCTTCGGAGAGTATTTCCGAGTGGTCGCCGATTTGGACCTTTAACTGTCCGCTGAATATTACGTTAAACTCCTGACCGCTGTGTGAAACGAGCGGGATCGGTTTGTTTTGCTGTTCGTGCGAGTATGTATATGTGACCCAGTATGGTTCTGCTGTTTTGTTTCTAAAGCGCGGGGCGAGGTCGCAGACTTCGATGTTTTGTTCCTTTGATGTGACTCTGCCTTCGCCTCTTCTTGTAATTGCATAGGTTGTAAGGTGTGCGCTCATTCCTTCAAGCAGGTCGGTAAGCTCAACGCCAAACAGAAGAGCTGAGTTATGAATGAACGAAAATGGGAGGTCTTCGGCTCCCGATTCGTAATCAATATATGTCTGAATCGAAATACCGAGTTTTTCCGCCATTTGTTCGTTTGAAAAACCACTTAGTTCCCGAAGCTCGCGAATTCGCAGAGCAACATCCTTTACTGCTGTTGATGTTTGATGTGTAGACATAATTTTCCGTTCCTTTCTGAAGAATGGTGTTATTTTACAGCACGTTTCGTGCAATCGCAAGTATTAATTAGCTCAATAACAAGCTTTTTTATTGCTTCTCTGCTTGCTGCTCCGTACGATTTCGGGTCATATTTATCGGGGTTTGCTTGAATATACTCACCGAGAGCGGTTTTGTACATCTGACGAAGCTCCGTTGCAAAGTTAATTTTGCATATTCCGTTTTTGATACATTCACTTTTTTGATCTGCGGTTAAACCGGATGCGCCGTGGAGTACAAGCGGTATATCAACGACTGAGCGGATTTGCCTGAGTCTTTCAACATCGAGGACCGGTTTTGTTGTGTAAACACCGTGAGCAGTGCCGATTGCTACGGCAAGCGATGATATACCTGTACGCTCGACAAATTCCTTTGCCATGCCCGGGTCGGTGTAGTTTCCGTCTCCGCCGTCAAGGTTGTCTTCTTTTCCTCCGACTGTTCCGAGTTCTGCTTCAATCGGGATGTTTTTCTTTTTTGCTATTTCGACAATGCTGTGTGAGAGTTTGATGTTTTCTTCGAAATCAAGATGTGAGCCGTCAATCATTACTGAGGTGTATCCATGTTCGAGTGCTTGCACTGCAAGGCCGTAGCTGTCTCCGTGGTCAAGATGCAGTGCGACCGGTACCTTTGCATCGTTTGCGAGCGCCGTTACCATTGCAGTAAAGAGACCGATGCTTCCGTAATGCACTGTTGACGGTGTTGTTGCTATAATTACAGGCGCACTTGCTTCTTCGGCGGCATATATAATTGCCTGTGTCATTTCCATGTTTTCCGTATTAAACGCTCCGACGGCATATCCGCCTTTTTGTGCGTCAATAAGCATTTGTGTTGTTGTTGTCAGCGGCATAATAGTATCCTTTCTTGTGTGCCAGTAGAACCGTCCCCCTGTCTGGTTTAAAACAGTGACATTTGGCTGGAGTCGGGGAGGTCTTTCAGGGCTCCCAGTTGCTTTAGCTTGTCGAGGTTGGTTTTGTTTACTCCGGGGCAGGCTGCGGAGATTTCGTCTATTGAGATGAAGGTTTTTCCTTTTCTGTTTTCTTCAAGAGTTCTTGCTGCGGTTTCACCGAGTCCCGAAACAGCAAGGAACGGGGGGCGCAGTGTGGTTTCATTAATTATTAGAAAGCTCTCTGCTGCAGACTCGTATAGGTCGATGCTTTCAAAACTGAATCCTCTGAGGTAATATTCGTAGCATGACTCCAGTGTTGTAAGGAGTTCTCCCTCTTTTCCTTTTCCGGCTTTTGCTTCGGGGATTTTGTTAAGTTCGTTTATTTTATTGCGTACCTTGTCTATTCCCTGTGTCATAAGCTCGGCATCGAAGCTTTTTCTGCGCCTGTAGAAATGTGCGCTGTAAAATTCGAGCGGTTTGTGTACTTTAAACCATGCGATTCGAAATGCCATCATAACATATGCGACTGCGTGTGCTTTAGGGAAAAGGTATTCGATTTTTTTTGCTGATTCTATGTACCATGAGGGGATTTTCATCTGCTGCATTTGTTTTTCCGTGCCTTCGGGAAGTCCCCGTCCTTTTCTGACACTTTCGGAGATTTTGTATGCTTCTCTTTCCTGCATTCCTTTTGATATTAAGTATAGCATGATATCGTCGCGGCTGCTGATTGTGCCGTCAACAGTTGCTTTTTTTGAAAGTATAAGCTCTTTTGCGTTTCCTGCCCAAACTCCTTCACCGTGCGAGTATCCCGATAATCGTACCAGCATGTCGAAGTTGTCGGGTTTTGTGTCGCTGAGCATCTGGCGTGTAAAGGGTGTGCCGAACTCGGGGATGCCGATTGAGCCTGTTTCGCCGATTATTTTATCATTATCGGAGATTCCGATTCCCATGGGTGATGAAAATATTGCCATTGTTTGCGGGTCACCAAGGTCGATATCATCGGCGTTTATACCTGTCATGCCTTCGAGCATTCTGAGCATTGTCGGATTATCATGGCCGAGCAGGTCAAGCTTAATTAAATTATCTTCGATATATCTGTATTCAAAATGCAGTGTAATTGTGCCTTTTTCCTTGTCGTCGGAAGGGTAATGAGCGGGAGAAAAATCTGTAACATCGAGATTTTGCGGAATAACTATAAGTCCGCCGGGATGCTGGCCTGTTGTTTGTTTTACACCAACGCAGCCGGTAATGAGGCGGTTTTCTTCGGCTTTTGTTGCGGTGCGGTTATGTTTTTCAAGATATTCCTTTACAAAACGAAATGCATTTCGTTCCTGAACTGTTCCGATTGTTCCCGCTCTGAATACGTATTCGTTTCCGAACATTTCGGATGTGAATTTGTGGGAGATGCTGAGGTGCTCGTTTGCGATATTCAGGTCGATGTCGGGGACTTTTTCTCCGTCGAAGCCCATAAATGTTTCAAAGCGTATGTTAAAACCGTCTTTTATATACGTTGTACTGCAGTTTGGACAGAGCTTGTCCGGCATGTCTGCGCCGCAGGCAAAATCATGTGAATCAGAGGACCTGTCCCCTTGTGTCATGTCCGGATTTTCTGTGGGGAATTCGGCTGTTTTGCATTTGGGGCAGAGGTAGTGTGAGGGAAGAGGGTTGACTTCTGTTATTCCTGCTAAGTGTGCAACAAAGGATGAGCCGATGCTGCCTCTTGAGCCGACACGGCTTCCCTGCTCCTTCAGGTATGCGACAATTTTCTGCGCTGCAATGTATATAACATCATATTCGAGCCTGAGTATGTCGTTTAATTCGTACTCAATTCTTTTTATTATTAATTCATGCGGGTTTTCACCATACAGCTCCCGTGTTTTATCGAGTACGAGGTTTTCCAGGGTTTGTGCGCTTCCTTCAAGCATTGGCGGGAAAAGTTTCTTCGACGGCGGAAGCGGGTTGACGTTTTCGCACATATCTGCTATTTTCTGCGGGTTTTTTACTACAACCTCCAATGCTTTTTCTTCGCCAAGATAACTGAACTCAAGGAGCATTTCATCGGTTGTTTTAAAATAGAGCGGCATCTCACTGTCTGCGTCGCTGAAACCCCTTGAGTTTTGCAGAATTGTCCTGTATATTTCGTCCTCGGGGTTGAGGAAATGCACATCTCCCGTTGCAACTACGGGGATGCCGAGGGTTTCACCCAGCTTGACCATTTCCTTGTTAAATGCTCTTAGTTCGTCTTCATTTTTTGCTTTCGGGGTTTCTTCGTAAAGCATAAACATATTATTGCAAATGGGCATTATTTCGAGATAATCGTAAAATCTTGCGATTCTATGCAGTTCTTCGGTTTCAGTTTGATTGATTATTGCGCGGAATACTTCGCCTGCTTCACATGCCGAGCTTATGAGCAGACCTTCTCTGTGTTTTTCGAGTAAGCTTTTGTAAATAATCGGTCTTCCGTCGTAAAATTCTATATGGCTTTTTGTAATTAGCTTATATAAATTTTTAATACCGGTTTGGTTTTTGACGAGTATCACTATGTGGTTGTTTTTTCTGCGCTTTCTCTTTGAAGAACCATCCTCTCCGGCGGTTTCGTCGTTGCGGAAGTAGCCTTCAACACCGTAGAGGATTTTTATTTTATCACCCAGTGATTTTGATATGCCTGCGGCGACGGGGAAGGAGTGGACAACGCCGTGGTCGGTTATTGCAATTGCAGGATGCCCCCAGTCTACTGCTCTTTTTATTACGTCCTCGATGTCCGTAAGGGCGTCCATTGCCGACATTTTTGTGTGAAGGTGGAGCTCTACGCGTTTTTCTTCGGCGGTATCGGTTTTCTGCTCCTTTTGATATGGGAATATATTTGTCGGGACAAGAGTAAGCTCACTGTCGAATTTTTTGATGTGCAGTGTTCCCGAAACGGTGAGACTCATGCCTTTTTTTACAGAATTAATTATTTTTTCAGCGTTATCTTTTTCCCCGTAAGGCATAAAGCTTGACACATTTATACTGCCTGTATGGTCTGTCATGTCGAAGTCCAAAACCCATGAGTTGCTTTTTTCGATTTTCCGGCTTCTGACGAGGAATACTTCACCTCTGATGGTTACTTTCCCATCATCGAGTGATATTTCTCCCATTGGGGTGGGTTTTGTTTTTGTGACACGGCCCATTATTGGCTTTGCGATGTTGCTTTGGGGGGATAGCTTACCTGTTGCAACGCTTGCAGAGCCATCGGAGCCGCCTGAGCCGCCGGGGTTGCCGGAGCCACCGGAGTTGAAGCCTGAACCGTTTGGAGAAATGTCGCTGCTTGTGCTTGCTGCGTTTATTGTGACGGTTTTTATTTCAAATTCGTTTGAAATGAGATTTTCGATTATGCCTAATTCATATGGAGGAATCGGTTTCGGGACGGTAAGTGATATCTCCATTTTTGTTTTTGCAGGGTTAACGGATGCATAAGTAACCCGCGCATCCGTAAGGTCGGTGGCGAGTCTGTCTGATTCTTTTATAAACGGGAACATTTCATATAATGGTATCGGGTTCATTGATTTTCCTTTGATATAAGCTCTATCAGTTCGTTTTTAAGTATTTCAATCGGGGCTTTTTTTATAGTTTCACCTTTTGCGAAAAGTAAACCTTCGGTTGTGTTTGAATTGGCTGTGCCTGCGCCTGTGCCGGTGCCTGTGTTCATGCCTGCGCCTATGCCGGCGATACCGAAGTCTGCCTGTTTTGCTTCTCCCGGACCGTTGACAGCGCATCCCATTATTGCGACAGTCAGGTTTTTGTCTCCATGCCAGTTGAGTAACTCTTCTGCTTGCCGGCTGAGCAGTTCATCAACTTCATCTGCGATTTTTTGTATATCGATATTGCAACGGCCGCAGGTGGGGCAGGATATTATTTCTATTCCCGGGCG
Organism: Oscillospiraceae bacterium; assembly: GCA_009784725.1. GTDB lineage: Bacteria > Bacillota > Clostridia > Oscillospirales > Oscillospiraceae > WRMH01. Next base: position 21,827 of record WQXS01000001.1, read on the forward strand.
GAGATTCAAGGCTGTAAGTATTGTTTTTGCTGCTTTTATTTCCCTTACCGGGTCGGCTGTCAGAGAGACTCTGATTGTATCACCTATACCATCGAGCAGGAGGGTTCCTATTCCCATTGAGCTCTTGATAATCCCGCTATATTCGGTGCCTGCTTCGGTTATTCCAAGATGAAGCGGGTAGTTTGTTTGTTCGTGAAGTAAGCGGTAAATTTTTACTGTAAGAGAGACGCTTGATGTTTTTGCAGAGAGCCAGATATTGTCAAAGTCGTACCGGTTCAATAATTTTACATGACCCATTACACTTTCGACCATTGCTTCTGCTGTTACGCCGTTATATTTTGCGAGAAGTTCTTTTTCGAGGCTTCCGCTGTTTACACCAATACGTATCGGGATGTTTTTTTGATTACAGGCATCGGCAACCTTTTTTACATTGCTGTCTCCTCCGATGTTGCCGGGGTTTATGCGTATTTTATCGGCTCCTGCTTCGATTGCTCTCAGAGCAAGCTTGTGGTTGAAATGGATATCTGCAACAAGCGGGATTGTGATGTTTTCCTTTATTTTTGTAATTGCGTCTGCTGATTCCATGTCGGGTACTGCAACACGGATTATATCGCATCCGATTTCTGCAAGACGGTTAATCTGCTCTGTTGTTGCTGCAACATCGGAGGTGCGGGTGGTTGTCATGGATTGGATTGTTATTTTTTGGGATTTTTTAATCATACATCCCTATAATACTTTCTCCGCCGATCAATTTTACCACATCGTTATAAACGATAAAGACCATTAGGCATATCAGTAAAATGAATGCTCCGGTGTTTATGTATCCTTCGTATTTTGGGTCGAGCTGTTTGCGGGTGATTTTCTCGATTATCCATGTCAATATGACGAAAAGTATTCTGCCGCCGTCCATTGCGGGTATTGGCAATAGGTTAATCACCGCCACGTTAACGCCGATAAATGCCATAAAGAATACAATGCTCCCGATGGCGGCAGTAGTTGTCGGTGCCTGCTGTCCTATGGTATTCATTGCGCTGACTATCCCGACGGGTCCCGATACGTCCTGAATGCTTGCCGCTCCGCTGATCATCATTGCAATGCTGACACGTATCATTCTTACGAAGCTGTATGTCTGATAACCGGAGTATTTAAGTGTTTCCCATAAATTTCCTTTTGTTGTTGCGAAATATATCGAATAGCGATATTGCTCTTCACCGTCAACGATGTACGGGCGGTGTTGGTATTCGACCATCTGTCCGTTACGGTCAATGGTGAAGGTTATCTGTTTGTCGGCATTTAAGTGTGAAAAGAGGACAAAGTCATCATAATAAAAGAGTCTTTCACCGTTTAATGCCACGATTCTGTCGCCGGGGCGAAGCTCGCTTTCTCCCGCTTCCGGGAATCTGTCTGTCACTTCGGCGATTGTTGTGCTCATGAAGCCCTCTGCTCCAAGGGTCAAAAAGAAGACAATAATGAATGCGGAAATAAGGTTTGCCGCGCTTCCTGCGGCGAGAATTACGATTCGTTTCCAGCGTTTCTGGCTGAGAAATGAGCGGGGGTCGGGCTCGTCACCTTCCTCATGCTCGCCCTCCATGGCGCAAAAGCCGCCGAACGGCAGTGCTCTTAAGGAATATAATGTTTCTTTGCCTTGTTTCTTAAGCAGCTTCGGCCCCATGCCGATGGCAAACTCATTTACCTTAACACCAAGCGCTTTTGCCGATATATAATGCCCAAGCTCATGAATGGCAATAATTATTCCAAATGCTAGAATTGCTAATATTATATACATAGTCTTACTCCCTTCGGTCGTAAGCCATTGGGAAATTCAATTGCGTATATGAATTTCTGCATTATCTTTTTCCTTTTAGTGCTTTTTCGATTTCTTTTGGGATGTCGTTGAAGGTTATTATACCACATAAAAAGTCGGAGACGGCTTTTTCGTTTGCGGAGTTTAGGATTGCGCAGGCGTTTTGGCCTTTTTTTGCGGCGGTGTAGGCGAGGTTGAGGCAGGGGAAGGTGGTGGTGTCGGGTTTTTCGAAGGTGAGGGTGCCGATTTCGGTCAGGTTTAGGGGTTTTGTCAGGGACGGTTTTCTGTCCGGATAGGTGAGTGCGTATTGAATCGGTTGGCGCATGTCGGGGTTTGAGAGCTGGGCGATTACGCTGCCGTCTTCGAATTCTACCATTGAGTGAATTATGCTTTGCGGGTGAATGAGGACTTCTATTTTATCGGGGTTGATGTTAAACAGGTGCATGGCTTCAATTAACTCAAGTCCTTTGTTCATCAGTGTTGCAGAGTCTATTGTTATTTTGCTTCCCATGTTCCAATTCGGGTGCTTTAATGCTTCTTCGGGGGTTATCTTTTCGAGTTCTTCTATGGTCTTACCGCAAAATGGTCCACCGGAAGCTGTAAGGATGATTTTTTTTATTTTAGGATGTGCTGTTTGGTTAGGTTGGTTTTGTGTGGTTCGGTTTTGGTTCGGTTGACTTTGTAATGACGAAGTTCCTGCAAGGCACTGGAAGATTGCAGAGTGTTCGGAATCGACGGGGATTATTTCCGCTCCGTGCTTCCGTGCTGCCTGCATTACTGTTTCGCCGGCACAGACGAGGGGTTCTTTATTTGCAAGGGCTATTCTCTTACCTGTTTTCACGGCTGCAAGAGTCGGTTCGAGTCCAGCCTGCCCTGCGATTGCGGTAACAATTATATCAGCACCGCTGTCGTTTGCGGCTGTTATCTGACCATCCATCCCGGCGAGAACCTGTGTTTTATTGCCTTGAATGCGTTTTCGCAATTCTGCTGCAGCGTTTTCATCATATACAGCAACGAGCTTCGGGTTAAATTTATGTATCTGCTCTTCAAGTAAATCAATGCTACTGTTTGCCGTGAGTGCATTTATTTTTAGTCCTAAATGCTCTGCAACCTCAAGGGTCTGCCGCCCTATAGAGCCTGTTGAACCAAGAATTGTAATTGTTTTTTTCATATTTTTAATATCTCCGGGGTGTGCAGGGATGGGTATAAAATTCAATTCCTATCGTGAAGCTCGCATCCGTGCTCCCAATCACGCGCTCCGCATCCGTGCTGCGCTCTACATAATTCAATTTTATACCCATCCCTACACACCCCTAATTCAATCAATATATTACCGCAGGAACCAACAACACCAGCAGGTACATTACCGGGGCGCAGAAGGTCATGCTGTCGAAGCGGTCGAGAGCGCCGCCGTGGCCGGGCATAATTTTCCCGTAATCCTTTATGCCGCATTTTCGTTTAAAAAATGAAAACACAAGGTCACCGAACTCGGTTATAACTGCTCCAATGATTCCGTAGAGTATCAGAGCGGGAAATACGACGGTCAGTGATGTTGTGCTTGAAAGGATTATCCCGTATATGAGCATCCCGAGAGTACCGACGATTACACCGCCTACGCAGCCCTCTATTGTTTTGTTCGGGCTGATTGTCGGAAATGCCTTTGTTTTCCCCATTGTTACCCCTATGAAATATGCTCCCGAGTCTGTCATAAATGCCGCTATAATCGGCAGCAGTACAAACAGGTGACCGTACGGCATGGTTTTTAAGCTTACAAGAGCTGAGAGCATAAATGGTATCAGCATCCCTGCGGCGAGAGCTACCGGGATTTGGAAAAACTTAAGCTGTGTTCCTTTTTGTATTGCTTTTTTACTTTTATATGTCAGAACAAATTCGATTAGCAGCTCGCATATGAAAATAAAGAATATTGCAAGCAGCATTGTTATTTGAAGCAGATTTGCAAGGTTTTCGTAATATACGGCTCCGCCGTCTCCTGCACTGTATCTGATAATATTGCTTATATATACCGCAAGCGGGGTAAATGCGGCTGCGATTATCGTGTAGACAAATACTCTTTTGTTGATTATTTTTACCGCACACAAAAGCTCATGAGCGGCGATTGCGCTTATCACAGAAATAACGAATGTCAGTATTACCGGCGGGAAAATAAATAAAATTGCAAAAAAAACCGGAAGGAGTATTGCAGCAACTATTATTCGTGTTTTCATTTCACTCCTCCGTAGCGTCTTTCTCTTGATTGGTATTCAATGATTGCCTTGTCAAGTTCGTTTTCGTCAAAGTCGGGCCATAGGGTATCGGTAAAATAAAATTCGGAGTATGCCGATTGCCAGAGCAGAAAGTTAGAAAGGCGCTTTTCTCCGCTTGTTCTTATAACAAGATCGGGGTCAGGAATGGCAGCAGTATAAAGGTGCTTTGAAAACTCTTCTTCTGTCATTGACTCCTTTTGCACTCTTTCGGTAAGTAAGCTCTGTACAGCTCTGAGTATTTCGGTGCGGCTGCCGTAGTTAAGGCAGATGTTCACTTGAACGCCTTCAAATTTTTTTGAGATTTCTTCGGTTTCTTTTATTAAAGCTTGGAGCTTTGGGGAAAGGACTGTTGTGTCGCCGAGGAATTTCATTTTTACCCTGTCACGTTCCATTTTCTCTATTGATTCATGAAGGTATTTTTCCAGGAGTCCCATTATTGCGCTTACCTCGTCCTCGCCGCGAGACCAGTTTTCTGTCGAAAATGCATAGACTGTGAGGTATTTAATACCGATGTTTTTACAATATGTTGCAACACGGCGGAAGGTTTCTGCGCCTGCGGCATGGCCTGCGGTGCGGGGAAGAGCACGCTTTGCCGCCCAACGCCCGTTGCCATCAAGGACGATGGCAATATGAGTTGGAAGCTCATGAGGATTCCATTTTGTTGATTTGGAAGCAGAAGACCTGTCCCTCTGCTTCCTAAATAAATTCATAAAAAACATTTAGATTTCTTTGATTTCGGCTTCTTTCTTAGTTGCTATTTTGCTGATTTCGTCGGTGTATTTATCGGTTAGTTTTTGAAGGTCCTTTTCCGTGACTGTAAGGTCGTCTTCCGTGATTTCACCGGTTTTCTTCTGAGCTTTGAAGTTTTCGACTGCTTCACGTCTGATATTTCTGATTGAAACCTTTGAGTCTTCGGCTTGCTTGTGAATTTGTTTGATAAGCTCCTTGCGGCGTTCTTCGGTCGGCTGCGGGAACTGCAGGCGGATGACTCTGCCGTCGTTTGCGGGTGTGATACCGAGGTCAGAGGTTAAAATCGCCTTTTCAATGGGTTTGAGGCTTGTTGCATCCCAGGGGGATATCATAAGAGTCCTTGGGTCGGGTGTTGAAACTCCGGCAATCTGATTAATTGGTGTAGGTGTTCCGTAGTAATCGACTTTAATCTGATCAAGAATTGACGGATTTGCGCGTCCTGCACGAACAGTAGTGTAGTTGCTTTGCAATGCTTCAATAGTCTTTTGCATTTTACTTTCATATTCGTCGTACATATTTTCCTCCAAAATATATATTTATTTTTTTTTAGGTGCTGATGAAAATATAAAATATACTATCATCAGCATCTTATATACTATCATCCTACGCGGGTGCCGATTTTTTCGCCCATTACTACGCGTACTATGTTTTTCGGGTCTTCGAGAGCGAAGAGGATGACGGGGATGTCGTTGTCCATTGACAGGGATGTTGCTGTTGAGTCCATTACTGTCAGGCGTTGCTGCAGCATGTCGGAGTACGAGATTGCGTCGATTTTGGTTGCATCCGGGTCTTTGTTCGGGTCTGCGGTATAGACACCGTCTATATTTTTTGCGAGCAATATTACATCTGCATCAATTTCTGCTGCTCTGAGGACTGCAGCGGTATCGGTTGAGAAGAAGGGGTTTCCTGTGCCGCAGCCGAAGATTACGACTCTTCCTTTTCGAAGGTGTCTGTCGGCTCTGAGTCTGATGTATTGTTCGGCGACTGCAGAGATTGAAAGAGCTGTCTGTACACGGACGGGGACTTTCAGCTGCTCGAGCATGTCTGCTATTGCAAGGCAGTTCATGACTGTTGCCATCATTCCCATGTGATCTGCACGTGTCCGTTCGATTTTGCCCTCGCCGTCTTTTACGCCTCTCCAGAAGTTTCCGCCGCCGACGACGATGCCGATTTCCACACCGATATTGACGCATTCCTTGACAGATTCGCAAACACTTCGCAGGACATCAAAGTTCAGCCCTGTTTTCTTTTCGCCTGCAAGCGCTTCTCCGCTTATTTTAAGAAGTACCCGCTTGTAGGCCGGTTTTCGTCCGGACATATAAACACCTCCGTTTATTTTTGCGCTGTCATTGTATCAAAATTTTGTAAAAAATTAAAGTGTTAATTCATCTTATCTGCGCTGAGCTCGAATAAACGCTCTATTTGATTTTTAAGCTTTCTGTTTTCGGGTGCTTTCAGAGCGGGGTCTTTTTCCAGTAATTCATGCGCTGCGTTTTGAGCCTGATTCAGAACAAGCATATCTGTTGCAAAGTTTGCAATATGCATTTCGGGGAGTCCGTGCTGCTTTGAGCCGAAAAAATCGCCGGGACCTCTGAGCTTCAGGTCCTCTTCTGCTATTTTGAAGCCGTCATTTGTTGCTCTCATAACGTTAAGGCGTTCAATTGATATTTCACCGCTGTTTTCTGAGCGGAAAAGTACACAATGTGATTCATGCCTGCCTCTGCCGACTCTGCCCCTGAGCTGATGGAGTTGCGATAAACCGAAACGGTCAGCATTTTCAATAATTATTAAAGCTGCATTAGGAACATCGACACCTACCTCGACCACCGTTGTTGCAACAAGAATGTCCGCATCACCCGAAGCAAAAGCTGACATTGCAGCATCTTTTTTCTTTGCAGGCATTTTTCCGTGAACAAGCTCAACCTTGAGGTCGGGAAATATTTCACGGCTTAAGGTTTCGTAGTATTTTTTTACGGATTTCAAATTACTTTCATCGGGATTTTCAATGGAGTCGTCTTCAACCATCGGACAGATTATATAAACCTGTCTGCCTTCTCCCGCAAGCTTTTTAATGAATTCATAAGCCCTGCTTCTGTGGCGTTCGTCAACAATGTGTGTTTTGATTTCCTGCCTTCCGGGCGGCATTTCGTCAACAATCGAAACGTCCAAATCACCGTAAATAATGAGTGCAAGAGTCCTGGGAATTGGTGTTGCAGACATTACGAGAACATGAGGACTGTCGCCTTTTTCCGTTAAAAGAGAACGCTGATTGACGCCGAAACGATGCTGCTCGTCTGTTATTACAAGTGCAAGGTCCTTAAACTCAACACTTTCGGAGATAAGGGCGTGTGTACCGATAATAAGGTCGATTTCTCCACTCTTCAGTTTTTCGTAGGTCTCACGCTTTCCTTTGGCGGTCATGCTTCCCGTAAGTAATCCTACCTGCATTCCAAGAGGATGGAGTAGCTCTGTCAGTGAATCCGTATGCTGCTTTGCAAGAATTTCTGTCGGCGCCATAAATGCGGACTGTGAGCCGCTTAGCCATGTCATCCAGCAGCAGGCAGCTGCTATCAGGGTTTTACCGGAGCCGACATCACCTTGAATAAGCCTGTTCATCGGTCTGCCTGATGCCATGTCGGCAGCGGCTTCGTTTATCGCACGTATTTGTGCGTTTGTTGGTTTATACGGGAATGCTTTGTAGAATTTTCCGAAATCGGGGGTTTTTAAGGCTCTGCCTGTTTTATCGGAACGTTTTTCCCTGAGCATCTTCATTGCGGTTACAAGTACAAACAATTCTTCGAAAATGAGCCTTTTGCGTGCTATGTCAAGCTCCTTGAAGCTGCTTGGGAAATGAACGTTTTCAAATGCAAAACGTGTTTTGCACAGCTTATATTGATTTGTTATGCTGACAGGCAGAACATCAGGAAGCTCATCGGCACATTTATCAAGCCCGCTTCGGACAGCGTTCATAAGCATTTTCTGCGAAAGCCCTGCAGTGAGAGGGTAGACGGGGATAATACGGCCTGTCAGTTGATTTTTATTCAAGACAGGAGAACCGTCCCCCTGTCTTAAGACAGGAGAACCGTCCCCCTGTCTTGAATCGTCTCCTTGTCCTAAGTCCCGTTCAAAAATTGGGCTGTTCATTTCCGGTCTTAATAGTGAGCCGGATATTTTACCAAAAAATATATATGTTTCACCTTGTTTTATTGCGTCTTTTACGAAGGGTTGATTGAAGAAGGTTATTTCGAGAGAAGCGTTGTCGTCCACTACCCTGAGTTTAGTAAGGTCGAGGCCTTTGCGGATGTGGGAGAGTCTTGGTTTATCGGCTGCCATTGCTCTTACGCATACGATTTCACCGATAATTAGTTCGCTGATGCTTTTTATGACTGTTCTGTCCTGATAGGCACGGGGAAAATACCCGACAAGGTCACCCAGAGTGTGAATGCCGAGTTTTATCATCAGTTTCTCTCTTGTTTCACCGACGCCTTTTATATATCTAATGCTTGTATCGAGAGCAACTATCAAGAGAAACGTCCCCCTGATATAAGAGAACCATCCCCCTGACATATTTTTATGGCGTTTGGAAGCATTTCTATGATATCGGTTGCCGTTACGCAGTATTCGCCGTATTCTGCTGCGCACATGTCGCCTGCGAGTCCATGTAAATACACGGCAGCGGCAACAGCGTGGACAATAGGTAATTTCTGTGCTATTAAAGCTGTAATCATCCCGGCGAGAACATCTCCCGTACCGCCTTTTGCCATGGCGGGACCGCCTGTGGTGTTAACATATGCAATACCGTTCGGAAGTGCGATAATTGTTCTGTGACCCTTGAGGACAAGAATGCAGTCATATTTATGAGCAAAATCACAGGCGGATTTTAGCCTGTCTCCTGTGAAATTACCGCCGAGGCGCACAAACTCACCGGGGTGCGGAGTCAAAACTATAGGACAGGTAGCCTGGTTTAAAATACCGGGGTCCTTTGCGATTGCGTTTAATCCGTCCGCATCGAGAACGATTGGGGTGTTTGTGTTTCTGACAATCGACTGAACAAGCTCGGATATATCATCGGATGTACCGAGTCCCGGACCGATAAGGCAGACTTCGCTTGCATTTGTCCGTTTGAGGATTTCACCGGCTCCGTTTGCAATGAGTTTTCCGTTTTTATCGTCGGGAAGCGGGAAAGGCATTTCCTCGTCAAGCTTTACAGCCATGATGTCATAAATTGACTTAGGCACACCGAGAGAAACAAGCCCTGTACCCATTTTTGTGGCTGCTCTTGCCGAAAGTGCAGGTGCGCCTGTGTATCCTATACTGCCTGCAAGAATCAAAGCCCGCCCGTAATCGCCTTTGTGGGTGTCTTTTTTCCTGCGGGGAAGATGGATGTCACTTTGTGATGCCGAGTACATATGAGAAACTGTTTTGTTGATAATGCTCTTTGGAATTCCGATGTCGCACACACGAAGCTCTCCCGTGTATATACATCCGGGCTCAACAAAATGTCCCGGTTTTGCAAGGGTGAAGGTTATTGTTATATCCGCCTGAACAGCGTCGCCGAGTATCGCTCCGGTGTCCGCCTCAATGCCGGTAGGTATGTCGGCAGCAATAACAAGTGCGTCGGAGCTGTGGATAATGCTCACGGCACTAAGTGCTTCGTCCGATAATTCAGATTTTAAACCTATGCCGAAAATAGCGTCAATTATTACATTGCATTCGCCGATATAATCAACAAGGTCGGCTGACGGCGAAAAATGCTCAAGAGAACCGCCGAGTGAAATGAGACGTTCCTTCATCACTTCGGCATCCGGTTTAAGTTCATCATACGGGTTGCTGACCAAAAACGCACGTGTTGATATACCCTTTGCTATCAGATATGCAGCTGCTCCAATGCCGTCGCCGCCGTTATTTCCGATTCCGCAGAAAACAGCAGCGCAGCCGTCGGGAGGTATGTGCTCCATTGCGGCTTTTGCAAGAAATTCTGCAGCATTTGACATTAGGGTGGTTCCCGGGATTCCGTGCTCCTGTATTGCCTGACGGTCTATTTCGCGTATTTGCTCGGCTGTAACTAACTTCATATTTCCCCTCCATCTTCATTAATATAATATACTTATTAAATTGCAAAATCAAGGTGAATATGATAAACTCCTGTCGGTTAATGCCTATATACTGCACAAATTTATAAAAGCGTTTAAACAGGAGACAGTTATGAAGGAAAGATTGGATGCAATTTTACAAGACGGTCAGGAGAAAATTAAAGCGGCAATGACTATTGCGGGGCTTGGGGACGTAAAGTCCGGTCTTCTCGGGAAGCAAGGAGCACTTTCCGATATTTTAAAGGAGATTCCGAAGCTTGAGGTTTCACTTCGAGGTGAAGTCGGGCGTGCCGCAAATGAAATAAAGAGTAAATTTACCGAAATGATTGATGCAAGGCGTGAAGAGATAAGCATTAAGGCTTCCGAGATTTCATCCGATTTTGACTTGACTGTTCCCGGGATTGAACCCTCGGGGGGTGCGCTGCATCCCATTACTCAAATGTGTTATGACCTGAATGATGCTTTCCGCTCCATGGGATTTGAGATTTTTGAAGAATCTGATATAACAAGTGAGTTATATGCTTTTGATAACTTGAATTTTCCGCCGGACCATCCTGCACGTGAAAGCATGGATACCTACTGGATTGCAGGGAGTGAAGAGAAACGAGGCGGTGAGCGTTTATGCCTGAGACCGCATTTGACAGGTGCAAGTGTCCGCTATTTGCAGACTCATAAACCGCCATACCGGTTTGTATACCCGGGCAGGGCATATAGAAATGAAGCTACGGATGCAAAGCACGAGCGGGCTTTTTTCCAGTATGAGGCTCTTATCGTTGACCGTGATTTTACTTTTTCATCAGGGAAAATTATGATAAAAAGCGTTCTTTCCAAGGTTTTCGGGCGTGATGTTCCTGTCAGGATGCGTGTTGGGTTTTTCCCGTTTGTTGAACCGGGGTTTGAAATCGACATGGGTTGCCTGGTTTGTAACGGCAGCGGCTGCAGTGTTTGCAAGCGTGTCGGCTGGATAGAGATAATGCCGGGCGGTACTCCGCATCCGAATGTTTTAAAAGCCGCAGGGCTTGACCCGATGGAGTTTACGGGTTTTTACGTGAATATCGGGCTTGACAGGCTGACAATGATGCGCTACGGCATAGATGATGTAAGGCTTTTCCGCAGTGCCGACTTAAGATTTCTCCGGCAGTTTAAGTAAAGAAAGCTTTAGGTAAAGGAAAATAAAGGGATTAGGATAGAAAAATATGAAATTATCATTAAATTGGATATCGGATTATATAGATTTACCCGGGGATTTGGAGCTTTCAAAACTCGCTTATGACCTTACAATGTCTACCGTTGAGGTGGAAGGTGTTCACTTTTTAAAAGACATGTTTGAGGGAATGGTTGTCGGAGTTGTGCGTGAAATTCAAAAGCATCCCGATGCCGATAAGCTTGTTGTTTGTATGGTTGATGTCGGGGATGAGGGCGATGCAGGCGGGGGTCTCAAGCAAATTGTCTGCGGCGGTACTAATCTTTCCGAAGGTATGAAGGTTGCAGTTGCAAAGCCCGGTTCAAAAGTCCGCTGGCATGGCGAGGGTGAGCTTGTAGAGCTTAAAAAGACCAAGGTCAGGGGAATTGAAAGTTATGGAATGATTTGCTCATCTTCCGAGATAGGGTTATTTGACCTCTTCCCGTTTGAAGATGAAGCAACGATAATGGATATATCGGAGTTTGACGCTGCAGCGGGAACACCTCTTGCAGAGGCACTTGACCTTGACGATGTTATATTGGAAATTGACAATAAATCTTTGACAAACCGCCCCGACCTCTGGGGGCATTACGGTATTGCAAGGGAAATTTCTGCAATCTATGATTTACCGCTTAAAGAATTATCGGGAGCTGTCCCGACAAAAACCGATGCGGTTGAAACAGGGGGACAGGTACCCTGCTCCGGCGAGGCAGATTTTAAGATTATCATCGACGACACAGAGCGTTGCCCGAGGTATGTTGGTGTTAACATTGATGGGCTTTTTGTCAAGCCGTCGCCTTTTTGGCTGCAAAGCCGTATCTGGCGTGTCGGAATGCGCCCGATAAATGCGATTGTTGATGTTACAAACTATGTAATGCTTGCAACGGGGCAGCCTACACACGCATTTGATTCGGACATCATTAAAGAAAATATTGTTGTACGCAGAGCATCCGATGGTGAAAAGCTGCTGCTGCTGAACGGTGCGGAGATGATTCTTACACCCGAGGACCTGGTTATTGCAGACGGTGAGGGAGCGGTTGCTCTTGCAGGTGTTATGGGAGGAGCAAAGGATTCGATATTAACCGCAACGGACAAGATTATTCTTGAAATCGCAAATTTTGATGCACTCAGCGTCAGACGGACAACTATTCGCCATGAAATACGTACCGAGTCCTCGACAAGGTTTGAAAAAAGTATAGACCCGCAAAGGGTTGACCTCGCTCATGCTCTTGCAATGCAGCTCTTTGCGGAGTTATATCCCGACATGTTGGTGACAGGTTTTCACGATAATTATCCGAAACCCTTAAAAGGCAACACAGTCGAGGTTTCCGTCGACTGGCTTGAAAAAAGATTGGGTAAACGCATTGCAAATGAAGACTTGACAAGTATTCTCAAACGTCTTGGATTTGATGTGGATTTTGAAAAGGGAGGATTATCATCAAACCTGACTGCAGGACTTATGCGGGTTACAGTTCCAAGCTGGCGGTCAACCGGTGATATTTCAATTCCTGATGATATTATCGAGGAAGTTGCGAGAATACACGGATTTGAAAACTTTGAAGCAAGGCCGATTGAAACAACCTTTGAAGGTATAATTAATCAGCCGATGATTGATATTGACAGGAAAATCAGGGAGTATCTGGCATTTCGGTGCGGGATGAACGAGGTTTTTACATATCCGTGGGTAAGTGAGGAGTATGTAAATGCGGTAATGCCCGGAAATGAAGGACTGCTTGAAATTTCTGCACCTCCTTCGGCAGAGGAGCGTTTCCTGCGTTGTTCGCTTTTACCGGGTTTATGTAAGGCAACTTCGGATAATCTTCGGTATTTTACTGAATTTGCAATTTTCGAATCTGCTCAGGTATTTTTTGACAGGGATTATTCAGTGCTTAATGATTCCCGTGAAAAGCTGCCGTTACAGCGCCGAAACGTTGCAGGTGCGTTTGTTGGCGGACAGGAGGATGCTGAGCTGCTCTTCAGAAAAGCAAAGGGTGCGCTTGAGTCGATGTCTCGTTTTGTACATATGGAACCCTTTACATTTGAGCAAAAAGAAAAGCCTCATTGGGCTGATGATGTTGTCTGGTTGAATATTTTTACCGGAGGGCAAGGAGGGCAGGGGGCGCAAGGGTCGCAAAGGATGCAAAGTGAAACAGAGAACCTGTCCCCATGTTTCAAGCTTGGAAGTGTTGCGCTGCTTGCGAAAAGAGTATCGCTTGACTGCGGGATTAAAAACGCTGCTGTTGTGCTATTTGATATTGATATTGATTCATTAAAACCGTTTGCATCAAGAACAAATGAATTTGCTCATATTCCCGAGTATCCGATGACCGATTACGATGTTTCACTGATATTTGACTCATCGGTCAAGTGGGAAAAGATATTTGAAGTTGCAACGGCAAAAATGGGTGCTGATTCAATGCTTAGGGCTGTGTCCTTTGTTGATGAATACAAAGGTAAGCAGATTCCCGACGGCAAAAAATCAGTGACGCTTAGACTTGCAATCGGTTCGCTCAGCAAGACGTTAACCTCAGAGGAGATTGAAAACTGTGCAAATGCGATTATAAAACGCCTTGTGAAAACACTCGGAGCAGAAGCAAGATAGCAAAATAACGTGAAAATAACGTAAAACAGCAGTTATACGGCGCAATAACCGTGCTGGATGCCGCAAAATAATACCATAACGCAAAAAGTGCTCGCCCCCACTCTGGGGGCGAGCACTTTTAAGGGGTTGTAGCAAAACGTCGTCATCGCGAGGAGACAGAGGGACTGCCCCCTTGTCTTATCCGTCTTGCGGATCCAAGAACGGTGTGCCTTCGGGTGCGTCGGCTACAGGCGGGTAAAGAGCGGGGTCATAAGCATAGTAGTTCCATGACCTGCTGCTTGCGGAAACCCTTGCGGCTTCAGGTGATGTCAGCATAAAGCCCATTACTCCGAAGATGTTCGGGGTAGAGTCAAAATGGTACCATAACCCGTCTATTTCAATAAGGCTCCAAAAATGGTTTGTGCTTCTTGCCCCGGGTATACGTATGATTTCAACATTGTTTATACCGACACGGTCAAGCATTAGTGATGAAATGGCGAAATATGTATAGCAGTCGCCGGTCCTGCGCTGTAGACCGCGGTGTGCTGCCCGGTATGTGTCTCTTTCGTTTATGCCGGCCCCGTAACTGATACTGCTGCGTACCCAGGTATGGATTGCACGGGCTTGTTCGGTTTGATCCATTGTATTGTCAATAATATTTGCCAGTACAGCGTCAATTGATTCAGTTACAGATTCGGGTGTAAATTCAACGATTGTAATTGTTATGGTTATTGATGATTTATTCCCGCTTGAATCAACTGCGGAAAAAATAACGGGGTATTCGCCCAAAACATCGATTTCTACTGCGCTGCTGTCTACTTCAAAATCAATGTCACCATCGGCATTGTCCCATACGGTTACACCTGTTCTGTATAAAATGTTTGCTCCCTGCGCAACTGTCAGGTCTCTTGCACCCCTGATTTCGGGAGGGATTGTGTCTCTTTCTATGGTTAATGCTGCGCTAAACTCCGAACTGTTGCCCCATACATCCTGAAGAATGATGGTTACTTCCTGTGTGCCTGTTGAGCTAAAATCCGGATCTGATGCATATCGTGCAGTAAATTCTGAAAAATCGTGTGCATCCTCTATAAAATCGAGCGGGGTATGTGTTTTTCCGAGCCATGTGTAAAGATGCTTTGCAACTCCGGTCGGTGGTGAGGTGTCGGCAACGGTGATTTTTATCGGGAAAAGTCTTTGGTTGAAAAGAATTGTTACATCATACTGACCGACTGTATTGAGCTGCTGCTGCGGAATGTCGCGTTCAAATCTTACGGGTGCGTATTCGTACACTCCATATAACTCGTCATCTTCTGCAAGTAAAATATGTGCATTTATATCTTGGAAATCCATGCCTGCTTCAATGGTTATTTCTTCGTTTACCGTGAAAATATATGCGTTAACTGCTATTTTAGTGGTGTTGCCGCCTTCGTCTTTTAAGATGACAATTATTTCTTCCTTACCCGTTTCCTTAAACAGCGGAGATTTTTCAAAGGTGACGGTAACATTTGTTTCGTCAATAATATCAGTGACAAACACATCGGCGGAATACATATCGACGGAAGGGGATTCACCGAGCACAATAAACTGATTGACCGCTGTTGCAGAGGGAGGAATGGTGTCCACTACTCTGAGGGTCACATTGAATGTGTCGTCATTGACCTTAACGGATAATTTTATGTCACCGGTTTTATTTAGGGTTATTCCGGAAGTATCAGAGATGAATTCGGCCTCCGACTCGGGATTTCTGAGGAAAACCGATACTCCGGGCATCGGCTGACCTGCTTCAATTGTAACAACAGAGCGGACAGGACCCGCAAACATCATAAAATACACAACAACAGGCGTTCCAAGTGCGATAAGCGCAGCAACCGCAACAGCGATTACTTTAAGCGGATTTATCTTGGCGGATGGTTCGCTTGCTTTTGGCTCGGGCTTTTGTTTTGTTTTTGGTACAGGTTTTTTAGGTTTACTGTCAGCGACAAGTTTACCCGGTGCTTTATTGGTAACGGGTTTATCTGCCTTGGTTTTTGGAGCAGCAGTATCAGGCCTCCCTTTAGGGGCAGGCTTTTTAGCTCGTTTTGCTTTGCTTGAAAATATTTTAGCGAAAACAAACACCTCCGATACTGTGCAATCTCATGATTTTATCAACACTACAGCATTATGTCAACCCTGCATGTTATGAATTCTGCCGGTTATATTTGATAGTATTACAAATTAATTTCCCGGAAATAAGAGTAAAAAACATCGAATTATTCGGAGTTTAAAGTATTCTAAGTCCGTTATAAATTGTTTTTAATCTTTTGGAATTGTTGATATTTAATATATTAAGGACTATAATAAAGACGGAACAACTAATTTAAACACAGGTTTAATCACAGGAGGATTTATGCGCTCTGTTTATGTTTCTTTCAGCAAGGTAAATGATGTGAAAAGGTTTATCGAAAAGATTTCTCCTCTTGACGGTGATTTCGATTTGATTGACGGGATGTATGTAATTGATGCGAAGTCGTTAATGGGTATTCTCGCAATGGATTTGACCAAGCCGATTGAGCTTCGCATTCAAAAGGATAATGATAATGTTATGCAGGCAATCAGTGATTTTGTAGTGGATTTGGAGGATGGAAATGGACGAAGTAAATAAAAAAAACAGTGACGATTTTATAACACTGTCTTTGGGAAAACAAAAAAATATCGCACTTATCGCACATGACGGGAAAAAGCAGGAAATGCTTGACTGGTGCGAGTGGAATAAAGAAATTCTCAGCAAGCACTTTCTGAGCGGAACGGGAACGACTGCAAGAATGATAACCGACAGAATCGGTCTGCCCGTAAGGATTTTCAACAGCGGCCCGCTTGGAGGCGACCAGCAGATAGGTGCTAAAATTATAGAAGGTGTTCTCGATTTTGTAGTATTTTTCAGCGACCCGCTCACAGCACAGCCGCATGACACCGACATAAGAGCGCTGCTTCGGATTGCTCTCGTTTACGACATTCCCATAGCAACAAACCGCTCATCTGCAGACTTTATGATAACCTCCCCTCTCATGAACGAAGAATACCAACGCCAAGTCCTCAACTTCCACCACGCTGCCCAAAAACGCGCCGAGGAGCTGTGAGAATGATTTTAATCAAAACCTTTCAACAATCCGTTTTTTCGGACACTAAATTTGAGAAACTGGAATCAGAAGAGAGTAGACAATAATAAATAAAATGCAGGTATTATAAAACTGATTGAAAGTGTTTTTATATTCATATATTTCAATGAAAAAACATAAAATTATTTAGTAACTTAGTAAGATTAGTTATTTATGCAAGCATTAAAATTACAGGAGGAGTTAAGGTGAACAGACAACTTGTTGTTGATTTTATTAATAAACATCCAACCAAGGTAGTAAGTTCAATAAACCTCAAGAATGGAAAAATTACATACTCCGATATAGTGCAAGGCAGAAACCTAAAAGACATTACCGGTGATGAGGAAATGGTCCGTGCGTTTATATTGACGCGACTGGTAAATGAACTGGGATATGATCCGTCACGAATTGAAATAGAACGTGAGTATACAGCAGGCAGACCCCATACAAAAACAACACGAATCGATGTTATAGTCCGTGATGAACATGGAAACGCATTCTTATTTATGGAATTAAAACCACCAAAAGACTACAATTCCGAAGATAAGGATCTAGTTATTGAAGAGCAACTCTTCAAAGTTTCGGGAATGGAACGTACAGATAGTGGTAAAAGTGTTAAATATCTCGTTCTTTATACTATTGCCGATTCAGGAAATACTATTGTTGATGAATGTATTATTATCGATAATGAAAAATTCCAAACATTTTCTGAATGGGTGGATTCTGATCGTGAGAGTGTGAATAACCTGCCCGAAAGATATGGTAAAGCACAAAAACGACTTTATATTAAAGCATCGGAGAAGGATTTAGAAACAGACTTTTCACATGAAAGCCTGAATCGCCTGCAAACTGATCTGCACAATGTATTGTGGGGTGGTGGCGGAACAGATGATAACGAGGTTTTTTCATCGTTAACAAACCTGATTCTTGCAAAAATTCAAGACGAAGACGAAAAAGATGATGGAGATGTATATGATTTTCAATCATTCGCATTTGCGAATGAAGCCGGAGAAGAATTTGAAAGTAATATACAATTATTTGACCGAATTAATAACCTTTATCGCCGTGCTTTGAAAGATAAGCTATATATATCTGATGAAGATGAATTGCAAAAATCATATGTTATTGACAGCAAAAAGTTTTCACTGTCAAAATTAAAATATACGGTCCAAAAATTTGAAGGTCTGTCTTTTGTTGAAGGCAGAAACAGTCTTAACGGTAAGGATATTCTTGGAGATTTTTTCGAATCAATTATACGAAGCGGTTTCAAACAAACAAAAGGACAGTTTTTTACTCATATAAATATTGTTCGTTTTATGTTGTGGGGATTACAGCTCGACAGGCTTACAGTTAAAAATATTAAAGAAAAAAGAGAACTCCCATACATGATTGACCCATCTGCCGGAAGTGGTACATTTTTATTGGAGTACATGAAGTTTATAACGCAAAATATGAAGTATCGTTTTATATCAATGCTTGGCAGTTCAAATGCTGTGAGACAAAAATTCGACACATGGTTTATGCCGGATTATCACGAACATAAATGGGCAAAAGAATATATTTATGCAAATGAAATAAACTTCAATCTCGGAACAGCAATTAAAGTGAATATGATTTTGCATGGTGACGGGTCAACAAATATTTTTGTAAAAGATGGTCTTCTTCCGTTTACTAACTACATAAAGGAAACATCCAATATTTTAGTCAGCAATCACCCTGATTCATCCTATAATAATATTGCTGTCAATGAGTGTTTTGATGTTATTTTGACCAACCCTCCATTTAGTGTACAGCTTGATAATGACACTAAAAAAACATTATCCAAATCTTTTGCATTTGGTTCAAAGAAAAATTCGGAAAACCTTTTTATAGAGCGATGGTATCAATTGCTGCGTGAAAATGGAAGACTTGCAGCCGTACTCCCTGAGAGTATATTTGATACAACCGAGAATAAGTATATTCGCCTTTTTATATATAAATATTTTAAAATTAAAGCTGTCGTATCTTTACCGCAAAGTGCATTTCAACCCTATACATTAACAAAAACAAGTGTTTTGTTTGCACAGAAAAAATTAAAATCCGAAGTAAATCAATGGAACAATAAATGGGAAGAAGCAAGTAAAACATATTCATTTCTTAAAACGAGAGTTGAAAATATCATATCGGTTTATGAAGGGAAAAAGCAAAAAAGTAAACTTCCTTCGATTAAGGAATTAGATGAAGCAGGAGAAATAAATGTACTCAAGTTAATGCTTAAAAACTATCTTACCCAAAAAGATATTAAACTTACCAAAGGTGAGCTGATAAAGAAATACAAAAATGATTTATTTGAGCTTTGTTCATATGACAAGGACACAGTTGATTTGTTCGGTTTTGTCAATACATGGTGGGTTTTTAACGAAGTGGCAAATGAATTGAACTACACGGTTTTTATGGCAGAAGCAAGCAATGTAGGGTACAAAAGAAGCGGTGGCAAGAACCCGCGCGAAAATAAGATGCCAAACGATTTATATAGAATTGCAGAAAATGAAGTTGTTGTTGATGATGGTGAGAAGCTTACTATTCTCGACTATATGAGAGATATTGTATGGGACTAAGGTGACAGTTATGAAACTTTTAAACCGTAATTTATCTGAACTGGCCGATGAACAGTCGTTTAGATATGATTTTGCCTACCACAAGTCCCAATATGAGCATAGCAATGATACTTACTCATTCAAGGAGTTATTTTCATTTTCCGAGAAAACATCCTTTCCATTTGAAGAATTAGATGGCGATTTTTTATACTGTGAAATCGGCGATACCACAACAGGAGGGGAAGTAAACCCTGTTTGCTTAAACTTTGATGAACGCAACCTGCTTGATGATAATTACTATAGAAAAATCGAAAAAGGAGATATTATTTCTGTTAATGAAAATGATATTTTAATCTCAAAAGTAAGACCGAATCTAGGGAAATTTATTTTTATTACTTCAAAAAATAGTAGTATTTATTTTACAAAAGCATTTATTCTTATCAGGGCTTTGGAAATGCCTAAATTACTCTATTACTGCCTAAAATGGTTATTTATCGATGATATTATAGCTGTCGCACGTCAGGGGAAAGGATATCCGACCTTGAGCGAAAGGGATTTAATTAATCTAAAATTCGAAAAAAAAGTTATAGATACACTGAGAACAAATCAACATCAAATAATAAATAAAATTAGTATTATCGAAGAAAAAACAAACAGATTAAAAGAAAAAATTGTTCCAATGCAGACGATTATTGATGAAGTGTTTACATCTGAGCTTGGATTTAATATTAAGAAATTCACTACACTACGGGCACTTAAGCCTTACATGACTGATTTAAGAAGCTTTTCAAATAACAAGGATTTGCGTTTTAGTGTAAAGTATCACAGGGAAGTGGGAGCATTTGTTAAATCAGAGTTGCAAAAGATTACAGATAAAAAAATTAAAGACTATCTTTCAGAACCGATAATATTGGGTGAAAGTATTTCTCCTGATGATTATTGTAATAATGGCGAGCATTACTATATCTCTATGGCTACAATAAAGAATTGGCGGTTTAACTCCGCAGATGCAAATAGGGTGAAAAAGTCATATTTCGACAATAAACAAATAAAAACAGTGAAAATGAATGATATTATTATGGCTCGTTCCGGTGAAGGTACAATAGGAAAGGTTGCTATAATAGATAATAATGAAACTCATGGAGTATTTGCTGATTTTACAATGCGTATACGGCTGACAAATTATAATCAAATGTTTGCATATTATTATATGCGTTGCACATATTTTCAATATCTTATTGAAATGCATAAGAAAGGTCTTGGAAACAATACAAATATTTTCCCATCGATTCTACAGGAATTCCCAATTCCTGATTTATCAAAGGATGAGCAGGAACGCATAGTTTTATGTATTGAACAAAAATACGATATGCAAAAAAAGTTGGAATTGGAAATAGCAGAAAAACAAGCAGAAATCAATGAAATAATTAATAACTCGTTGTTTAGATAATATCTTATTAATTCGAAGAACTCTATTTGTTAGAGTATTTGACAAAATTTTTAGCTTTTGTTAAAATTATCAAGCCATGGGGTATTGGTGCAGCGGGAGCGTCTAATCGGCAGGCGATATTTCCAAAATGGTTTATAATTGAATAATGTGGGGGATTGATGAAGGGGGATCATATGACACTGGCAGTGTTAATTCACGAGTTCGAATCTCGTATCCTCCACCATGTAAATACAAATGACAACTCAAAATATGGGTTGTCATTTGTTTTATGTTTTTTCGGTAAACGTATTATAAATCGTCTATTTGCATTCGTTACATATGCCGAAAAAGCTTAGGTTGTGGCTTTTTATTATCAGGCCGTTGGTTTGGGTGAGGTTTTTTATTTCGGGGAAGCAGTTGCTTATGTCGTAGATGTGCTTGCATTTTTCGCAGATGAAGTGGTAATGGTCATTTGCGTTATGGTCATAATGGGTTGTGCCGTAGAAGCTTCCGATGTTTAAAAGTTCGCCTGATTCTGCGAGTTGGTTTAAGTTTCTGTAAACTGTAGCTCTGCTTATTGACGGGTGAACCGTGATAATATGCTCGTAAACCTGCTCTGCGTTTGCGTGTATGTCAAGCTCCTTTACTGCGTTATAAACCAGCTGCCGTTGTATTGTATTTCTTTTTGTTTCCATTTTTATCCCCGTTTTTTACAGGTTTATGCCTGCTGTGCGTTGTAATATCTACCGAACTCGGCGTCGACGGATTTGATATGACGTACTATCCAGTTGATGATTGAATTGCTCAGGTCCAGTGTAAACTTTGCGGAATGTCCGTTTTGGGCAAATTCCTTTTTAAGCTTATCGAACTCCGCCATATAGAGCTGATGCTGCTGACGGTGCTGGTCATATTTCGGATAAGCAGACTGCTTCTGCAATGCTTCTTCATCATTGAAGTGCTTAACGATATAAGCTCCTAGTAAATCAAGTGTTTTCTTTGTTTCGTCGTTGGAAATAGACTTTGTTCCCATTGCTGTGACAGCGTTAATTCTGTCGACAAGTTCTTTGTGCTGTGTGTCGATTTTGGTGATTCCGGTTTCCATATCTTTTGTTAATTTAATCATTGTATTTACTCCTTAATAGTAATTGGTATCATTAGATAACAAGATAATAACGTATATCAAACTGTTTGTCAACAAAAAAATATACGTTATTTATAATTTATTTAGTAATAAGAAAGGGAGCGTGTATTGCCGGTTGCATCGCAGCTAAGACAGGAGCGGGGGTGAGCAGAACAGTGTCTTATTATATTGCGAGCGAAACATTATTATTTTCTGAATGCGTGGAGTCCTATCCATAAAACATCGGTGTGGTTTCCGGCGCTCATGTTAAAGAACATGTAATCCTTGCTTAGGACATTCGGGCCGGCGAGTGCTCTGTCAACTGCTGAATAGTCGGCGGCTCTTGGGGTTCCTCTGTCTGTCCATACAAGGTCCTTAACTGTGAACTGAACTCCCCATTTTGTGTCGAATATAACCTCTTCAACGGTGGTTGCATGGCTCCAGCGTGATGATATCATTCTGTTAAGAACAACCTCTGCAACAGCCTGTTTTCCGTTTGCGCATTCGTTAGGGGCTTCAAGCTTAACAAGCCGTGCAAGCATTTCGCGGCAGTTTGATGAGATTGAAGGATAATTATTGTTATGCCCTCCGATTGCAGATGTGCTTCCGGTGTTGGATTGATTTTGTGTTCCGCTTGTTGAACTTGAGCTTGACGATGAGTTATTTGACGAACTCGAGCTTGAGCCCGACGAACCTGAGGCTGAGCCGGACGAAGCAGACGAAGACGAACTCGAACCCGATGAGCTACTGCTGTTACTGCTGCCGGTACTGCCCGAGCCGGTTCTGTTGTTTGTGCTTGATGCTGCTGTGTTTCTTCGGCTTGCTGCAGCTGCACTTGCCGCTGCAGCGGCGGCTGCAGTGTCTCTTTGTTCAATACGTTCGTTAATGGAAACAAGCTCGGTTTCATAATCTTGTATTAATTGGTCTATCTGCCCGTTTATCGAAGCGTGAAAATCATTGCTGACAACATTATCATCATCAATAAACTGTTTAACATACCCTAACTCGCTGATTTGATTGCTGACCGTGACATTATCATATTCATCTTCTCTGTCAGCAGATGATATTTCTACGACAAGCTGTGTATAGTGTTCCTTAAACCAAACTCTTTGCAATGTAATCCCGGTTTCAAACCTGCCTGTGATTATTTCAGCTTCAGCAGCTGCAATTTGGTCTGTTTCCGAGTATTCGTGAGTGACCTCATTAACCATATCACTTAAAGTTTTAATACCTTCGTTACCGATTATTCCTTCATGCTCTACCAGGTTTAATATATCTCCAAGCTCTTGAATCAAGGCTTTGTTTTCATCAATTTTAAGTGTAACATAATCGTCCTGTGTAAACATGGTGTACATGTTGCTTAGCTCCGCAAAAAGCCCTGCTTTGAATGCTCTGTCGTCTCCCGGGTCATACTCTGTATCACTATCCGGATCATAGTCCGGGTCATCAACCGAAATAGAATCAGAAGAATAAAAATACCCGTTCAGTTTATCAATGTCTGCGGATATATCAGTATAATACTGCAGAATTTCGCCGGTATTAATATCAGCTTTTTTTGCAATTTCATTAACTTTGAGAACGTAGCTGTTATAGAACCAGTCGGTTATACGGCTCAGAACATCATCAAACTCAGAGTCGATTACTTCACATTGAATAATATGATTATCAAGCTGACTGCGGTGCTCGATTAACGCAAGAAATGCATTGATTCTGTCACTTCTGTTGCTTTCACCGGCAGATGAAAACATACTCCGCCACCCGTCGATTACAAGTAAAACATCATTCGTATGCTGCTCTCTCATTTGCTTTTGTGAGTCGGCAGTAAGCGAAATTGATGTAATTGCGACACAAACAATAATAACTAAAATTATTATCCGGCGCAGATATTTAAATCGTTTTTCTGTCTTCATAATTAACATTTCCCGATAAAATTGTAACTAATTGTAGCTTATTGTAACACAATGAATCAAGAAACGCAACATTAAAACTGTATTGCGGCGTTTACGGGGATGTTTTCTTTGTAGATGTGGGACATGTCGGCGAGGCACATGCATTGGGGAGAGGTGAGACCGTCGGGGTTATTACGGAAGTTGAGAATGGTTACGGCGGTGTGGTGTATGTCGAAGCCTGCCCAGAATATTTGCGGCGGGATGTTAAGTAAGTATGATAGCCATATGGTGCTGACCCCGTGATGGCAGAAGGCTGCTATCCTTTTTTCGTTTGGTGAAATAATCCTATAAATATGACCGTCACGTTTATATCCCAAGCGTTCGGTTAAATCATCGGAGCCTGCAGATAGGCGGCGGTAACATTCAAGAGGTGACTTGCACGTTGAAAAAACAGGATTTTCATACCACTTGCCATGTAAAAAACCGTTTTCTATAAGCCTGGTATTCTGACAGCCGAATGCCCAGTCGCGCTCACTGTTTTCATCAACAGATGTAAACTCATCCCATACCTTGTCCTCGTTCATCCATTCCTCAATTATGCACTCCAGACCCAGCCGTCTGCATGTCGGCTCAGCCGTCTCGACAGCTCTTCCGAGCGGCGATGAATAAACCTCATCAAGCCCGTGTGAACAAAGTCTGTTTGCAAGTGCCCGTGCCTGCTCCTTGCCGTTTTTCGTTAAGCTGTCCGTCGAATAATCAGGCTCGCCATGCCGAATTATGTATAAAAGCATAAAATTCTCCCTACTGTTATTGAATAATTAATGCTATAATACAATTTAACAGAAAAAATGACAAGATAAGACAGTGGAGACTATGCAGACAGGGGGACGGTTCTCCTGTCTTGCAGACAGAAGAACCGTCCCCCTGTCTGCCACTGTCTTTCGAGGAGAGAAAATGAATAGTATTGGTACGGGTATTGATAAAATTGAGACGCCTGCGTTGTTGGTTGATATGGATATTCTTGAAGAGAATATCAGTATAATTGAAAGTTATTTTAAGGACAAAAAAGCAAAGCTGCGGCCGCATTTTAAGACGCATAAATGCAGTGAAATTGCCAAGATGCAAATTAAAGCAGGTGCAAAGGGTATTACATGTGCAAAACTAAGCGAGGCTGAGGTGCTTGCGGCAGCGGGAATAGATGATATTCTTATAGCAAATCAAGTTGTCGAAAGCAGTAAAATAAAACGTCTTGCGGAGCTTGCCTGCTCAAAAAGAATTGCCGTATGTGTTGACAATCCGGAAAATATCATCGATTTATCGCATGCAGTAAAGGAAAGCGGGGCAACAATATATGTGTTCATCGAAGTAAATATAGGGATGAACCGCTGTGGTATAAATACAAAAGAGGAAGCTCTCCCGCTTGCTTCTCTGATTCAAAGCAGCCCGGGGCTTGTATTTGAAGGGCTTCAGGGATATGCGGGGCAAATCAGTCATGAAGCGGACTTTGATGCCCGTGTGCGGGGTGTTAAGGAAGCCGTAGAAAAAGTAACAGGCATAAAAAACCATCTCGAAGAAAACGGCATAAAAGTCAATGAAATCAGCGGTGCAAGCACCGGGACTTATAATATCACGGGCGATAATACAATATGGACGGAAATTCAAGCGGGTTCGTATGTATTTATGGATACCGACTATGAAAAGCTTAGCCTTTCCTTCAAAAATGCATTATCCGTACTTGCAACCGTCATTCATAAACGTCCCGGCACGGCAATAACCGATGCAGGGCAAAAGGTATGCTGTGTAACCAAAGGCTTACCGGTCATCAAAAACCTCCCCGGTATAACTGCATTAAAGCTAAATGAAGAACATGGGATAATCAATGATACGGAAGATTCGCTTTTTTATCTTCAAAAAATCGAATACATTCCATCACACTGCTGCTCTGCAGTGAACCTGCATGATGAGTTATACGGTGTGCGCAATGGGGTAATCGAAAAAATATTCCAAATCGACGGACGCGGAAAGTACAGATAGAGTTATATGAAAAAGATTTTTGGTTTTTTTAAGTGGTATGGAGAATCATCTGCAGCGAACATTTTTGTTAGAGTGGCAGTGGTTCTGTTGGCATTAGCCTTATTTGCGATTATGAATCTTACAGCTTGCAGCAGTTCAGATGACCACAACAACGAATCGCCTGACGGTGCAGTGCAAACAGATTCACCACCGCCGGATGGCGGGTCGGAAAATACAGACAGCAACGGGGACAATAAAGACACAGATGCTGACAACACAAAAATTGATTCGGATATCGGTGGAAACGGAGCTTCCGGCACCCAAGCAGACAGCTCAAACGACCGCACAGTTTTTACCGCAATTACCGCAAACGAATGGCTTTATGGTATCCGTATCGGCTGGAGCCTCGGCAATACACTCGATGCTCATGACGGTCCCGGAGGGTTTTCATGGCTCGGGGGCGGTGTATATGCAAACACATCGGTAACCGAGCTTGAAACGGGCTGGAGCAGACCGGTGACAAAACAGGAGCACTTAACTGCAATCAAGGATGCAGGTTTTAATGCCGTCCGAATTCCCGTGACATGGTTTAAAGCGGTTGATGATGAGCTGAACATCCGCGAGGATTGGATGGCAAGGGTAATTGAGGTCGTTGATTATGCTGCGGTAAACGACATGTTTATTATCCTCAATACCCATCATGATGATGCGCTGTTTTTATTAAGTGACAGTGAGCTTGAAAATTCAAGAAGCAATATAATAAAGCTCTGGGAACAAATAGCGGAAACTTTTGAAGGATATAATGAAAAACTTGCATTTGAAGGCTTAAACGAACCCCGGACCATCGGCAGTGCAAATGAATGGAGAGGCGGAACACCCGAGGAGCAAAGCAATCTCAACATTCTAAACCAAACATTTGTCGATACTGTCAGAAGTACGGGCGGTAACAATGCAGAGCGTGTTCTGCTTGTTCCGACATATGCCGCATCGGCAAACGAAACAGCTCAAAGAGCTTTTGCCCTGCCACGGGACACGGTGGAGGACAGGCTCATTGTTTCGTTGCATTCGTATGAACCGTGGAGCTTTGCATTGCGGACAGGCGAGGGGAGTGTTACAACCTGGAGTGCTTCCGACTCAAACGATACAGAGCCGATTACACGCTTTATCGACCTTGCTTATGAAATATTTGTCAAGAACGGTATCCCGGTTTTAATGGGTGAAATGGGTGCAATCAACAGGGATAATCTTGATGCAAGGGTTGCATGGGCGGAGTTTTATGCTGCTTATGCAACATCAAAAAATATAACCTGCTTCTGGTGGGATAACGGAAGCTACTGGGTCCTCACACAACGCGACTGGGGTTGGGAACAAACCTTCGGCCTCCTCGACAGAGCAAATATCGAAATCGCCCACCCTCAAATCGTCGATGCCCTAATGCGCGCAACATCATAGAAAATAGGGGGACATATGTTGTGTTTTTGATTTGTAAGTATGATTTAGGGTTAGTAATATTAATTTCCTTTCGCTCAGATGAAACGTCGTGTTTCAACAGAGCGCCCCTCAGCGTCCATGCTTCGGTGTGCGAAAACTAATTTTACTAACCCTAAACCACACTTCAAACAAATCAAAAACACAACATATGTCCCCTGATTTATATAATAAAATGCTTAAATTTAGTCTTGACTAACAGTATAAACTTGTTATACTGAGTAATGGTAGTTTTTTAATCACTAAATGGAGGAATAAAAATGAAGAAATTATTAGCACTTATCCTTGTTCTCGTGCTTGCTGCATCGGTAGTTGCATGCGGCGGCAACGGAGGCGGAACCGCCGGAACAGACGGTTCGGCTCCCGCAGGTGAACTCAAAGGCGAAGTCACAGTCTGGTGCTGGGACCCCAACTTTAACATCCCTGCAATGACAGAAGCAGCAAGAATCTACAACGCAATTAATCCCGATGCGGTGATTAATATCGTTGAAACACCTTGGGACCAAGTTCAGGACGCACTTACAGCAGCAGCTACAACAGGCGTTCTTGATAACATTCCCGACATTTTCCTGATGCAGGACATGGCGTTCCAGCGTAACGTCATGACATTCCCCGAACTCTTTATTGACCTTACAAACACAGGAATCGACTTTGGTCAGTTCGCAGCAGGTAAACGCGGATTTTCAACAGTTGACGGCAAAAACTTCGGCGTTCCGTTTGATAACGGTGCAACCATTTATGCTGTCCGCACTGATGTTCTCGAACAAGCCGGATACACAGTAGCAGATGTTACAGACGTCACATGGAGTCAGTTTATCAGCGTAGGTAAAGATGTTCTTGCACAAACAGGCATGCCGATGCTCAGCACAACCGCAGGCGGCGGTGACTTCATCATGGTTATGCTCCAATCTGCAGGCGTTGACCTCTTTAACGCAGACGGAAGCCCGAATATCGCAGGCAACCCGGTTCTTATCAGCGCAATCGAAACATATCTTGAGCTTGTTGATACGGGAGTACTCCTCGAAGTTAACGGCTGGGACGAATATATTGACTCATTTGTTAATGACAATGTAGTCGGTACAATTTCAGGCTGCTGGATTCTCGGTTCGGTACAGGAAAACGCTCACGCAGGAGCATGGGCAGTAACAAACATTCCGAGACTTGAAGTCGCAGGCGGCACAAACTTTTCAAGCTGGGGCGGCTCAAGCTGGGCGGTTACTAATGTCGGTAACTCAGCTCTTGCAGTCGACTTCCTTAAGCATACATTTGCAGGAAGCGTTGAGCTTTATGAAACAATCCTTCCGTCAACCGGCGCAATCGGAACATGGGCACCTGCAGCAGCAAGCTCAGTATATGCAGAGCCGCATCCGTTCTTCGGCGGTCAGGCAGTATTTGCAGATATCGTAGGCTTTGCAGGAAAAATCCCGCAAATCAACGTAGGTGTATACTTCTACACAGCAAACGATAACATCTCAATCGCAGTTTCCAATATTATCAACAACGGTGCCGACATAACCACAGAGCTTCAAGCAGCTCAAGAAGCAACCGAGTTTGCAATAATGGAATAAATCCTAAAAGCAAAACCAAATATTGTGATGGGGTAAGCTGCCCGTGTGGCTTACCCCATTTCAAACAAGTGCGAAATCGGAGGGGGTAAGTACTTTGCAAACAGCTAAACAAGAAGCAAAAATAAAACCGTTCTTTACCATGACAAGAAAACGTGGCCTTACAGGATGGTTATTTTTATCTGTCGCATCGGCTTTGATCATTCTGACCAGCTTTTACCCTTTTGTAAGAGCAATAGAAATGGCAATGTACTCAGGAGCGGGAACACGAATGCAGT
The DNA here is from genome assembly GCA_009784725.1 of Oscillospiraceae bacterium. Lineage (GTDB taxonomy): Bacteria > Bacillota > Clostridia > Oscillospirales > Oscillospiraceae > WRMH01. The sequence continues at coordinate 50,994 of WQXS01000001.1, forward strand.
TTGCCGGATTGGTAAATTTCCAGCGGCTCTTAATCGACCCGCATCTTAAGCAGGTACTGAGCAATACTTTTTTATTCCTGCTGGTTCAGGTTCCTATGATGATTTTATTGGGCTTGATTCTCGCAGCAATGCTCAATGACCCTAAACTGAAAGGCAAAGGGATTTTCAGAACGGCAATATTTCTCCCCTGCGCTGTCGGACTTGTAGCATATTCTTTAGTATTCCGCCAGATGTTTGCAGTAGACGGCATCGTAAATACTGCTTTACTCACTTTTGGAATTCTCGATACACCATACAACTTTCTCGGTACGGCATGGTCGGCAAGAATGGTTATTATTATCGGACTTATGTGGCGCTGGACGGGATATAATATGATGTTTTATCTTGCGGGACTCCAGCAAATCGAACCATCAATATACGAAGCGGCAAGAATTGACGGAGCAAACGTCATTCAACAGTTTCGTAAAATAACACTCCCGCTTTTACGCCCGATGATTTTACTTACGGCAATAATGTCCACCACCGGTACGCTGCAGCTCTTCGACGAGCCGTTTAACCTTACAAACGGAGGACCGGGAATCGCAACACGGACAATTGCATTTCACGTCTTTAACGTCGGGTTCCAGCAGTCTCCGAACCTCGGATATGCATCTGCCGTTGCACTTCTAATCTTTGTAATTGCAGCAATTCTCGGACTCATCCAAATAAAGGTAGGTGACAAAAGATGGTAGGCAGAAATATAGCAAGATTTTTTAAATATGCATTTCTCACTATTGCAGCTGTTTTGTCAGTATTTCCGTTATACTGGATGGTTGTATCGTCAACAAACGCAAATCCCGCTATTTTACGAGGCTCATTGATTCCGGGCACCAATCTGTTTGTTAATATCCAAAACCTTATTGCGCAGCAGGCACTCGGGCAGGCATTTATTAACTCGATTGTCAATGCTCTGAGTGTTTCGGTTGTATCAATAATAATTTGTTCGATAGCGGGTTACGGTTTCGAAATATTCCACAGTAAAGCAAAGGACAGATTTATGGCATTTCTTCTGGTGTCGGTAATGGTACCCTTTGCAGCTGTAATGATTCCGCTGTTCAGCCTGGTTGCAAACATGGGACTCATGAATACCACGCTCGGATTTATGCTGCCGATGCTGTCATCTGCATTTTTAATTATGCTCTTTCGCCAAAGCGCCCGCGCATTCCCGCATGAAATGATTGAAGCGGCAAGGGTTGACGGCCTTAGCGAGCTTAGCATATTTATCCGGATTTTTATGCCGACGATGAAAGCAACATATGCCGCAGCGTTTACGATTCAGTTTCTTGCATCATGGAACACATTCCTCTGGCCGAGGCTTATCATGACACCGGGAGCAAGCAGTATTACAATGCCGATGCTGCTGGCGAATCTCCTATCGGGATATGTAACCGACTTCGGAGTTAACATGGTTGCCGCATTTATTGCCTCGGTTCCGACAATAATCGTATTTTTCATCATGCAAAGGCAATTCGCACAGGGTATAGTAGGCTCGGTCAAATAAATAAAAAATAAGAATGCAGAAATAATAAATTAAAGATAATAATGCATAATGCAGGAATGCCGGGATATTTGATATATGGTGCAAAACCCGGGATGTCAGATTGACGGGAAGGGATAATATAAATGACATTTGATTACAATAAACTTAAGGACCCCGCATATTTTCGGGAAAACCGTCTTGATGCACATTCAAGTCACAAGTTTTACCGCACAGAAAACGAAGCAAAAACCGGTTGCAGCAGCTTCAAGCAATGCTTAAACGGTATTTGGAAATTTAGTTATGCTCCGAATATTGCACTTGCTCCGAAGGATTTTTTCAAACCGGACTTTGATTGTAAATGCTGGGACGACATAAAAGTACCGGGGCACATTCAAATGCAGGGGTATGACAAACCGCAGTATGTCAACGTGCAATGGCCCTGGGACGGTCTGAATAATATTGAACCGGGCGAAATCCCCGAAGATTTTAATCCTGTTGCAAGCTATGCTCTGCATTTTACCGTACCGCAGCATATGCAAAAAGAGACCATTTTTATATCATTTCAAGGTGTTGAAAGCAGTTTTGCACTGTGGCTGAACGGAAAGTACATCGGCTACGGGATGGACGGCTTTACACCGTCGGAATTTGAACTTACAAAACATATTAAAGACGGCGAAAACAAGCTTGCGGTACAGGTCTTTAAGTTTTCGGCGGGCAGCTGGATTGAAGACCAGGACTTTTTCCGCTTCTCGGGCATTTTCCGCGATGTATACCTGTATTCAACACCGAAGGTACATGTCCGTGACCTCAAGGTTGAACCAATTCTTGACAATGCATTAGAAAATGCCGACTTAAATATATCTATGCTTTTAACGGGCGGAGTAAAAGGTTCTGTAGAAGCTGCGCTCAGCTGTAAGGGTAACAGTTATTGCGGAGAAGGCACCGGTGCTGTTTGTCAGCATGAGGGGTTTGGTGCGGAAGCAAGTGCTGTTAAGGTTGACCTTCAGGAAAAAACGGAGTTGACCATATCGGTCAAAAAACCCTGTCTTTGGAGTGCGGAATACCCGAACCTATACAGCCTTGAGCTTCGGATATTTGACGAAAATAAAAAGTTAACCGAAATAATTACACAGGATGTTGGCTTCCGCAGATTCGAGCTGATTGACAGCGTCATGTTTATTAACGGCAAACGCATTGAGTTCTACGGCACAAACAGGCATGAATTCTCCTGTGAAACCGGCAGGGCAATTACAAGAGAGCAGATGGAGTCTGATATTATCACCATGAAACGCTTTAATATCAACGCTCTGCGCACATCACACTACCCGAATCATCCGTACACATACGAACTTTGTGACCGCTACGGTTTATACGTTATTGATGAGGTGAATCTCGAATCCCACGGCAGATGGCACACCATCACTGCCGAAAACAAAGGCACCGATGCAGCACTCCCCGGTGATAATCCGAAATGGCTGGATATCGTCATTGACCGTGTCGATAATCTTTATGAGCGTGACAAAAATCACCCGAGTATTATCATCTGGTCGCTCGGAAATGAATCATGGGGCGGAATCAATATGCTCAAAATGGCGGAGCGGTTCCGCAGCCTTGACAAAACCCGTCTTGTGCATTACGAAGGAATACACTACGACCCCCGTTACCCCGATACATCGGATATGAACAGCCAGATGTATACAACCCCGATTAATCTGGAAAAATTCCTGAAGGAAAACCCGGGTAAACCCATGATTTTATGCGAGTATCTCCATACGATGGGCAACTCCGGCGGGACATTATTTAAGTACATTGATTTAATGTCGAAATACCCGCACTATCAAGGCGGCTTTATCTGGGACTTCATAGACCAGTCACTTTTGAAAAAAGACCGTTACGGCAAGTATTTTCAAGCGTACGGCGGCGATTTTGATGACCGCCCGAATGATTACAATTTCTGCGGAAACGGCATTCTCTACGGCGACAGAGGACTCTCACCGAAGCTGCAAACCGTTAAGTATAATTATCAACGAATAGTTGCAGATGTTCAAAAGGATAAGGTTGTTATTACTAATAAAAATCTCTTTACCGCCACTTCCGATTATGATTGTATTGTAATTCTTGAACGTAACGGTGTCGAAGTAAAAAGAGCATCGCTTGTTGATATTGACCTTACGCCTGTAGAGCCGCTTTCAAGCGCCGAATACCCGATACCCTTTGAAATACCGCAAGACTTGGGTGAGTATGCGATAACCGTTTCGTTCCGTTTAAAAAATGATACAGCCTGGGAAAAAAGCGGTCATGAAGTTGCTTTTGGTCAGTATGTTACAAAAGTTAAAGAAAAAACCGAAAAAGGGCAATCCGGAGCAATGCCGTGCAGCGCACCCGTAACACCGCTCAAAATAATTCAAGGCACACAAAGCGTTGGTGTTCGGGGAGAAAATTTCACCGCATTATTTTCAAAAGTAAGAGGCGGAATGAACTCGTATAAATACGGCGGACGTGAAATGATTAAACAAATCCCGAAACCTAACTTCTGGCGCGCTCCCGTTGATAACGACATCGGTAACTTTATGCCTGTGCGCTACTCACAATGGAAGCTCGCAAGCCTTTATTCAAGTTGTCTGCCCCCGTCGGTATTCGAAACAGGTCTTGGCGGACTTGAAGACCCTGAGGTTGAAAGCAAATCCGGCAAAGCAATAATCACATACAAATACTACCTCCCGACAAACCCCGCAAGCGAATGCGAAGTCAAATACACAATTACAAACGACGGAACTGTCACCGTGGATATGACCTGTCATCCGAAAAAATTGCCGCCGATGCCGGAATTCGGAATGCTTATTAAGCTCGATGCAGACTATGAAAATATCGAATGGTACGGAATGGGTCCCGAAGAAAATTACATTGACCGTGCCACCGGAGCAAGACTCGGCATCTTCCGGAACAAAGTAAAAGACAACATGTCAAAATATCTTATGCCTCAGGAATGCGGAAACAAAACCGGTGTAAGATATGCAAAAATAACGGACGAATCAGGCAGAGGCATTATCTTCACAGGTGATGAAATGGAGTTTTCAGCACTGCCGTATACACCTCATGAGCTGGAAAACGCAATGCATCATTACGAGCTGCCCGAGATACATTACACCGTTATCAAAGTAAACCTCCGCCAGATGGGAATAGCCGGCGACAACAGCTGGGGCGCACTCACACACGACGAATATCTTCTCCCGGTAAATGAAAAGATGAAATTCTCATTTAGCTTTAAAGGGATATAGATAATTGAAAGGACAGCAGCAATAATGGACGAAAATGAAAAAAACAGCCTTGAAAAGATTTTACTTGCAGGAGTCGGAGCAATCGCCAAAACAGCAGAAGCCGCAGGCGAAATATTTGAGGACCTCGTAAAAAAAGGGACACTCACGGTTGAACAGGGAAAACTTCTCAACGAGGAGTTGAAATACAAAGCAAAAGAAAAAGTAACCGAAGCAAAGCAAAAGGTGCAAAGCACTGCTGTCTCGGGAATTGTTAACAATGTACACAAGCTTACACCCGAAGAACGTGCAGAAATCCGTGCAAGGATGGATGAGCTTGACAGCGAAGACGAAAATAATAAAAACGACAGCGACAGCAGCAACAGCAGCAACACCAACAGCAGTAGCAAAACCGGCAGCAACAGTAATAAAAGCGATAGCTCCGGTAAAATAGACAATATGAACAGCGAACTGACTATTAATAAAGAATAAAGCAGGAAAGGCAGATAATAAATGAGTAAGGGTGAAAACACAAAAAGGCTCAAGGAAATAATCAAGATACTCACAAAACACAACATCGTCACGGGAATGACGCCGGAAACCCTGCGCTCAATACTTGAAGAGCTCGGAACAACATTTATAAAAGCCGGGCAAATCCTTTCGATGCAGCCGAACATTCTGCCGCCCGAGTACTGCAAGGAACTCGAAAAACTTCGCTCAGACGTAACACCGATGAGCTTTGATACCGTCAAAACAGTTCTTGAAGAGGAATACAGAAAACCGCTGAAGGATGTTTTTGCGAAATTCGAAGAGAAACCGCTTGGTTCGGCTTCAATCGGACAGGTTCATGCAGCAACACTTCTTGACGGCACAAAAGTAGTCGTAAAGGTCCAAAGACCCGGCATCTACGATACGATGTACCATGATATCGAGCTGATTAAAAAAGCAATCGGTGTGGTAAATTTTGTGACAAAAATCGGCGATGAATTGGACCTTCATATGATTGTTGACGAAGTATGGGAAGTTACAAAGCAGGAAATGGATTTTTCCCTTGAAGCAGACCATGCCCGTGAATTTCTTGAAAATAACAAAGATGTTACATATGTCACATGCCCGAAGCCTTTTTATGATATTTCCACAACAAAAGCACTTGTTGAGGAGCATGTTGACGGATTCTTTGTCGATCAGCTTGACGAGCTTAAAAGCCACGGATATGACCTTGATGAAATAGCCGAGAAACTTGCTTTGAACTTTGTAAAGCAAATAATCGAAGACGGGTTTTTCCATGCAGACCCTCACTGCGGGAACATCAAAGTGCAGGGCGGCAAAATAGTCTGGATTGACCTCGGGATGATGGGACGGCTTAGCCCGCGCGATAAGAATATGTTTACGGACGCAATCATGGCAATGGCAACCCGTGACACAATGAAGCTGACCGATTTTGTCATGAAAATGGGTATACACAGCGGGAAAATTGACTATCTTGCACTTGAAGACGATATTGAGACAGTTATGAACAGATACGCAACAGCCGATTTCGGAACAATGGACATTGTCGCACTGACGGAAGAACTGTTTGCAATCATGAGAAAATATAAAATCGGTGTACCGAAAGGTGTATCAATGCTTCCGAGAGCAATGTCGACAATTCACGGCACGCTTCAGACGATAAACCCCGGAATGAATGCGTTTGAAGTTATTTCCGAGTATATTTCAGGATATTCGAAAAAACATTTCGACTTAAAAGCAGAGCTGACCTCTATCGGGAAAAGAGTCGTTTCATCCCTGCAGAAATCGCTCGATATCCCGGCTCAGGTCTCCGATGCACTCAGGATTCTTTCAAAAGGTTTTTCAAAGCTGAACATGGACCTGAATATGTCGGACGACATGTCGGACAAAATCAACAAGCTTGTAAACAAGCTTATAGTAACAATAATAGCAGCAGCCTTGCTCATAGGCTCAAGCATAATAAGCATAACCGACATGCAGCCGAAGCTCCTCGGCATCCCCGCCATCGGCGCCCTCGGCTTCATCGCCGCCATCATCCTCGTCATCTGGCTATTAGTTTCAATCGTGAAAAAGCAGAAATAATTCTCAAAATATATTGACTTTTTCCACTGTACTTGCTATTATAATGGCAACCGGCGGTCACTTAGTTGTGTAAGTGGCTGCTCCGTAAGATTTAAAATCTTGAGAGAGAGCCGCTATACCAAGCTAGTGTGGTGGTTTTTCTCTTTTCCGTTGTAAAAGATATATAACTATAACTGCAATGAGTTGTGCGAGTTGTATAAGCATTGTAATCAATTCCATATGCATCCTCCAACCGGGGGAGCAGCACAACCACCGCATTGCCTATAATTATCATAGCACTTTATCAAACCCTTGTCATTACACGTATTTTTCACCATTAGCGGGTATAAATGATGAAAATTATGTGTAACTTTTGCGTTATTTTGTATTTACGCTTTTAAATTTTACAAGTTTTCACAGTTTCGTTCACCACAAAGTAATCCAGTATTTTCTTTCCCACCCCTGTGCGGTGCGCACACCCACCCTTAGGTCAGCTTAGCTGACACTGCTTACATCAACTAAACAATAGTATCATCCCTGTATTAGACGTAAATTCCCACACTAAACTCCACTTCCGAGTCCACAATGGAACTTACAATAGGAATTAACTAGATGATAACAAATTGAATTTTCTATTGACTTTTTTTACTGCACTTGCTATTATAATGGCAATCGGGTGGTCGCCGGTGTCTGCGGCGGCTGCTCCCACAGTTGATTTAGAATCAATGAGAAGAGCCGTTCACATGGGCGGCTATTTCTCTTGCTTTCGCAAGATTAGGATAGCAACAATCAAAGCAACGAATTGTATAACAAGGGAAATGATTGTTAATATTACCATACTGCTCCTTTCCGGGAGCAGTCCACCCGATTGTAAATACTATCATAGCACTTTATCAAACCCTTGTCATTACACGTATTTTTCACCATTAGCGGGTATAAATGATGAAAATTATGTGTAACTTTTGCGTTATTTTGTATTTATGCTTTTAGATTTTACAAGTTTTCACAGCAAACCGGTGAAAAAAATAAATTAGATTATTTTTCACACAACATATTGTGTTAATGCTAAAGTTTTTGCGGAATAATGACGATATATCGATTAAGGTGTGAAATAGACACTCCTTGCAGGGTGCTTTGTATTTGTTAACAAAAAATAACAAAACAATTGCAAATATTGACAAAATCCACTGTTTGTAGTATAATACAGCCTAGAAAAGTGTCCCCTTACAAGGATGTATAGTCAAATGTACCGGCATTAAACCCGGTGTTGACAAAAAGCTTTAACAAACAAGGTTGTATGTACAGCGAAAGGATTACGGGGAAAGCTATGAAAATTTTAAAAATTGCCATGCTATCATTATTAGGAGCAATCTGCGCAGTAGCTGCGACGGTTGCTGTTATGCATTTTACCGGCTTTGAACTGAACAGAAGCAACAACGCCGGTCTAATAAGCGATGCACAGATAGCGGATGCGGAAGAAGAAAACAATGCGTTCTATATGCCGTTTGCAGGAATATCCGAAGATACCGAAGATTACCGCATGTGGCAACGTGTCATGGAAAAACAAGCTGAAACAGGTTACTGGAAGTTCTTCCCGCTTATCCCGTACGACAGTGTAATGCCCGGAGAAAAAGTTGTTCTGAGCGTTTCAACCGAGAATTTCATGGGTTGGGATTTAGATCCGAATTTTGCCTATGTAGAACTTTTTGATGAAACCTTAGACGAAGAGAACGCACAAATTTCATTTATAATGCCCGAAGAAGTAACATTTGTTGCGGCATTATACACAGAAATGCCATATATAAATTATGAAAATCAAAGAGCCGAAAGAATGGCAAATAGAGATACCCATGAATACGGCTCACTTATCGCACCGGCATCAGCGGAGATTCCGGTTGAAACAGGAGCTCTTATAAATCTGCCGATTACTGCTGTAGGTGATGTATTTAACATCGTATTCAGAGACCCTGCAAATATTGTCTATCCTCCCGGAGCAGTGAGAGTCAGGTGGGATATGAATGAGACACCGCCAAACGAAATACCATGGTGGTTAAGATTTACCCCAAATCCAACAGGTGGCGGTAGTTTATTTAGTCCTAATGTCGCACCGGAAGTGAACCCGGACGAACCAACCGTTATTCAAAAACGTGAGGGCATATATATCTTTTATGCAGATCTGACTTATTTAGATGCCTCCGGTAATCCAATAGGGGGATCAGGTGATGCAGGAACTGTAACATTTCGTCTGGATGTAAGACCACCTTCACCGGACCCAACAATTGCCACAGATACAGTACCCGATGGTATGGCCGGTGTCCGGTATAATGTTCCTATTGATACATTGTCATTTAATCATGAATTCACATGGGCGTGGGCGCTCGATGGTATTGATACTGTCCCTCCCGGTCTGATAGTCCGGGCACATCCGGATGATAACACAAAAGGCAACATTTTCTCTCCAAATCCGGAAAATTTAGCTGTAACATCAGGCTCTTACGAGTTTAAAATTAGAGCATCAACAGCAGACTCGGGGATTGCCGATGTAGTATCAGATACACTATATATCAGAATTTGGCCTCAACCCGACTTTACTTTACAAAAATGGTCAAATGAAGGTATTGTTCTTTATCCGTTTAACCCCGAAGTTGGAACAGATACAGCTATATATGACGAATTTACAGAAGTGTTAGGTACAAGTCTAATAATTCCTACATCTCCCACCGAGTCTCCAACCTGGGGTTGGGTAACAATCAGCGGAAGTCTTCCGGCAGGGTTGGATTTTAAACCTGTCGAGGGTAATATATCAAAACTTGCTGTTACGGGAGTACCGGCAGCTGACACAGCAGGAAGAAACTTTAGTATTTCTATAATATTTAAATCAACAAACGAATTAGTACTTATTGGTGAAACAAAACCGATTACAATACCGATAAAAATATGGCCGCGCCCCGAGTATGCAGAAGTGGTGTTACCGGATGGAATGGTTGGACCTGACCCGGCTGCCGGACCTATGTTCTCATATGATGCGTCTCCCACAGTTGAGTGGTCTATCCAAAACGAAACGATTGAAGAAGTGTACAGGGAGAGCTTCATCAAAATAGACGGGCTTCCCGATGGTACGAATAAAGTAAATTGGACAAAAACAGCTGCCTTACCTGTAGGTTTAAAATTTGACGACAGTGAGAGCAATGTGTTAGAGATACTTGGTGCCACAACAAAAGATACTGTTGCAGGAGATTATAAATTTAAAGTTCCGTTTGCTCTGGATCACGATAATCCGAATATAAAAGGTGTCGGAGCAATTGATAATACCGAATTTGAAATAAGAATATGGAACCGTGCATATCTGGTAGTATTAATTCAACCTTCTGAACGCAATATGGCAGGACAAGTAAAACGTGACAGACGTGTTGATTCACTCGGAGGTTATCAAACCTATGCTCGTGCAATTATACCGGGCGAGTGGGGAAGTATCCTTGCAGGGCAATCAACCAATGACTTTGTCCGCTGGGAAATAACGAAGGTAACCAATGAAAAAGGTGCTGTTGCTACAAGTACTGCATTACCTCATCCGCAAGGGCTTGCTATAGGTGCTAACTGGGGTCTTTCACCCCGCGGCTCTGATGCAACATCATGGGTGGAAATTCAGATGCCCGAGCCGGCAACACGTACATCGCTTCCTATGAATGTAATAATTTCCGGTCATCATGTCGGCCCACCGCTTATAGTGACGAATGCACCTCCGAACTTACCTAATGGTACGGTTGATGTACCATATACCGGCTCATTTAGAATAGATAACTTAAGTGCAATTCCGTCCGCTGTTGGTACCGGTCCGGTTCCGCGAACGTGGGAACTTACGAAAATAAACGAATCAAATAAACTTCCGACAGTAATTGAAATTGACTCCGGTTCAGGTGTTTTCTTTAATGCAGAACCCAATCCGGACACGTTCACATTCGGGGTAACATTAACGCTTCCGGGAACAATGAGAGTAACTTACGGAAGAGCGAATCCAACAGCACTGGGTGTAGAACGCTTTGGAGTGGTTGTTCCGGGACTGCAGCAATCAATAACACCATTTTCCATTCTGATAGACGTATTTCGCCCAAATTATGGAGATGTTGACGGCAATGGCTCTTTGAACTTAGCAGACCTTGTGTTACTGTCAAGGTTTAGAAACGGCACTGTCGAACAAAGACAAGCTGCAAGAGATGCAATGAATCTGAAAAACAGTATGAGAAACGGTAATATTATCACCGAGTATCCATTCGACCCTGATGACAGCGATTTATTCGCTCTTACTCAATGGTTTGCTCGTGAAGGTATGTATGATACTTTCGTTGATGAGAATAAATGAGGTAATTATGAAAAAAATTATAGTAATATTACTTGTTTTGGTATTTATACTCTCTCCGCTGATACCCGGTAAAGTTTCCGCAAACCCCGGCGCAACCAGGTTTGAAATCGGAAGTAATATAGTTGCCACAAGAGACAGGCAACTTGTTGTTCCTGTTTCTGTCACAGGTAACCCCGATGGATTTGCGGCAGTCGGATTAGAGTTTGTCTTCAATCCTGCACATTTGCAACTTAAAACTGCACGGCTTCGCACAGATGGAGTTGCTCCGCCAAGTCCGACTCTGAGAATAAGCGCAGAAACCGATATTAAAGATGTCAGTGATGGAACACAGTGGATATCAATAGTGGATACCCGAAATCTTGCAGATTGGAGCGGCGAAGGTGTTCTAATGAACTTAACGTTTGATGTTGTTGCACCAAGTTCTGTGGAATCTACTACGATAAATATGGATTTTACATCTTCTCCAAATGGGAGACCTGTAAATGCTGAAACCGGTCTGCTTGTACCAAATGTAGGGTTACTAAACGGCGGTTTATCAAGTGTCACCATCTCTGCAAGTGAGCAGGGGCCGGGGGGGCAAAGGCCTGAGGGTCATTTTGGTGTTACTATACAAAACCCGGGTACGGGTGCAACGGGACAGGGCTGGTATCTTCCGGCTGCGCAAGTGCCGCTCTTTGCAGGAACACCTGCTGCGGGGCAGACATTTAATAACTGGACACTTGCTCCGGGATCGCCAAATATAAGATTTGCAAACGCAAATAATGCAACAACAACATTTCCGATGCCGGCTCAGGATATAACGGTTATCGCAAACTGGAACGCAGCAACGACGTATTCGGTTACGGTTAACTCCGATGGTGCAACGGGTGCATCGGGTGCAGGTCAGTATGCCGAAGGTGCAACGGTTAATATCAATGCCGGAACACGGGCAGGATGGACATTTGTCAGATGGACAATGAACCCGACCACTGTCACACCTGCAAGTGCAACGACTGCATCAACTTCATTTACAATGCCTGCACGAAATGTTGTGGCTTCTGCGACATGGAGAAATGACGCAACAGGTGAGGAAGAGGTCAGCAGCGGCGGCGGCGGAGGCAGCGGTTCAGGTAACGAGCAGGGTCAAAACCCCGGCGGCGGCAGCGGCTCGGGTGGATTCGGCAACGTACCGCAAACAAATGTAGCCGATATAGGCGGCACAATGGCATTAATGGCAGTATCAATCACAATGACGGCAGTACTTGGCACCTGCCTGTTCTTCCACTTAAAATCCAACAGAAAGCGTACTAATTACAGTTCAACAAATGGCAGTTAAAATGGCAGCTAAAACAATTACAAAAACAGAAAAACCTGCTCCGGTATCGGGAAAATCCTCCAAAACTACCGGAGCAGAGCAAAAAAAATTCTATAAGAAAAGCCCTTTCAGCAAAGCATCAACAACGGTTATTTTAATACTCGGAATCGTATTATTTGGCGGCATAGCTGTATTTACAACCTTTGCCGTCAAATCGCATTTGGACGCACTTAAAGCCTCCGAAGACGAATATGCTTATCTGCGGGGTTTGGCTGAAGGCACAGAGCACAAGCTCGATGCGGACGGAATGATTCAACTCAGCGCACTCGATAACGAAATGCGCGCGATTAACCCCGACTATGTTTGCTGGATTCGCATCGGCGGAACAAACATCGATTATCCGGTTGTGCGAGGGCCGGACAATGAAAAATATCTTCACACATCATTTCAGGGTGAAGAAAATATCGCAGGCGCAATATTTATGGACTACCGCAACATCGGAGAACGCTTACCGCATATTATTATCTACGGGCACAATGTAAGGAACGGCGGAATGTTCACGGACTTGCGAAAGTTTCTGAGCAGTTCATTTCTTGAGCAGAATAATAAAATTACACTTATTGTAAACGATCACGAGGTTGAGTTCGAAATCTTTTCCGCGAGAAGAACAGATGTAAATGACCCCGCATACGACTTGAACCTTTCATCCTCCCGCAATTTCGGGCGCTTTGCCGACCGCATAGGTGCTCCGATCAGAGCCACACAAATCATTACCCTGTCAACCTGTGTAAGTGAAGGCGACGACGACGCCCGGATTATCGTCCAGGGCTTCCGCTAACCTGATATTCTAACCGAATACAAGGTACTCGGAATATCCTGTTGCATCGAATATTATTTTTATACTGCGGGGCACATTAGTTAATGTTACTGAGATGCCCTGTATTTCTGCGGTTTTATGTGAAATTAATAAAGCACGCAGCCCGGATGAGGAAATATAAAATAAATCCCTAAGGTCCAGTATAATCTCGTCAGACTCAGCATAAACCTCATCAAGAATTTCCTGAAGCTGCGAGGACGTAGTCGCACCGAGCTTTCCTTGAAGCTTAAGAGTAACCCTTTCATTCTCCTTTATCTTAGTAACAACCATTAAATATTTCCTTTCCTAAAGTCTGTCGATGTTTTCCGAGAGCATTTTCAGCCAGTTGATGAGCCGCTCGGCCTGTGAGGGTGACTTTCCGGTGCATGCCTGTGCAAGCTCGACCCTTTGCGGTTCGGATATATTTTGCACCAGGGAGTCCTGCAACAGAAAATCAAGAGACAGCTCAAAACAGTTCGATATTTTTATGAGTGTTCCCAAGCTTGCTACACGCTCACCTCTTTCAAGTCTGCTGAAAAAAGACGTGCTTAAATCAAGCATCTCGGCAGCTTCACACTGAGACATCCCCAACTGTCTGCGCCGCAACTGTATACGTTCACCCAACGATTTATAGTTAATGACTCTCTCTGACACCTCATCATCTCCCGCTAAGTTTATAATAAAGGGTTTTCAAAAGAATTACGAGAGCATAAAAGACAATTTTTTATGCCATATTGGCAACATAATATTGCACAGAAAACCCACCGTAAATTGTGTTTATATACAACTTGTCTTATTTTATATTTAGCTGTATAATCATACAGTTACTTTAAATTTCTAAGGAGCAATTATAATGATAGCGGTGCTTAAACCCGGTGCTTCGCAGGAGCAAATCAAAAATCTTATTGCCTGGCTTGAGGACAGGGGTCTTAAGGTTAATCTTTCCGAGGGTGAGTTTTATACGATTCTCGGGCTTATAGGCGATGTGAGTAAAATAGATACAGAGCTGCTTGAGGGTTTGGAAATGGTTGATTCGGTCAAAAGAATCAGTGAGCCGTTTAAGAGAGCTAACCGCAAGTTTCATCCCGATAACAGTATTGTCGAGGTCGGGGGCGGTATTGCAATCGGCTCTGGTTTTCAGATTATCGCAGGGCCATGTAGTGTTGAGTCGCCTGAGCAGATACTTGAAATTGCAAAGAGCGTAAAGGCTTCCGGTGCAACCATTCTTCGGGGCGGTACATTTAAGCCGCGAACATCACCGTATGATTTTCAGGGGATGCAGGCAGACGGCCTCCCGTTGCTTCTGGAGGCGAAAAAGCAAACAGGGATGCCTATAATCACGGAAATAATGAATGTTGTGCATTTGCCTCTTTTTGAAAATGTTGACATTATCCAAGTCGGGGCACGCAATATGCAAAACTTTGAACTGCTAAAAGAGCTTGGAATGATTAAAACCCCTGTTTTACTTAAAAGGGGTCTTGCAAACACACTGCAGGAGCTGCTTATGAGTGCCGAGTATATTATGGCGGGCGGCAATAGCAATGTAATTTTATGTGAGCGGGGTATCCGCACCTTTGAAACATATACACGAAATACTCTGGATTTATCTGCAGTTCCTGTTCTGAGAGAACTTTCACACCTTCCGGTTATCGTTGACCCGAGCCATGCTTCGGGAATAGCAAGACTTGTTGAGCCGATGGCAATGGCAGCCGCAGCCGCAGGAGCGAACGGGCTTATGATTGAAGTCCACAATGACCCGCCGAATGCACTTTGCGATGGTGCGCAATCTCTTACACCCGAACAGTTTGCAGCGTTGACCGAAAAGGTTCGCCGTGTTTACGAGGTAGCAAATAAATGACTATTGGAATAGCGGGCCTCGGTTTAATAGGCGGCTCTCTTGCAAAAGCATATAAGAACTCTCAACCTGCGGGTCATACGGTTTACGGCTTCGACATTGACTCCGCTATACTTAGTTTTGCACAGCTTTCGGGAGCGGCAGACGGTGTTCTTGATGAAAATACCATCGGTAAATGCGATGCGATATTCATAGCGGTTAATCCCGGTGATGCGGTGCGTTATCTTGAGCAAAATGCAAAGTTCATTGCAAAGGATGCATTGGTAATAGATTGCTGCGGAGTTAAGCAGTCGGTATGCTTAAAATGTCAGCCTCTCGCAGAAAAGTTTGGTTTCGTATTTATAGGCGGACATCCGATGGCGGGAAGCCATAAAGCGGGCTTCAAAAACAGCCGTGCCGACCTTTTTCACGGAGCATACATGATTCTTGTCCCGCCTGTTTATGACGACCCTGTTTTATTCGGAAGACTCGAAGATGTCTTGAAGCCAATCGGCTTCGGGCATATAACCATAACAACTGCCGAAAAACACGATGAAATGATTGCATTCAGCTCACAAATGGCACATGTCGTCTCAAACGCTTTTATAAAAAGCCCGTCGGCAGGGGGGCATAAAGGCTTTTCTGCAGGAAGCTACAGGGATTTGACCCGTGTCGCTCAGCTTAACGCCGACATGTGGGGTGAGCTTTTGATGGATAACAGCGGGTATCTGATAAATGAGCTTGATATTTTTACGGATTCAATAAAAGAGTACAGGAATGCGCTGGAAACAAAGGATTTAAATAAACTCGTATGTCTGCTTGAAGATGGCAGCAGGCGAAAAGGCGAACTCGATTCGGAGTAACAGCCGCATAATAAATCAGAACGGAGCATGGGATGAAAACAATCACAATTAATGCATCCAAAACTTACGATGTAATGGTCGGAGCGGGATTTTTCGAAACCTCAGGAGATATTATCCGTGAAAAGGCCGGCGGGCAAACTGCTGCGATTATTACTGATAAAAATGTAGCGGCTCTTTATGGCAAAGCCCTTAAAACAAGCTTGAAAAAAGCCGGATATCATGTTATTACATTTACTTTCGCAGCCGGGGAAGCTTCAAAAAATACCGACACTTATTTTTCTCTGGTCAGTTTTCTTGCAAATGAAAATTTCACTCGCTCCGATGTCGTAGTCGCCCTGGGCGGCGGCGTGGCGGGAGATATTGCAGGCTTTGCAGCAGCTACATACATGCGGGGAACCAAACTCGTTCAAATACCGACAACTCTTCTTGCCACAGTAGATTCATCGGTCGGCGGAAAAACAGCGGTTAATCTGGAAACGGGCAAAAACTTACTTGGGGCATTTTATCAGCCTGATTTGGTGTTGTGTGATGTCTCCTTGCTCGGAACATTGCCCGAAGACGTATACCGGGAAGGCTGCGCAGAGGTTATAAAATACGGAATTATAGCCGACAGAGAGCTGTTTGAGTCCCTGGAAAAACCGATAAATGAGCAATATGAAAATATCATTTCCGGTTGTGTAAAAATAAAAAGTGAGATAATAGCACAGGATGAATTTGACCGGGATATAAGAAAAATCCTGAATTTCGGGCATGCGGTCGGACATGCGATTGAGGCACGCAGCGGTTTTACTATGAGTCACGGAAAGGCTGTTGCTATGGGGATGCGGGTTGAAACCCGAGCAGGGGTTTACCTTGGCATCTGTGACATGGAATGCTTTGAGTCCGTGAGGCGCATGTTAGAAAGCTATGGTTTGCCGACAAATGTTTCTTACACGGAAAACGAACTTGCAGCAATTTGTATGTCTGATAAAAAAAGAGACAGCTACAGTATTTCAATGTATTTTCCCGAGAAAATCGGCAAGTGTAAAATTGCAGATATTTCGGTAAATGATTTAAAGACGCTGATAAAGCAGGGGTTGCTTGATTAATTATCGCTTGAAAGGACGCTCTTGGCAATGACAATAAACATAACCAAACCGCTTCAGGGTGGCACAATAAGGGCCATTGCATCAAAATCCGAAGCACACAGATTGCTCATTTGTGCTGCGCTTAGTGACAAAGAAACATTCATAAGTTGTCCCGAAAGCTCGGAGGATATTGATGCGACGGCACGTTGCCTGATAGCACTCGGAGCATCTGTTTGGCATCAAAACGGAGGGTTTAATGTCGTTCCTATTGACCGAAGTTCTTTAAGTGCAGAGGATAAGTTGCATTTTCTCAATTGCGGTGAAAGTGGTGCAACACTCCGGTTTATGCTGCCCGTTTGCGGAGCTCTCGGTGTAACTGCGGATATTAAAATGGAAGGGCGTCTGCCCGAGCGGCCTATTTCCGATTTATATAATGAAATGGTCTCACATGGTTGCAAGCTTTCGGAGCAGGGGGTATCACCGCTTAATTGCAGCGGCAGGCTTAAAAGCGGGGAGTACAGCCTTCCCGGAAATATAACATCACAATACATCAGCGGTTTGTTGTTTGCGTTACCGCTGCTCGAGGGTGACAGTAAAATAATCGTAACAAGTGAATATCAGTCCCGTTCATATATAGATATTACATTGCATGTACTGCGTCTTTTCGGTATTGAGGTTAGCGAAGAATCATTTGGGTTTTCTATCCCGGGCGGTCAGGTTTTCCGTTCGCCTGAGACAATTCAGACGGGCGGTGACTGGTCGAATGCGGCATTCTGGCTTTCGGCGGGAGCGATTGGTCCGGGCAGCGTTACATGCACAAATCTGGATACAAACTCAAAACAGGGTGACAGGCAGATAACTGATATCCTGAAACGCTTCGGTGCGTATGTTTTCTGCGAAAAAACCACGGTTACCGTATCACCGGGCAAGCTGCGCGGAATAGAGATCGATGCGGGTGATGTTCCCGATTTGGTGCCGATTCTTGCAGCTGTTGCGTCGGTTGCCGAGGGGCAGACGAAAATATTTAATGCCGCTCATCTTCGCTCAAAAGAAAGCGACCGTTTGAATACTGTGACAAAGATGCTGACGGTTTTAGGTGCGGATGCAACGGAAACTGATGACGGTCTGATTATTAACGGTAAAAAAAGACTCACCGGCGGCGTAACAGAGGTTTTCGGTGACCATAGAATAGCAATGACCGCTACAATCCTTACAGCCGCATGTGACGACGATGTCAAAATCATAGGAGCCGAAGCCGTCCGCAAATCATACCCCGGCTTCTACACCGACTTTCGCGCCACCCTCCGCGGCGAATTCGAAGAATTTTAACGAGAGCACAAGGGGGACGGTTCCAACGTCTCGCTTGCGAGACAATGCAGACACGGGGACGGTTCTGTTGACTGGTAAAAGGTAACAGCACAAGGGCGACGGTTCCAACGTCTCGCTTGCGAGACAATGTGTGCAGTAGGTAATAAATGGAGATTCAAATGTCAAATAATTTTGGAAATAATATTAAAGTAACAATATTCGGGCAATCTCATTCTCCTGCAATAGGTGTGAGCGTTGACGGCTTGCCTGCGGGTTTTGCGATTGATTTTGATGAGCTTAATGCATTTATGCAAAGGCGCAGACCGGGGCAGGGTAAGCATACAACAACAAGAAATGAACCCGATGAACCCGAGTTTATATCGGGCTTGGTTGACGGTGTTACCTGCGGCTCGGTTTTGACAGCGATTATACGAAACAAGGATGTAAAATCATCGGATTATGATGATATAAAAGACATTCCGCGCCCGTCACACGCAGATTTTACGGCTTTTATTAAATACGGAAGTGCACACGATATAAGGGGTGGAGGAGCGTTTTCGGGACGCTTAACAGCGCCGCTATGCATAGCAGGCGGGATATGCCTGCAGCTTCTGAAAAACGAGGGTATCTCAATTGCCGCTCATATAACGCAAATCGGTAATGTTCAGGCGAAGGGTTTTGACCCTGTTAATGTCGGCGATGCTGAGTTTTCGGCATTAAAGTCAGCTGCGTTTCCCGTGCTTGATGCAGGAGTTGGTGAGCTGATGCTGGCGGCTATTGAAGAAGTCAGACAAGCAGGAGATTCTCTCGGCGGTATCATAGAATGTGCCGTAATCGGACTGCCCGCAGGAGTAGGTGAGCCGATGTTCGACGGCATGGAAAACCGCCTCGCCTCAATCCTCTTTGGCATCCCCGCCGTAAAAGGCGTAGAATTCGGCAACGGCTTCGCAGCTGCAGGATTAAAGGGTTCTGAAAACAATGATGCATTTATAGTTGCGAAGCAAGGGGACAGTTGTTCAGCTTTTGAAACCTCAGTCAGTTCCGTGTCAGTTGCCGGAATTCCCTCGATTCCAAAAGCTGAACAACTGTCCCCTTGCTTCGCAACAAAAATTAAAACCCGCACCAACAACCATGGTGGAATCCTTGGCGGTATTACCTCAGGAATGCCTTTAATTTTCCGTACGGCGATAAAACCGACCCCGTCCATTGCAATAGAGCAGGACAGCGTAAGCTTATCTAGCCTTGAGCCCCGTAAGCTAACTATAAAAGGCCGCCACGACCCATGCATCGTCCCAAGAGCTGTCCCATGCATCGAAGCCGCCGCCGCAATAGCAATCTACGACGCAATGCAACAAAAATAACAGACACAGGGACGGTTCCAACGTCTCGCTTGCGAGACAATGGTCTCACATGGAGGAATGGAAATGGAACTAAATGAACTGCGTTTCGAAATAGACAAAATCGATGACAGTATCCTTAAACTATTAGATAAACGTATGGATTTATCGGTAAAAGTAGCCGAATTTAAGAAAAAGCATAAACTCCCCATCCACGACCCGAAAAGAGAACTTGAAATACTGGATAAACTGATAAAAAAAGTAAAAAAAGAAAGAGAATCCGCAATAAAAACATTATACATGCTGATTTTCGAACTAAGCCGCACGGAACAGGAAAATGTATAATTCCCATAGGAGAATTAAATGCAACGCTTCGGACTTTTGGGAGAAAGCCTTAAACACAGCTATTCCCCAATAATACATGCCGGGTTCGGTGATTATGAATATAAATTGTATGAAAAAAGACCCGAAGAGCTTGACCTTTTTTTTACACAAGGTGAGTTTGACGGGTTAAATGTAACAATTCCACATAAAACTGCAGTTTTGAAATACTGCAGCAGTATGTCCGAAGCCGCTCGCACAATCGGCAGTGTAAACACAATAATTAAACAAAACGACGGAACATACTACGGCGACAATACTGATTACTTCGGTTTTTTATACCTGTTGAAAAAGACAGGGATAGATATTAAGGGTGAAAAAGTCCTGATTCTCGGCAGCGGAGGCTCATCGCTAACCGTCCGTGCAGTCCTCAAAGATGAAGGAGCAGGGCAAATCACAGTCATATCAAGAAACGGTACCGACAATTACAATAATATCAGAAGCCACAGCGATACTGTAATGATTGTAAATACTACACCTGTAGGAATGTATCCGCACAATGGAGTCTCACCAATTGAAGATTTATCATGTTTTAAAAAATGCAAGATTGTCATAGACTTGATATATAACCCTTGTATTACACAGCTGATGTTTCAAGCAGAAAGTTGTGGTATTCCAAGTGTTAGCGGGCTTTCCATGCTTGTCGCACAAGCCAAAAGGTCAGCCGAACACTTCTTGCGCTCAGATATCCATGATGCAAAAATTGAAGAATTAACCGCAAAAATAAACGAGCAAACACAAAATATCATTTTAATAGGAATGCCGGGATGCGGAAAGTCAACAACCGGTAAGCTTTTAGCCAAGAAAATGAATAAAAAATTTGCCGACACAGACAGCATTATTGAAGAAAAAACAGGTAAAACTGCTGCAGAAATCATTACAAAAGACGGCGAAGAAGCTTTCAGAAAACTTGAAACAGAAGCACTTAAAGAATTATGCAAGCAAAGCAGCATTATAATCGCAACAGGCGGCGGTGCGGTAACACGCCCCGAAAACCTTAACATCATGAGGCAAAACGGGAAAATCGTCTACCTGGAAAGAGAGATATCGCAGTTGCCGACTGCCGGCAGACCGCTCTCCGAAAAAGACGGACTCGAAAACCTTGCCGCAAAACGCATCCCGCTATACGAAAAATGGAGCGACATTACAATAGAATCAATCACCCCGGAAAAAGCAGCAAAAGAAATAATAAAGCAGGCTTGAGACACAGCCCTGCTGCGACAAGGGGACAGGTCCCCTGTATTACAATGGAGGTTACCCAATGAAAAAGATACTTGTGATAAACGGACCGAATATTAATATGCTTGGTATTCGGGAGACCGAAATTTACGGTGAAAAGTCATATATGAAGTTGCTTGTTTATATTGAAAATGCAGGCGAAGAAATAGGGGTTGAAATTCAACAGTTTCAATCAAACTGCGAGGGTGCGATTATTGACAGAATCCAGCAGGCATATGGAAAAACCGACGGAATCGTCATTAATCCCGCCGCTTACACCCACACAAGCATCGCAATCCCGGACGCACTTAAGGCAGTAGGCATACCCGCAGTGGAAGTCCATCTGTCCGACATAAATAACCGCGAGGATTACCGGAAGCTCTCATACACTTCAGAAGCCTGCATTGCAACAATAATGGGCAAAGGCTTTGAAGGTTACAAAGAAGCAATCAAAATTCTGGCAGAATAAGTTAATTAATGAAACAAGAAACCTGTCCCCCTGTTTCATAAAAAACTGACAAAGGACAAGCAGTTTATGAATTTCATTTTTGATGTGGGAGATGTGCTTGTAGAGTACAAGCCTCCTGTATATTTAAGAAGCCTGTTTACGGATGAAACCCTTGTAAACAAGCTCTATGAAGTGATTTTCAAAAGCCCCGAGTGGCTGATAATGGATGAGGGTAGGCTTTCGCACAAAGAGGCTATAGAAATATTCTGCAAACGCGAACCTGAGCTGCAATCGGAAATCCGCCAAGCCATGAACATGGAAACATACGGTAAGGCACTCTTTCCTTTACATGAAACCATTGACCTTCTGCCAAAAATTAAAGAAGCAGGCCACGGTTTGTATTACCTTTCAAACATGCACACGGAGACCCGTGATTACCTGCTTGATAAAAACGATTTCTTTGATCTGTTCGACGGTGGCGTATTCTCCTGCGACATCCATCACATAAAACCCTCCCCCGAAATCTACCGCCACCTTCTAAATAAATACTCCCTAAACCCATCAACCTGCATCTTCTTCGACGACATGCCCGAAAACACAACCGCCGCCGAAAAAGAACGCATCAAAGCCATCCTCTTCACCGCCGCTGAATGTATTAAAACTGTATTATTAAACCAACAATAATTGCGACAGGAGACCTGCTCCCCTGTCGCAATTATTAGATGACTCTTTAAACAATATCTAACAAATTTCGTTTTGCATAAATGAAACGACGGACTTCCATTATATCGTCAATCAAAACATAAAAAACAGAATAATTTCTTATATTAATTCGATAATATGGTTGCCTACGGTCGCGAACTGAGTTATATGGCTTAAACCCTGATGGGTTTTTCAAACGTTTTTGTATCGCCTTTTCTGTATCATTAATTAAACGAAGAGCAGCAGAGGGGTTTTTTAGTTCATTTGTAATATAATTTTTTATTTCTTCCATATCCTGTTCAAATAACGGAAGATATTCAAGTTTATATATTTTATCCATTTAGTCCTTCCCTTAACCTTGAAAAGACTTCCTCGTGGGTATATCTTACATCTGAGAGTGCGGCTGCTCTGTCGGCTTCATCAAGTTTATTTTCAACATCATCAGTAAGTTCTGAATATTTCTCAAGACTTAGAACAACCATTGCACCATGTCCGTTTTTTGTTAAATAAACAGGTTGCCCCTGATTGACTGCACTTTCAATTTCCGGAAATTTATTTCTTAAGTCAGAAACCGGTTTAATCAATATCATTGCTTCACCTCCATTGATTATTTTATCCATATCTTATCACGATATTATCATACAGTCAAATATTAATAAAAATATAGCACGACAGGAGACATGTCTCCTGTCGCATTACTCTGCTGCAACCCTCTTTATATAACTTCAGCGACTGCCGGCTCTCCTAGTGCATGTGGCGAGCTTTCATATTCAAAATTATGCAATGTTGCTTTGCCAAGGACTCTTTTTCCGGAACAAATCACTAAATCCATTACATCCTTAAGTAATGGATTTAGCATAGAGTATGCTTCATCAAGTTTCTATTCAAAAACATCCGGTAATATGATGCTGCATCCTTTGAATATTGTGATGTTTATTGTTTCATTGCTCTCATATGAGTTTATTACATAACGTCCGTTTTCGAGGATATGAACATTTACGGCTTTTTCATCAGGGTCTACAATCCAGAACTCACGAACTCCGGCATTTTGGTATTTTTTAAGTTTCGTAAATAAATCATGCTTTGCAGTTGACGGAGACAAGATTTCAATCGCCATATCCGGTGCGCCGTTACAACGCTTTTTATCTATCTTTGACTCATCACAAACCACAATAATATCCGGTTGAACTACTGTATAGTCCTCATCGCCTAACCCATTAAGACACACATCATAAGGAGCGGCAAGAACCTTACATGGAGTGCCTTTTAGGAAATTATATAGTTGATTAGAAAGGTCCATACTGATACTCTGATGCGCCGTTGACGGAGCATACATTATATGCGCAATACCATCAATCAATTCATACCTGTTACCGTCATTCCAACTCGCATAATCGGTATATGTATAGCGCTTATCCTCGTCATACTTCCGCACCGCCTCATTAACTTCAATATCACCGGTGCCGTCATTTTTAATATCCATATCATCCACCTCCATAACTCACTTGAAACATTATATCAACACAGCAATGCTGTATATAATAAAGGCTTGGAAATGCTTACATCACAGCACAAAAAACAGGACTAATACGATAATGCCGGCGAGGAAGGGGAGGATGGCGAGGAGTTTGTTTGTTCCGAGGGTTTTTGTGTTTTTGACGGTTTTATCCGGCGGGTCATTGTTTAGGATATTGTAGATGTAAGATAGTATGGATTTTTGTTCTATATCTCCGAGTGTATAACCAATGAACCATGATATGCCATAGGATATAAGCAAAAGTGCAAGCGGTAATGCATAATTCTTAAATGGTACGGAAAAATCGAAGGTATAAACGATCCATAAAGCAAATGGGATGCTGAACATCGACAAAATAACAGACATGTTGTAATTCATCTTTGGCCGTACAAAGATTTTTTCATGTTTATGCTCTACGGTGAAGTTGTAAAACTTTCCTATGATTGAAGCAATGCCGATTGTGGGATTTGGTGTTACGCTTTTGATGTCGGAACACTGCGATACCTTGCCGTAAAGGAGTTCTCCGATTTGCGCATCTGAAATCTGACTTGCCATAGCATACTCTTTTAGGTTGATTTTCTTGCTTCCGCCTGAATCACTCATTTTTTGTCTCCCTTATCTTAAAAATTTGTTTATGAACACATGAAGTAATAATAATTGCAACAGAATCATTTTACTGTATTCAAAAAGTTTTTGCAAGATAGTAAGATTTTTCGCTGAAAGATTATACGCAAGATTATCCGCAAGACCATTCATTGGAGCAAGACTCGGAGCATTGCCGTCGCATCGGTTTATATTATAGCTTGCGCCGTCATTGTTTTATGTGTAATATGTAAGAAAACTATATATAAAGTCAGGAGGCAGAGCTGATGGAATTTTTTGAAGCAATTGATAAACGTTACTCGCATAAAGAAAGGTTTTTACCCGATGCAGTGCCGATGACTGACCTGGAACAGATTGCAAAAGCGGGGCTTGCGGCTCCGACAGGGAATAATACCCAATGTGTAAAGCTTGTAATCCTAAACGGGCGTGATGAAGTGCAGCCGCTTTGTGATGTTGCGCCGACTGACGGTATGCAAACGGCTCCCGCCGCCATTGCGCTTCTGACCGACAGCACAGGGCACAGACCTCCATATAACTTCGAGGTTGAAGACTATGCGGCAGCTGCAGCGCAGATACTTCTTGCCGCTACTGCACTCGGTTATTCGTCACTCTGGCTGGACAGTCCGTATTTTGACGAGAAAAAGCAAAAAGCGGCACTTGCCGTTCTCGGTGCTCCCGACAAGTACCTGCTGCGTGTAGTTCTTCCGATTGGCAAACCCGACGGCGAAGGCTCAAGACGTGAAAAGCTCGCATTTAACGAGCGTGTCTTTTACGGGAAGATGTAAATAGGGGAGTTAGCGTCAAAAATAAAGCAACAATGTGACAGAAGAACCGTCCCTGTGTCACAAAATTTCAAGGAGAGAAAAATCATGCCTTTTTATGACCTGCACTGCAATGATTGTGAAGCGGATTCAAATATACGTGCGACAATAGCGGAAAAAGACGAAAACCGCATTCCATGCCCACAGTGCGGAAGCACAAATATGGAAACACTTTATATTTCCGCACCCGCATACATCAAAAGCACAAAAGACACCGCACCATCATGCCCCTCAGGCGCTACCTGCGGCAACTCCGGCTGCCGCTTCGCCGGGTAAAACAGGGGACAGTAATTGTGATTTTTAGTTCGTTCAGGATGACTTAGGGGTAGTTAAATTAATTTCCTTTCGCTCAGATGAAACGTCGTGTTTCAACAGAGCGCCCTTCGGCGTCCGTGCCTCAGTGTGCGAAAATTAATTTAACTACCCCTAAGCCACCCTCAAAAACAAACTAAAAATCACAATTTCTGTCCCCGTAAATCACTCCGAAAACCCCAGCTCCTTTAGCACCTGAACGGTGTTTACGTGGGTTTCGTTGATGGTTATGCTTTGAATTAGGCCTGAGGTTTTGGTGAAACCATTTTCATCGGATATGATGTCCTCTTCGAATGCGGAGGGGACTCCTGCGGTTTTGAAGTCCAGTACAAGGTCAATTACAAACAGAGGCAGGTTGCTTCCATAATTATCAATATAATACGGCAGAAGAATCTCTGCTTCACTGATCAGTCCAAGCGTACCGTCTGCGGCATCTTTTTTAAGCGCTGTTGTCAAGGCGGTAATATCGTCTTCGGAAATAACCGGTTCTCCTCTTGAGTCATGCCAGAAACGTGTCAAATAATTAGTAGTAACAAGCCATATATCGCCGTCCGTAACAGGTGTAATCAACAATCCGGTTACCGACTCATCGGGCAGGGAAGCAAAACGGTTGCGTTTATTTACAGCCTCGGATTGATTGTTCAGCTCTATCATTAACGGAATCAACTCATCTACCGGAGATTCAATAAGCGGGAAAGCATATTCGCGTATCATGGTACTTCCGTCTTTCATTGTATAAATAAGATAGTGAGAATACGAGTTCATACGCCAGTTTGACTGTGCATCTCTTAAGGTCTGCTTGTTATCGACTAAGGTTTGGTGCAGCTCTATTGCATTTGCAATGGCATCGGGAGACTCGAAAAACTCCGGTGTTCTGAGTTTGATTTCGTTTAAGATATCATCATCAAACAAAGGTAATTTATTTTTCCGCTGATGCTCCCTGTATTCAAATGTAAGCATCCAGTTATCTCCGAAAGTACGGACATAACGTTTTTCCATGCTATGAAGTACCAGCGTATTAGAATGATATAAAGGCTGCCTTGTAAACGATACCGAAACCACATCCCGGGGACTCGGCACACGGCGCTCGAATCCGCTTCCATCAAGGCGGATGAACGTCACAATCGCAGCAATTGCAACAACAAAGCCAATTATACCCTTATATGCAGACTTCCAAACATGAAGTCTTTTTTGTATCAGCATTTCCGTAAAAAGGCATCCGAGCGCACCAAAAAATGAGATTGACAAAGTGAGCCAGACTAAAAATGAGGAGGACCTGCCATAGAAATTATCATTAGGGATAATTAGAAATGTCACAACAATCCCCATCAGCACACCGGCAAATAATCCTATCAAATATTTTAGTATTGATTTTACCGGTTTGTGAATCAATATATCCCCTGCGGACTCAATATGCCTGCGGCGGTATAACAGATATCCGAAAAGAATCATAAGTGCAGCAAACACAAGATAAAGCGTCCATGGAACAACCGGGTTTGCCGTTTCATAACCGCTGTAATTATAAAGAGGGGTTGCCGAACTCGGTATCATTGAGTTAATCATATTTGACAATGCCACGGGTGGCGTCAGCCAATTTACAAAAGGCCGGCCCGGGGAATCAAGCTGACCGGAATAACCGAATACCAGCATTGACATAATCATCACTCCGACAAGATACAAAGCGTAACAGATAAAATTAAACAGTCCGTATATAAACGCTTGAACAATAGCGTTACCTGTTAAAAATGTACAAAATACCGCAATCGACAAATAGATAAAATGTGATGCAAGAATAGCACCAATCCATTGCAAAAAAGCTCCCTGCGACACAGGCTGTCCGATAAGTAAAATTCCGTAAATCGTTCCAACCACCAACAGCGGAGCAAGCATAAGAGTCAGTGCTGAAAGCCAGTTTGTGACATATAAGCCGGACCGCGAAACAGGTAAGGATGAAACAAAACCCGCTGCTTTGGTGTTATGCAGATAACCAAACACTGCAATTGCAGTGAGTATTGACATTGGAAATGCAATCAATGAGACGTATAAATCGAGTGAGCTCATAATATTTTTTTCTTCATAAATTGTGCTGGCGAAAATATCGGTCATAACAAACGGGTCACGCCTTGAAGCAGCCTCGGGCAGTACAAAAATGAGCATCGCAGCAAGAAAGCATAGTGCGGCAAGAGGCCAGAAGCGTATCATGTTCCGTTTATAAAGAGTACCGCTAAAGTATGTTTGCATAATTCCCGCCTCCTATCTCGTATATAAATACTTCCTCAAGTGTAAGCGGAAGCACATCCATAAATACCGGTGAATATTCCTTTAACCGTCCTGTAACATCATCTGCATCGCCTCGTATTATTAATGTATGCAGCTTTCCGGTTTTTGATTTATGCAGTACGGATAAACCTTTCAAGTCTTCGGGTAAGTCGTTTTCGAAAGCGATATTTATTTTATGTACGCCGCTTTGCAAATCGCTGAGCGAACGCTCAAGAACAATTCTGCCGCCGTCCATTATTCCGACATGGTCGCAGACATCCTCAAGCTCACGCAGATTATGTGATGATATAACGATTGTTGTTCCGTACTCGGCAACATCACTGAGCAGCAGCTTCCAAACCGTTCGCCGCATAATCGGGTCAAGCCCGTCAACGGGTTCGTCGAGCAGCAGCACATCAAACCTGCATGCAATGGTCAGCCAAAAAGCGGACTGCTTCTGCATTCCTCTTGACATTCTGCGGATTGGATGTTTTTCATCTATCGGAAAGCTTGCGGATAATTCCTTGTAATACGCCCAATCAAAGCTCGGGTAAATACTGCAAAGAAAGCTTGCCATATCATATGTTGAGCTCTGCGGGTAATAATAAACCTCATCGGGAATTACGCCCGTCCGTTTTTTTATACTGTCATTTTCAAATACATTTTGCCCGTCAATGCTGACCTGACCGGAATCCTGCCTGTACACTCCCGCAAGATGCTTGAGCAGTGTAGTCTTACCCGCACCGTTTGAGCCAACAAGACCGTAAACAGTACCCGGAGGTACAAACATATCGGTGTTATTAAGTGCTTTTAACCCGCCAAATGATTTTGTGACATTTTTTATCGATATCATAATACTCGGTCACCTCTTACTTCTTGAAACGGGTATTGAGCTGCGAAATAATATCGTCAAACTCATTCCCGATATCAAGTAATTTTTGTATTTCTTTGCCTATATCGTTGTATATTATCTCAGCTTCACGCTCTTTTAAGCTGTTGCTTCCAACCGCAAATATGCCTTTGCCCGGTGATGAACCGGCAAAGCCTTCGTTTTCCAGCTCACGGTATGCACGCTGAATAGTATTCGGGTTTATCGCAAGTGTTGATGCAAGCTCCCTCACCGAAGGAAGGCGCTCGTTTTCCGCAATAACACCGCTTAGAATCAAACGCTTAAACCCTTCAACAATTTGAAGATACAACGGCAACCCGCTGCGGTAATCCAGACTAATCAACACCTCACCCCTTTTTTTGCTAAATTGTTTACTTAACTGTACTAAGTATAATAGTACAGTTAAGTAAACTTGTCAAGAAAAATATTTTTTCTCTCAGAAAACAGCGCATCAAAATGATATAATTTGCCCTTGCGGGTTAATGTGTTTTAGCGTATAATACAAGCGTGATAGGGGGTATCACCTCTATTATTTTTTATTCATATGAATTTGGAAAGGCTAATAAATGAAATTACTCAGTAATGAAAAAGTTATTGACATCATGTCGGCTACGCTCAATCATGTTGACGGCAGGCTTATTGACCATGGTGAGCGGGTAGCTTACCTGCTGTACAAGGTTTTGAAACCGCAGGCAAGGTTTAACGATGTGCAGCTCCGGGATATCTGCATTCTCGCAATGCTGCATGATGTTGGAGCATATAAGACCGAAGAAATCGACAAAATGGTGATTTTTGAGACAAAGGACGTCTGGGAGCATTCGGTATACGGCAGCTTGTTTCTGAGATACTTTTCACCGCTGAGGGAGCTGTCTCCCGTTATTTTGTTTCATCATGCGAAGTGTGATGAACTGGGTTATCTGCAAGACGAAGATATGCTGGTACTTGCCCAGCTTGTATCCCTTTGCGACCGTGCCGATGTTTTTTCGGTTCACAACGGTAAAAATGACGATTTACTGATGCATATTAATGAGAACAGAAATATTAATTACCGTGATGATATTGTAGATATGTACCTTGCGGCGGATATTAATATTGAAACTGTTTTTGAAGAAATGAAGTCTGACGAGGACTTTAACAATATATTCCACAAAACACCGCTCTCAGAAGAGGAAGCGATTGAATATATAAACATGATTGTATATACAATTGATTTTCGCAGCAGCCAGACTGTTATTCATACGCTTTCCACCGTTTGTGTCGCCGAGGCCCTTGCGAGGATACTTGGCTTAAATGAAAACGAGATAAATATCATCAAAACCGGAGCAGTCCTGCACGACATCGGAAAAGTCGGTATTCCGATTCATATTTTGGAAAGCAGTGAAAGATTAAATGATGAAGACATGAGTATTATGAAAAACCATGTCAGATACACCGAGGAGATTATAAACGGCAATGTTGATGAGGTTATCAAGCGCATTGCGGTTAATCATCACGAAAAACTGAACGGTGAGGGATATCCGAACAGCTTAGATGGTCAGGCGATTACCATGTACGACAGAATCGTTGCAATTGCAGACATATTTACCGCTCTGAACGGCGCGCGCAGCTATAAAGACGGGTTTTCAAAGGAAAAGGTCGTAAAAATCCTAAACGAAATGGCGGAGCAGCAGCTGCTCGATCAAAAAATCGTCGAAACAGCAATAAACCACTACGACGATATAGTAGAACAAATAAAAAAAGAATCCGAACCAATCATCAAAGCCTACGAAGAAATGCACTCCGAATACCACCTAATCCGCGAAGAACTCCACGAAAAATTCACCCAACCCGCAATGGCTGTTTGAAGGTGACAGGTGACTGCACAACAGAACCGTCCCCCTTGTGCTGTTGGGATATTAAAATTTTTCCAGCAGGTCGTTTGTGAGGGTTGCGGCTTGGGTGAAGTCGAATTCTTCGATTTGGAGAACTATTTCTTTTGCTTCGGGGATTCTTTTGAGTTCTTCTATATAATCGACGCAGTCGGGGTTATTGTCATCGAGAAGCGGTTTTATTTTTAAGAGAAGTTCTTTTGCCGAAGCCTTGTCGAGTGTTCCGGCTTTTTCTGCTTCGATTGCCGATTTTTCTGCAATTGGTGCAAGTTCCTGCAATGCTGCTGCAAGCTCGTCTTTTATTTCTGACCACTCGGCGGGTGTTGCAAGGTTTTCGCCGTCCTTGAGTTTATCCTCTACAACCTGACAGGCATGTTGGAGAAGGGTCTTCTTCAGTTGCCCCGCATTACTTTTTAAGGTGTGAACAAGCCTGTGCGCAAGTTTAATATCACCCTCGTCCAGTGCTTTTTCCATTTCGGCGTATAAATTCTTATTTTTACTTACAAAGCTGTTTATTAATCTAATCTGCAGCTCATTTTCTTCTTTTGCGTGTTTTGTAACGTTTTCCTCACTCCATTGAACTGGGGTGAAGTATTTCATCAGGCAGCGCCAAAGCTCCTGCGATGTAAACGGTTTTCCTACATATCCGTCCATCTTGCTCTTTTTATATGTCTCTCTGTCATGAGCCATGATATTTGCGGTGAGTGCAATTATCGGGATATCGGGTGCAAGCTTATGAATTTCCTCCGCTGCTTCAAGCCCGTCCATAACAGGCATGTGGATATCCATAAATATCATGTCAAATTGTTTTTTACCGGAGTTTATCCTGCCTTCAATCATCTCGACGCCGATTTTGCCGTTATCTGCAACAACTGTTTCAAGTCCCACCCTTGCAAGGTGTTCACATATAACCTGCTGGTTCATAATATTGTCTTCGCAAAGCAGGATTTCACCTTCAAAGGTTGGTTTTCTCATTTCATTAAGAACGATCTTCGACTCAAGCCGGTCATCCTCAGTAACATTTATTGTATCAAAGGTCAGCTCAAAGTTGAACTTGCTTCCGACTCCGGGGGTGCTTTCAACGAGCAGCTCTCCGCCCATCATTTCAACAAGATATTTTGTTATCGCAAGCCCGAGGCCCGTTCCGCCGTACTTGCGTGTTGTGCCGGACTCTGCCTGGGTGAAAAGTTCAAAGATACGGCCTATTTCTTCATCTGTCATGCCAATGCCGCTGTCTTTAATTTCAAAGTACATTGTGACGGTGCTTTCGGTTGAGCTTTTAATTATTGACTGGATTTTTACAATCCCCGAGGATGTGAATTTTACTGCGTTTGAGAGAATGTTTGTCAGAATCTGGCGGAGCCTTGTCGGGTCGCCGAGCGGTCTTTTACCTATTGACGGTTCGGCATAAAAGTGCAGGAGTATTCCTTTTTCATCGGCCTTTGGTGCAATCATAATGCGGCATGCCGTAAACAGCTCATGCATGTCAAAGGGTATGTTTTCAAGCTCAAGCTTGCCTGCTTCGATTTTTGATATGTCGAGAATATCGTCAACGATATTTAGCAGCCACCTTGAGTTTTCGTAAATATTAGCGAGATATTCCTGTGTTTTTTCGGAAATGTCATCATCCATTGCAAGCTCGGAAAAGCCTATTATACTGTTCATAGGTGTGCGGATTTCATGGCTCATGTTCGCAAGAAACGCCGATTTTGTCTGTGACATTTCCTCTGCTTTTATTTTTTCCTCGGTAATGGTTTTTAAGTCGGTTATATCAACAGAGTGCTGAAGATGGGCTTTTTCATCGTCAATCCAGTCAATAAATACGCTTGTATTGTGATAGTAACGGTTTGTTGCACTGTCATAACTTTCCCACTGCACTACGGAATCCTGATCCATGTTATATCTGCGGCGGGGGCAGTTTAGGCACATGCCTGTACTGCTTTCATGAAGAACCTTAAAGCAATGCTGCCCGAGAACGCTGTCGGTGAGGTTTAAGTCTTCCTTCATTTTATTGTTGATAAACATCAGCTTGCCGGTTATCGGGTCAACAACATAAACAAATGCGCCGATTCCGTTGAGAATGTTTTGCAATATGCCGACAGAATTTTCAATACGCCCTGTCATACTGTTCATCGAGTCTTTTAGTACTGCGTATTCATCCTGATAATCGCCTGTAATACGTACGCTGTAATCACCCTTTGCGATTTCCTGAGTGCTTTTCGTAAACTCAATGAGCGGTTTTGTGAGCCGTCCTATCATGTAGTACAGGAAAACCGTCATCAAAACTATAAGCGATATGCTAAGAGTTATGACCAGCATTATAAGGCGTGTCCCTTCGGCGTTTATTTCCGAAAGCGGTGCCGAGACCGAGATATAAAAGCGTCCGTCAAATTGCGGGAAATACAGGGTCTGACCCGCTAAAAGGGTTCTTTGGTTAGTTAAAATCGACCTTGCGTTAATAATTTCGGATGTAACATCGTCGGGAGGAAGCGGGTATGTAAAGCCAAGGTCCTCTCGTGCCTGCCCGATATCCTCGAATCTCGGGCTGTAGACCATATAACCCTTGCTGTTTACGATAATTACATACCCTGTTTCATATATCTGCTCTTCTTGAATTTGCTCATACATATCGTCTATGAAAATATTCGCGGTTATAACACCGATAAACTCCTTTTGCTGACTGAAAATCGGATAACCGATTGAAAACATCATTCTTTCAACACCGGCGATATTATAGATAACCGGTGATGTAAACACAGGTGCCTCGGCTGCTTTTGTTTCCGTAAAAATAGGCATTGTAAAACCGAGGTCGTCTCTCAGTGCTTCTTGCCTGTAACCTGTCCTGCCGCTGTAACGGTAGAAATAGTATGCTATTTTACCCGAAAGATTTGTTCCGTAAACTGTTCCTCTGTATTCGGAATCCCTTCCGTCATACATATCGGCTTCGAAGTAGATGCTTGAGCTTGCCACCGAATGTCCGTCGAATAAATAATACATTGTACGGTGCAGAGCTTCCCGGTCAATCATACCTTCAGTTATTTGAAACTCCAGAACACTTGATGCTGAGGATAAGTAGTCGAGAGCATTTGAGATTTCCCTTTCAAATGCCGTAACGTGTTTTGACGCAATATTATAGAATTCCGATGCGGCTGCGGAGCGTTGGGTGCTTATTAAAGAGAAAAATAAAACAGCACCGGTAATAATAAACGTAATTATTACCGAGCTGATTATGTATAATGTAGTTTTTGCTCTGATGCCCGTGACAAGCTTGAGCCTGTTTTTTACCACGTCCGGTGCTGCCTTTCTTTATCTTGCCGTGCCGTACTCGCCGTCTGCTTTGAGCAGGTTGTTGACCGCATTTGTATTTTCCGTTGCAAGGGTTTGAAGCCTCGGGGATGTTCCGTTTGTAAGAATGGATTCGGAAATCACCTCTCCGATAAGCTCTCTTGCGCGGACTATTGACGTCATTATCGGCAGAGCATACGGATATCCGTTCTGTGATGCGTGAATCATTGTTTCAACTATTTCCGGATTCATGTGTGTAGTAATTTCGGAGTCGTTCCATACGGAGCTCCGTGCCATCGGAATGTTTTCGAGCATCGCTTTTTTTGCCATTTCGGCACTTGTTGCCCATTCCAGAAATTGCTTTGCATGTTCGGGGGCTTCCGTTTTTGATGAAATGCTCATTCCCCATGACGGCATTATATACGGCTCGTCTGATACAGGGCCTCGCGGTAATCTTGCGATTCCGATGTTATCGGCTGCGACCTGTGAATGCTCGGGGTCGATGAGCTGCCCGTAAAATACGGATGCGTCGGTCCACATTGCGACCTTACCCTCGTGGAAAAGTGACATTATTTCGCTCCATGACATTTCACCGACACCGTCGGGTCCGTACATTCCGAGGAGCTTGCCGTAAAAGCTTATCGCTTCTACTGCTTCGGGGCTGTCGAAGACTGCAATACCATCTTTGATATATCTGCCTCCGAAGTTATATATAAAGCTTGAAAGCTGTGATACTGCAGGAGAGCCTGCACCTCTCGAGGCAAATCCGGCAACTCCGTTTTCGTTTAAAAGTCTTGCTGCTTCTTCAAGCTCGTCAAAGTTTTTCGGTACGAGTAATCCCGCTGCCTGCATAAGGTCTTTTCTGTAATAAAGTACCTGCCACTCGATTATAAGGGGGATAAAGTAAGGATTGCCGTTTCTGAATCCTATTTCAAGTGTATTTTCGGGGTAATCGGATATGTCATAGTCACCAAGCGGGAGCATCCAGTCGTTCTGGAGGAAGTTTAATGTTTCCGTCATCGGGCGTGTCATAAATACGTCGGCGACAAATGTGCCGTTTTCAATGCCTTCAGCTTGTTTTGCCGTTATTTCGCCTTCGTTTATCTGTTCTATATTTACAATGATTCCCGTTTGCTCTTCAAACTCGTGTATATGGTCTATAAGCAGGTCTCCGTACGGGTGAAGCGGCAGCAGAACCGTGATTTCACCGGTACTTTCGTTGCCGTTGCTCTCGTTTCCGTTACCACTGTTGCATCCTGAGATAAGTACGGAAAGTAAAATAATGCACAGTAAGACACAAAATATTCTTTTCATTATCTTACCCCCTTTCGACAATGACACTGAGTCATTATACATTACACGTCAGAATAACACAAGAAATAATGGCTATATTTTGCTACGTTAAAACATTTATGGTATCATGATGTTAAACGATTCATTTACAGGGGGTAGGAGTATTGCTTTGGGTTAAAGACAGTGTGTCCGATGTGATGAAAAAACTTGGCACCGATGCCGATACCGGGCTTAGTGCGGATGAGGTAAGTGTCCGGCTCGGGAAATACGGTTTAAACGAGTTTGAAGAAGAAAAGAAGGAGACATTATTTCAGAAGATTCTGCACCATTTGCTTGAGATTCCAACACTTATCCTGATTGCGGCGGCTGTTATTGCAACGATTGCAGCCGTGATGAATGCAGGCAGCGGTTATGAGTACGGCGTGAGTGCAAGCGACATTGCAAAGGTTGCTGTTATTTTACTGATTGTTGTCATTAATATTGTCCTCGGGCTTTATCAGGAGAGCAAGGCGGAAAAAGCCCTTGAGGCGCTCAAGAAGATGAACAGCTTTAAAACAACCGTTATACGGGGCGGTACAAAGCAGATTATTGAGGCGAATCAGCTTGTCCCCGGTGATATTATCGAGCTCAACGCAGGCGATGTAATTACTGCCGATGCACGGCTTATAAGTGCAAGCAGCCTGCAGGTGGAAGAAGCTGCTCTTACGGGTGAGAGCCAGCCTGCCGATAAGGATGCGGACGCCATTATCGAGGAAAATGTCCCGCTCGGTGACAGGATAAATATGGTTTATTCGGGCTGTCTTGTGACGGGCGGCAGAGGCAAGGCGGTTGTCGTAGAGACTGCAATGGAAACCGAAATGGGTAAGATTGCACGTTTGCTTAATGAAACCAAAAAGCAGCTTACACCGCTGCAGCTTAGGCTCAAACAGCTTGCAAAGCGTATTTCCGTTATCGCTCTTGTTTCGGGTCTCGGTATGTTTATTGTCGGGTTTGCCGTATGGGGAAATGCCGCAATTGAGATGCTTCTTTTGGCTACGGCACTTGGTGTCGCAGCAGTACCCGAGACCCTGCCTATTATAGTAACGATGATTCTTTCATACGGTGTGTTTAACATGGTGCGTAAAAAGACGATTATACGAAGGATTCCCGCGATTGAAACCATCGGTAACACATCGGTTATATGCTCTGATAAAACGGGTACGCTTACTCTTAACAAGATGAAAATCCAGCAGGTCTGGCATGTCGGGCATGAGCCTGTCGCAGCGGCTTCGGACTTTAACCCCGACCAGCTGCACCTTGTTGAAATGTTTGCGTCCTGCAGTAATGCAACAATTGAGATTGTATATGATGAAAACCGTGTGCATGACGAGGATGAGCATGTTGTCGGCGATCCTACGGAGATAGCAATTATCAGGCTTCTGCATGACAAGGGTCTTACAAGGGTCGATGCCGAACGGCAGTATCCGAGGGTGCATGAGCTGCCGTTTGATTCGGGCCGCAAACGCATGACAACAGTTCATCATGTCGATGACGGGTATCTGGTTGTTACAAAGGGTGCTTTTGACAGGCTTCCTGTCGACTGGAGCCTTTGTGATTCCGGGGATACCGATTTGCATAAGCGTGCCGTTGAGGTTCATGATTCTTTTGCGGATAAGGCACTTAGGGTGCTTGCAATCGGATATAAATTTTATAAAGAAATGCCTTCGGATTTAAGCGAGGAGGCTCTTGAGTGCGACCAGAAGTTTCTTGGAATGGCCGGCATGATTGACCCGCCCCGTCCCGAAAGCAAGGATGCCGTTGCACGTGCTGCTGCTGCGGGGATTAAGACTGTTATGATTACAGGTGACCATATCGGCACTGCTGTTGCAATCGCAAAAGAAATCGGCATAATGCAGGAGGGTGACAGAGCGATTACCGGAGCCGAGCTTTCGAAAATGAGTGATGTGGATTTGGTTGCGCAGGTGCGGGGAATCTCTGTTTATGCACGTGTGAGCCCGGAGGATAAGCTTCGTATAGTCCATGCATGGGCGGAGCATAACGAGGTTATCGCAATGACGGGCGACGGTGTCAATGACGCTCCCGCTCTGAAGGCCGCCGATGTCGGTGCGGCAATGGGAATCACGGGCACAGAGGTCACAAAGTCGGCTGCCGATATGATTATAACCGACGATAATTTTGCGACAATCGTTGACGCTATTTCCGAGGGGCGTACATCATACGACAATATCCGCAAAACCATCCAGTTTCTGCTCGGTGTCAACTTTGCCGAAATTTTTGTGTTGCTTGCAGGAATGCTTGTGCTTGGCCGCACTGTTATTACCGCAATGCAGATTCTTATTATAAATGTTGTATATGACGGTATTCCGGGGTTTTTCCTCGCTTTTGAGCAGTCGGAGCCGGGGGTAATGAATAGAAAACCCCTACCCAAGGGAGCAGGAGTTTTTGCACAAAATGTCGGTACTTTTATAGCGTTTCGTGCGATTACATTTTCGATTCTAACGCTTGCTGCGTTTTTTATAGGTTCGTTTATACAGGTTGTTCCGGCAATGCCCGATGATTTGCTCTACATCCCCTGGGACGGTACATGGTCGATTGAGGCAATGCGCTACGGCGGAAACTTCGCTGTAGGAATAACCATGGCGTTTCTGGTACTCAGTTGGGCATCTACCATCGATACTTTTAATACCCGCACGCAGCAGTCAATATTCAAAGCGGGCTTCCTTTCTAACAAAGGCGTCTTCTTCGCCGTTCTCGGCGCTCTGGCATTTTCCGTAATTGTCGCCCTGACCCCACCCCTCATGGCAATCTTCAACGTCGTCTACGTCTCCCCACGCCACTGGGTCATAATGATAACCCTAGCCCTCCTGCAACTCGCCGCCGTAGAACTCCTAAAACTAATCCTCCGCAAGCGAAGCGCGTAAACAGCACAAGGGGGACGGTTCTCTTGTGCTCTTCAAAACAAAGGCTGTTGCACATTTTGCAACAGCCTCACTTTTTACTCATATCCCCACTGGTTTTCCGCCATTTTGGCGGGATTGTTCTGCGGCGAAGCAGGCGAGGTGGCTGGTGATGGAGTGGGAGATGTCGGTGAGGGGTATTTCAGAGGGGTTTGAAAGAACATCACTGAGTGACTCGAAGAGTTTTATGTCGCCGCCGCCGTGGCCGTCCTGGGCTTCAAGGGTGTTGGCATTAATGACTCTTGTTTTTTTACCGAAAACCGAAACTGTTACCGTGTTTGTGCGCATGTCGGCTTCAATCATGCCGAGTGTTCCCATTACCTGCACCGTGCGGTAGATGTCTGCCGAAAATGCTGACATAGTAAGATGTGCTGTTGTGCCGTCCTTAAAAGCGATATTTACGACCTGATGGTCAACGGCATCATTATCACAGTGAAATACGCAGCGGCCGTAAGGACCGGTTTTCAGTGCATTTAAAACACTGTCTTTTGTTGCGGGTCTGACAAGCACATCCGCAGGCCAGCCGAGATGACCGTTTTCATCAGGGCGGATATCCTCGGGGAGATATATTTTCTCCGCATCGTACGGGCATGTTTCCTTTGCACTGCAACCGTCAAGACATCGTTTTGCCGCACCCTCGGGTGCTTTATCCGCCTTAAAATAATGTAAATCCCCGTATGAGCTGACGGTTTCGATGCTTTTGCCTGTGAGCCATAAAATAGCATCAAGGTCATGACAGCATTTCGCCAGAATCATCGGGCTCGATTTTTGTGTGTTTCCCCAGTTACCCCGCACAAAGCTGTGCGCATGGTGGTAATAGCCAACGTTTTCAACAGTATTGAGTGTGACGAAATCCCCGATTTCACCGGATTTTATTACCTGATTTATTGCGGAATAAAACGGTGTATAACGCAGTACATGGCAGACGATGACACGCCTGTCCTTTTCCTTTGCAAGCTTTGTGATTTCAACGCATTGCTCTTTTGTAACGGCAATAGGTTTTTCAAGCAGAAGATGATAACCCTTGTCAAGCGCTGCAATCGCATGCTTATAATGAGCATCATCGGGTGTGCAGATAAATGCAATATCGGAAAGCTTATCCTTTAAAAACATTTCCTCGGCGGTTGAATAACAAGCCGACGAAGACAGCCCGAAAGCCGACTGCGCTTCCTTTCGTTTCGAGGAGTCAATATCGGCAACAGCCGTGACGACCATATCCCCGGCGTTATCCAGAATAAACCTGCCATAGGTATCTCTGCCGCGGTTACCAAGCCCCGCAATTGCAACCTTAAATTTCGCCATAATTACCTAGTACCTGTCTTTTGAGGAGGCTGTGCGGATGCGGCGTCTTGAGATGTAGTCGATGAGGACTGAGGAGACTTTTGCCATCAGGGTATCCTCGTCAATGGGTTTTACGATAAAGCCGCTTGCGCCGATGCTTGTGGCAACAGAGACATTATCAATTGTACCTTCCGAGGTTAAAAATATTATAGGAGTATCCTCGTGCTCGCTTTGGCTTCGGATGAGCGGAACAAGCTCAAAGCCGTGCATAACGGGCATATGGCAGTCGAGGATGAATAAATCCGGAACAACCTTTGCAAGAACATCAACAATAGCCTGCGGCTGCGGAAGCGTATAGACCTTGTATTTTTCGCCGAGCAGGTGATTGAGCGTTTGAAGAATACTCGGGTTATCATCAACTGCAAGAATGATGGGAGTATTTTCACCGCTGCGCATAGGGTCAAGATGTGATTCTATACAGTCGATAAGTTTTTCATTGCTGATCGGTTTTGTAAGAAAATCGACTGCACCAAGGCTCATTCCTTTATACACGCTTTTCCTGTCGGTTTTATTACCGCTGAGGAACATGACAGGGATATTCTCGTACTTGCTGTTTGCCTTTAACTCCTGTATCAACTCAAACCCGTTGTATTCAGGCATCTGGACATCCATGATAATCATTTCGGGCTCGATTTTCTCGAGAAGCTCATAAAGAATCTCGGCATTCTGAGCGGGATAAATTTCGTAATGCTGCTGAAGCCTTGCTTTTATGGTTGCAAGAACATAGTTGACATCATCGACAATAATAATTTTTCTCCTTGGTATTCCCGCGCTTTGTTCTTCCTCTTCTTCATAAATAATATCTGACATTATAGCAAATTCCTTTCGTTTATGATTATCCTTCGGTAAGCATTTTTACTATTTGCGGAAACTGCATTAAATCCACGGATTTTCTAAGTCGAGCAACAAGCCCGTCATCATCGGTGTATTCATATTTTTCGATTTCGGTCATTGCCGCATCAACCTCATCCATGCTGTAATTATCACATGCAACACTAAGCTTTGCAAGCAAAACCTCATCGGGCTTATCCTTTTTCGGCTTCGGGTTATCTGCGTCAAGATCGGCAAGCATCTCTTCAATATCAATAACAAGCTTATATGCAAGCTTTAGAAATGCACGGTTATGGTTAATTATAAATACAAAGTCACTGATATTTGCAGCATTCTCAAGCTCCTCGGCATGTTTTGCAACTGTATCCGCTCCTAAGTCATAGCTTGCGCCTTTGATACCGTGCACTTTGATTTTATATTTTTCAAGTGTGCTTTCATCAACATTCTCACCAAGCTCGTCGATTATTGAAAGTGTGCTTGCCGCATAGGCACGGAGTGTTTTTATATATGCTTTTTCGGCACCCTCAAAACGATCAAGACCCTTTTTGATGTTTAACCCTTCGATTTCTCTGCTTTGCAAAAATTCACGGAGTGAAAGCGGTTTATGGCCAGCCGGGGGAGGAGCCGCCGCTGCAGAATCCGCTGCAGACGGACCGGCTGCAAAGACAGAACCCGTAGCCGGTGTATATTCTTTTGCGGTTTTTTCCGCATCGTCATATTCACTGTCGTTGATAAAATCCTTTATCTTCTCTAATACCGAAGCGGTTGCAACGGTGCGGTTTATTATTGATGAAATAACGTCAAGCGCACCTTTTCTGTCATAATCGGCGCATCGCTCGGCAATCAAAGCAAGTTTTTCGGATAAATCGGCATCATCTGCATCGGAAGCCGTGCCTGCGGCATCGGATGATGAAGGACCAAGCTTTTCAAGCAACTCACGGACCTTTGACATCAATGCAGGAGTTTCCGCTTCAATGCGGTCTGTATCCTTATCACGGCCGGATTGCTCGAGGGACTTGGAAAAAACGGAAAGGTCCTTTTCCTTGATCCATGCAAGAATACCCGCAAGACCGTGAACGGTAGTCGTGTATTTCTGCAGCAGGGTTTCATCCTCATGCCAGCCGATATTTCCAAACAGCTCGTCAAGAAAAGCAAGTGCTTTAACGGCATCCTCTTTAAAGGAATCAAGAAGCTCCTCGTCAACCTCGTCTGGAGCAGGCTCACCATCGGAACCGCCCGAACCACCCGAACCACCCGAACCGCCGCCACCATCGCCGCCAACAGATGAACCGTTAACTGCAATACCAAGCTCCTCCGCTTCGCTTCTTGCTTTGTCAATAACATCCTGCGGCTGTTTATCCCTGATAAGCTTAATTAAAACAGTATCAAGGTGCCGCATATCAATCGGTTTGGAAATAAATTCGTCAAAGCCGTTTTGCAGGAACATTTCAGCCTGTCCCGTCATGGCGTTTGCTGTCAAAGCAACAATCGGAGCGGTATATCCAAGCTTGCGTAAATGACCGGTCGCTTCAATACCGTCCATATCGGGCATCATATGGTCCATGAAAATAACATCATAAACTTTACCGCTGCTGACTAAATCAATTGCCTCCTGCCCGCTGTTTGCGGTATCTATACGGAGCTTGTACGGCTCCATAAACC
This sequence comes from Oscillospiraceae bacterium, assembly GCA_009784725.1. Taxonomy (GTDB): domain Bacteria; phylum Bacillota; class Clostridia; order Oscillospirales; family Oscillospiraceae; genus WRMH01. The sequence continues at coordinate 93,142 of WQXS01000001.1, forward strand.
GCATTGCGACAAACAGGTTTGTATCAATGTCATCGACAACAAGAACACTTCCGTAAGGCATATATTCGCGGACAAACTTGCCGCCGCTTTTGTCCTCTGCAGAGCTGAGACGAAATTCACGCAGCTCCTTTGCGGCATCCGAGCCAAGCACTTCACGGTCGATAAGTCCCTGCGGCAGTCTTATTGTAACTGTTGTACCCTTATCCGGTTCACTTTCAACATGGACATTTCCGTGCATAAGATCAACGAGCAGCCGCATAATGGAAAGCCCAAGCCCTGTTCCTTCGATTGACGGGCGGGTACCTTCATCAAAGCGCGAATACTCCTCAAAGAGCATGTCAAGCTGCTCCTCTGTCATACCGTAGCCTGTATCGCTGACAACAAGAACAAGGGTAAGGTCATCGGCGGTCATATCCGCCTCATGGCTTATACTGAGCGTAACAGTACCCGAATCCGTATATTTAAAGGCATTTGACAAAAGATTGTTGAGAATCTGTTTAATCCGAAGCTCGTCACCGATAAGATTTGCCGGAATATCATCGGGAATATCAAGCTTAAACTCAATTGGTTTGCTTCCGATACGCATGACATTTAAGTTGATTGCATCACTTATCATATCGGAAATTTTATACTTGGACGGCAGTATATCCAACCTGCCTGCTTCAATTTTTGAAAAATCCAGAATATCATTTATAAGATTAAGCAGCATCTGGCTTGACGCATAAATCTTTCCGAGCCCGATTGTGACATCACCGCATAAATCATAGTCGCTTTGAAGCAGAATATCGGTTATACCCATAATCGCATTCATCGGCGTACGGATTTCATGGCTCATATTAGCGACAAAGGACGATTTTGATTGATTTGCCGCCTCGGCGACCTCTACGGCACTTCCCAAATCACGCTGAAGATTGACAATTTGAATCTGCAGGCGGACTCTGTGCTTTACGACAATCGCATCAAAGGGCTTACGGATATAATCAACGGCACCCTTTTCAAAGCCTTCTCTTTCACCCTCAAGGTCACTCATTCCTGTTATGAAAATAACAGGGATGTGTTTTGTCCTCTCATTTTTCTTTAGTTCGGCGAGGACCTCAAAGCCGTTCATACCCTGCATGACAACATCAAGCAGAATCAAATCGGGAAGAGCCTCGTCCGCTTTTTCCAAAGCGGGTTTTCCGTCCTTAACCGCATAAATTTTGTAGTCCTGTCTGAGAATACTTGCAAGCTCCATCAGGCTTGAAGCGTCATCGTCAACAATTAACAGGCTGTTTTGTTTATCCATTCTTACTTCCATCCCTTTTTATGCATTAAATCTTTTCATGGCTGCCTCGATTTTATCATTGATATTATTAAAAACATCGGCAATAGACGGGTCAAAATGTGTCCCGGCATCCTCCATGATTATACTTACAGCTTTTTCATGACTGAAGGCTTTTTTATACGGTCTGTCTGAAACGAGCGCATCATAAACGTCAATTACCGCCATAATCCGCCCGTGCAGCGGGATTTCAAGCTCACAAAGTCCGTTGGGATAACCTCTGCCGTTCCATTTTTCATGATGAAACTCTGCAAAAAGCTTTGCGTTTTCGAGGAATAATGCTTCTCCTGTTCGCTCCGTCATCTGCTCGATCATACGTTTTCCGACCTCGGGATGTGTCTGTATAATCGCAAACTCTTCGTCGGTCAGCTTATCGGGTTTGTTAAGCACCGAATCGGGAATGGATATCTTACCGATATCATGAAGACGTGCCGAAGAAATGACAGAATCCAAATCCCAGTCTCCGAGCTCCTCACTGTAAACATCCTGTTCAAGCATTGCATCAATCAGAATACTCATATATGTCGATGTGCGTTCAATATGCCCGCCCGTGTTTGCATCCCTGTTTTCAACGATATCGGCAAGAGTAAAAACTATGCCGTTTTGCAGCTTCATAAGCTGGTCGGAGCGGCGGGCAAGCTGCTCGGTACGGTAGGCAAGCTGTCTTGTACGCTCGCGGACAAGACCGTCAATATCCAGATGGTTTCTGATACGGTTTATTAAAACAGGCTCTGTAAACGGCTTCATGATAAAGTCAACAGCCCCGAGCTTGATGCCGTGCGCTTCGCTCTCCGCATCCGATAAACCTGTTAAAAAGATAACAGGGATTTCAGCGTAAATCTCATCGCTTTTTAACTTTTTCATCGCCTCGAAACCGTTCATTTCAGGCATTTCAATATCAAGCAAAATCATATCGGGAGTAAACTTCGTAAGCGCCTTGAACATTTTTTCGGCGGATGTAAGAGCAATGACTCTGTAATCCTTTGCAAGCACCTTTTCTGCGGCATCAAGGTTTGTTTTGTTATCATCGACGATGAAGATGATGCTGCGTTTGGTTTCCTTATCCTGTGCTCCGTTTTCGTCGTCAGGCACTTCGTATACGCAAACCTTGTTACGGCCTTTGTTTTTTGCCGTATAAAGTGCCATGTCCGTCCATGAAACAAACTTGTCAAGTGTAATAATCTGACTTTGCACACGTGTATTTACGCCTATGCTGACAGTAAGCTTTGTAATGGACTTATCGGCTGCGGGAATTTCCATATCCTCGGCATGCTTTCGGATACTTTCCGCAACATCGTATGCACCCTTTGAATCGGTATTCGGAAGGAGCAAAATGAACTCCTCGCCGCCCCAGCGTGCAACAAAATCGCTCGGACGCCTTAAGGACCTTGCAAACATATCGGCAACAGCTTTTAGGGCAACGTCACCCTGCTGATGCCCGTAAGTATCGTTGTATTTTTTGAAATGGTCGATATCCACCATCATTACACTAAGCGGTGTAAGCTCCCGTGATGCCCTGTCCCATTCCTCGGTTATTTTCATTTCGAAGCTGCGTCTGTTCGGAAGACCCGTAAGCTGGTCGCTCATGCTCAGATGCTCGATTTTCCGAAACTGGTTCAAAAGCTGAATCTGATGGCGGACCCTGAGCTTAACAAGCGACTCGTTTAAGGGTTTATGCACATAATCAACAGCACCGGCCGCAAGCCCCTGGATTTCAGCCTCGCTGTCCGTTGCACCCGTGATAAAAAGAACGGGAATATCCCTGGTTTTTTCATTATCCTTCAATCTGCCGAGCACTTCAAAACCGCTGATATCGGGCATGATGACATCAAGCAAAATAAGGTCGGGGGATACCTCGCTTGCTTTCTCAAGAGCGGACAAGCCATCCTTTACGGTATAAATTTTGTAATCCTGATTGAGGATACTTGCAAGCTCAATGAGCATTGATGTGTCATCATCAACTATAAGTATCCTGTTTTTTTCTTCCATTAAAGCAAATCCCCCTGTTAGCTAGAATAGTGTCACCCTGACACAATATTTCCGGAATTGTTATGTTACCAATTACTATAAATTAAACTTCATCCTGCCATGCTACAGGCTTTAAGTAACCCAGCAGACAGTTCCAAAGCTCATTTGAAACAAACGGTTTACCGAGACATTCATTCATTCCGCAGTCGATATATGTGCGGACATCATCAGCCATTATATTTGCAGTCATTGCAATTATCGGGATATCGGGGTCGATTTCCCTGATCAGCTTCGTCGCATCGAGCCCGTCCATCTCGGGCATATGGATATCCATAAATACCAAAGCGAACTGCTGTTTGCTTTCGGAGGAATGGCGTTCGGCAATTTTGCTGACACCGATTTTTCCGTTTTCGGCAATAATTGTTTTCAGCCCGACCTTTGAAAGAAACTCATGTGCAACCTGTTGATTCATAATGTTGTCTTCACACAAAAGTATATCGCCTTCGAAAATAGGTCTTTTATTATGCGGTAAAGCGGCGCTTCCGTCTGCGGTATCATCTTTATCGAGATCGAGTGTTATATCGAAGCTGAATGTACTGCCTTCACCGAGCGTGCTTTCCACCGATATTTTCCCGCCCATAAGTTCGATGACATTTTTTGTAATCGTAAGCCCGAGACCGGTACCGCCGTACTTGCGGGTATTTCCGGATTCGGCTTGAATAAACGGGTCGAAAATAATATCAATCTGCTCGGAGGACATGCCGATACCGCTGTCCTTAATCTCAAAGAAAACGTTGACATTATTTTCGGTGATGTTTTTTATATCCATTTGAAACTCTATAACACCCGAGCTTGTAAATTTGACTGCGTTTGAAAGAAGGTTGATAAGCACCTGACGGATTCTTGCAGAATCACCGATAACATTCCGGCGCAGGGACGAATCGGTGTAGAAGTTTAGCATAAGGCCGTTTTCTGTGGCCTTCGGTAAAAACATGTTAATACAGTCGGAAACGACCTCGTTTAAGTCGAACACGTCGTTATTTACATCGATTTTACCCGATTCGAAGCTTGTAAGGTCCAAAATGTCATTAATTATATGAAGCAGCCACTTTGAACTGTCAAGAATTCTGACAAGATAATCCCTTGTTCTTTGTGAAATATCATCATCGAGAGCAAGCTCTGAGAATCCGACAATACTGTTCATCGGGGTACGCAGCTCATGGCTCATGTTTGCAAGGAAAACTGTTTTTGCAGCAGTTTTCTCGCGGACCTTGACCTCGAGATTGTCGGCATAATCCTGCAAAGCCGCACGATTTTCGATAAGGTCGCGTTTTTGCTGCTCAAGCAGAAGCTGGCTTGCAATACGGCGAAGCAGCAGCGGGCCGGAAAACGGCTTTGTTACATAATCGACAGCCCCTAAATCAAAACCTTCAAGCTCACTTTCTTCGTCGTTTTTTGCAGTAAGGAAAATGACCGGAATATCGGCAAAACGGGAGTCGGCCTTCAGTATTTTTATTGTTTCATATCCGTTCATCTCCGGCATGTTTACATCAAGTAAAATCAGGTCGGGAACAAACTTTTCGAGCAGGCTGAACAGCTTTGCAGCCGAGGGTGCGGGGAAAACCTCATAAAACGGCTTTAACAGATTTCTTCCCACAGACAGATTTGCGGCATTATCGTCAACAATAATAATCTTTTTGTTAGTTTCTTTCATTTATAAAGTCTCCCTTTCGCAAGTAACCCCCGTGTTTCCATTCTACTAAATCTCCGCTGTGTCCTGCCGTAACCCCCCACGGCATTTCTTTACTGCAGTTGTTTTCTCAACTTATTAAGTTCCTTTAGCGCAAGTGTGAAATCAAGGTTTTCGATGGTTTTTATCAGCGTTTCACTGCCATTGATCAAACGCAGGTTATCTATATGTGTTAAACAATCAAAATCACTGTCCTTTAATAACGGCTCAAGGTCACTTAAACGCTGTTTTGCGGAAATTGTATCCGGCTGTTCCCCTGAATCTGCAGATGTATCCGAGCCTTGCGCAAGAGGCGAAAGCTCATGGAGAACAGCAGCGAGTTCGCTTTTTAATGCCTTCATTTGTTCGGGAATAATGAGGTTTACTCCGGCTTTCAGAGCCTTTTCAACATTGCTTGCAGCATTTTGAAGACCGGGTCTGTTAAGCTGCCCTGCATTACTTTTCAGTGTATGCACAAGCCTGTGTGCAAGCTTTATATCACCCGAATCGACTGCACTTTCGATTTCGGAAAACTTATCCTTATTATGTGCAACAAATACATTCACCAGCCGCTGATAGAGTTTTTTATCAATAGCCTCACGCTGGGGAGCCTTCACCTGCTGGTAATTTACTGGTGTCAGATATTTACGGAGGCATTTCCAAAGCTCCTGAGAAGAGAACGGCTTGCCGATTATATCCTTCATTCCGACCTTGCTGTAGACCTCTTTGTCATTTGCCATAACATTTGCGGTCATAGCAATAATTGGAATATTTGAGTCAAGTTTAAGGATTTCGGTGGCTGCTTCAATTCCGTCCATAACGGGCATATGTATATCCATGAAAATTAAATCAAACTGCTTTTTGCCGCTGCCTACGGAGCCGTTTGTTGAGCTGTCTGCGGAATCCGGCCTTTCCGTGACCATTTTCACTGCTTCCTCGCCGTTTTGCGCAACGGCTGAAGTAAGCCCTACTCTGTCAAGGTGTTCGCAGATAACCTGCTGGTTCATGGTATTATCTTCGCACACAAGAACCTCGCCTTTAAATATCGGTTTTGCGGAATCATCATACACAGGTTCTACATAAGCGGGACTGTCTGCCGGAGCGTCTGTTGCAAGGAAAACAATTTGAAATGTAAACTTGCTTCCTATACCCGGAGCGCTTTCGACATCAAGCTTACCGCCCATCATTTCGATGATGTTTTTTGTTATCGGAAGACCGAGACCGCTGCCTCCGTATTTACGTGTTGTACCGGAATCGGCCTGTGAAAACGGGTCGAAAATGTTTTCAAGCTGGTCGTATGATATTCCGATGCCGCTGTCCTGGACTTCAAAAAGAACGGTAACACTATCTTTGGTTATTTCTTTTGTATACGCCTGCATTTTAATAATGCCTTCGCTGGTAAACTTTACTGCGTTTGCAAGCAGGTTTGAAAGAACCTGACGGAGCTTGACGGGGTCGCCGTAAAGTCTTTTACCGGCGGCAGGTTCGGCATAAAAATAGATGGCTACGCCTTTTTCCTCTGCCTTCGGTAAAAACATTGTATGACAGGCATTGAATATTTCGTTGAGGTCAAACGGAATACTTTCGAGCTCCATTTTGCCCGATTCGATTTTTGAAATATCCAGCACATCGTTTAATATTTGCAAAAGCCATTGTGAGTTGTCCAGGATTTTTTTGAGAAAATCCTTTGTCCTCGACGGAATGTAGTCGTCGAGTGCAAGCTCCGAAAACCCGATAATGCTGTTCATGGGAGTGCGAATTTCATGGCTCATATTTGCAAGAAAATCCGATTTACTGCGGCTTGCCGTTTCCGCCTTTTGGACGGCCTCCTGCAGGTTTGCGGTAATGCTGTTGCGGTTTATTGCGCTTGCGATAATCAGGCTTCCCGAGGTGAGGATGTCTATTTCGTCCCGGGTGAGCGTACCCTCGATACGGCAGTTGTCGTAGCTTATAAAACCCCAAAAGACACCGTGAAGATGAACGGGTACGGCAAGAATTGTCTTGACAAAACCGCGTTCTAATATAATCCGCTCTTTTTCGGGCATTTCCGAAGCAGGACCGTAAACGTATTCATTGCGCAGGAATCTTTCGAACCATCCGGGAATATTCTCGACATAGGATAATGTATGCCCGGTACTTACGGGAAGACCGAAATCAACACTTTCCTCAAGCCATTCATGGGTAAGTGTGAAATGCAGATTATTGTTTTGAACCACATTTTGCCAAATATAAATCCTGTCGATATCCATGCATTTTGCGAGCAGCTCCATTCCATCGGGAAGAACGGCGTTAAAGGCCTCTTCGTTTTCTGCACTGAAAAGTGACTCGGATATTGCATTTATTGCGTGCAAAATATTTTCCTGACGCTCACGTGCTTCCATGGATGTGATGAGGTCGGCGGATTTTTCGTTGAGCCGCTCCCAGGCATCCGTAGTTTCCCGTGCAAGCCTTCCGATTTCATCGTCGCGTCCCAAGCCGTAGATGCTTTTGCCGTTGTCTGCATCGGATGAAACACTTTGGGTAAGCGAAACAAGAGGGGAGAATATCATCCGTGTCATAATAATCGAGCTTGTTGCAACATAGAGGATAAAAGCAAGAATAATTATAATAACGGGGAAAAATGTGCTGAAGAAATCAAGAAGTGCGTTTGCATTGTAAAATGATATTGTCAGCCAGTTTGTATTCGGAATTTTGGCGATTGACAAAAACCGGAAATTCCCGCTTGAAAGCGTTACAACCTCAGGCTCAAGGCGGCCTTTGGAAATTTCGGGGTTGATTAAATATTCCATCAGCGCAGTTGCAAGAGCGGGGTCGGAGTTTACATCGAGAATGTGACGGTTTTCTATATCCTCGGCTGTAAAATCGGTTGTCAGAATATCAGGGTCGGGAACATAACTGCTTATTTGAATAATCCCGTTATAATCAAGAATATATCCTACGACATTGCGTGAATCATATTGCCCGAACAGTTCGTGGAATATATAATCGAACTGAAGCGCCGAACATATTATGCCGATTGGTTTACCGTCTTTTTCGACCTTGTGGTTTATCCAGATCCTGCTTGTATCGGTAACCTTGTCGACGTCAAGATTTAAAGTATAATCAAACTCCGATTCAAGAGCATAAAAGAACCACTGATCATAAAGGATATTTGGGTCAAGCTTGTCAAACGGTACAAACTCCGATATATCAATGCCGCTGTCTATACTGAATTCATTAAGAGAGTCGAGTATTGCAAAATAAATACCGTCAATTTGAAGCATGTTCGAGAACATCATCATGTTATGGAAGGCGGCATCCCGTTTTTGTGTGTTTCCTTCGTCGGCGAACCACTCTACAATCTCGGGTGACCTTGCGGCATGAGCGATGAGCGAAATTTCATTTCCCAGATATGACCCTAAAATGTTTGCAGTCTCAACAGCGTAAAAACGGGCATAATCATCGGAAACTTTTTCGACAAGGTTTAGCATGGAAAAAGTACTTACCGCAACCATAATAATCAAAATAACAATAACAAGCAGAGCATTGATATTTCTGAACCGGACGGCAAGCTTGCGTCCTTGTTTATTACCTGAATCTATTGATACACCGGAGCCATTGCTCATTTGTGCGCCTTCTCTCTTGGTAAATTATATTATTTCTTTCTGCCGGTTTAAACTAAACACATTCAAATACACATGTAAAAGTAAATTTTGCGCCTTTATCCAAATCCGATTCGAGTGTAATTGTTCCGCCCATGAGCTCGACTATACGCTTTGACAGTGCAAGCCCGATTCCGATACCGCCGTGTTTTCTTGTAATGCTGCCGTCAACCTGCTCGAAGATTGTGAAAAGTCCCTTTTGCTGCTCCTCCGAGATACCGATACCGCTGTCTTGAACCTCGAAGCGGAGTGTGACTTTATTATTTTCATTGCTCAGCATACGTGCATCAAAGCGTATATCGCTGCCGTCGGGAGAAAATTTCACAGCATTTGCAAGTAAATTCCCGATTACCTGCTGCAGCCGCATTTCGTCGCCGCGGAGCTTTTCGGGGATTTTTGCGTCTATAAACGAAACAAGTCCCTGCTTTTTTTGCGAGGCGTTATATTGTGCGGTTTGAATCACATTTGTTATCATTGCAACGAAATTAAATTCCTCGTGTGCAAGCTTGAAAACGCCGTATTCGGTACCCGAAATATCGAGGACACCGTTTATAAGGTTGAGCAAATGGTTGGAGGCCTTGGTGATTTCGCCGATATAATCATCTATGTCGTTTGGAATATTTTTCAGTTTAACGATTTGCAGCATTCCCGTTATTGCATTCATCGGAGTCAGCATTTCATGACTCATACGTGCAAGAAATTCGCTTTTTGCACGGCTCGAATGCTCTGCAAGCTCCCTATGATGCTCTGCTTGCTCCTTTGCCGCAATAAGACCTGCTTCAAGCTCTTTTATTAATTTTAACTGACGTTCAAGCTCGTCGCGCTCTTCGAGAGTGCGGATGTGGTTGACGAGTTTTACCTGATTTTCAACTCTGAGCTTGACGATGTCGGGATTAAACGGCTTTGGAATATAGTCGGCGGCACCGAGACCGAGACCTTTTCTTTCCGCTTCGATATTGTCAAGCCCTGTTATGAATATTACGGGAATGCTTTTGGTTTTTTCCATACTCTTAAGAGTGGAGATAACCTCGTAACCGTCCATTTCGGGCATCAGAACATCAAGTAAAATCACATCGGGCAGATGTTCGTTTGCAAGCTCAATTGCATCGGCACCGTTTTTTGCTGCGAACACATCGTAGTCTGTGCTTAGAATATTTGTCATTGCAATAATATTTGCCGTTTCGTCATCAACAATGAGTACAACGTTTTTTTTGTCTTCAATCATTTTTTTTATTTAACCTCTCCTTTATTAGTAATAACTCGGCCATAGCCTGTTTAAACTCAAATTCATCAACGCATTGGAGCAGCTTTTGTGAATTGGGGATGCTTCTTATTTCATCGAGCATGTTCATGCATTCGGTGCTGTGCTGCTTTAGAAGCGGTTCGAGCTTCTCGATTATCTTCAAAGCTTCTTTATTATCGACGTGATTAATATCTTCCGACTGTTCGGTTATCATTGCAGATAATTTTTCGAGTACCGGGTTTAATTCTTTTTCAAGCACGGCAAGTTGTTTTTTCGGGAGTTTGTTTTCCCCGTCCGAAAGCATCAGTTCGGTTTCGGCGGCGATTTTTTGCAGGGCTGTTTCACCGATTTGACCCGCATTGCTTTTTAAAGTATGAACCATTCTGTGTGCAAGCTTATAGTCATTGTTATCAAGGGCATTTTTCAGATTTTCTATAATCGTTTTGTTGCTTTGTGCAAAGTATACCTGAAGCTGCCGGAGTGCCATGTCCTCTTCCTCGGCGAGCGACTGATTGCTCTGAGTGATATAATCAACAACGGGCAGGTGCTTTAAAAGACATTTCCAAAGGTCTTGCGATGTAAAGGGTTTGCTGAGCAAATCAAGCATTCCTCTTGATTTGTACAGCTCAACATCATTTGCCATTATATTTGCAGTAAGTGCGATTATCGGCATTTTCGGACAGATTTCGGAAATCCTTGAAGCGGCTTCAAGCCCGTCCATAACCGGCATGTGAATATCCATAAATACAAGGTCAAAGGGTATTTTTGGTTTTTCTTCGCCGGCTGCGGAAGCCTCTGCAAGGCTTTTCATCCGGGTCTCTACGATTTCAACGCCCTGTTGCCCGTCGCAGGCTACAGTGGTCCTTATTCCGACACGGGTGAGGTGGTCGCAAATGACCTGTTGATTTAACAAATTATCCTCGCAGATGAGAATATCGGCGTCGAAGCATGGTTTTTCGGTGGTTCCGAGCAGTAATGCCTTATCGCCGGATTTTTCGGTTGCAAGCTCAAATTCAAGCTCGAAGCTGAATGTGCTTCCGACGCCTTGTATACTTTGAACCTCAAGCTCACCACCCATAAGCTCAACAATGCTTTTTGAAATCGGAAGCCCGAGCCCTGTACCGCCGAATTTCCGGGTCACGCTGTCGTCAGCCTGCACATATGGCTTGAAAATATTTTCCACATTTTCCGGGCTCATTCCGATACCGCTGTCTTGAACCTCGAACTTAACCGTCATACGCTTGTTATCTGTTTCCCTGACCGATGTGTAGAGCTTTATTGTACCTGTGCTTGTGAATTTTGCGGCATTTGAAAGAAGGTTTGTAAGTATCTGGCGTAGCCGTATAGGGTCGCCGATAACTCTTTTACCCCTGATTTGCTCTGCATAACAGAAAAATGTAAAATCCTTGTCTATCGTTTTCGGAATAAATGCCTCCTGACATTGAGTAATAAGCTCGTGTATATCAAAGGAGATATTCTCCAGTGAGATTTTTCCGGATTCGATTTTTGAATTATCCAGAATATCGTTGATAATATCGAGAAGCCACAAGGCGTTTTCAGAGATATTTGAAAGATATTGCCTTGTTTTTTCGGAAACTTCATCATCCTGGGCAAGCTCGGAAAATCCGATAATGCTGTTCATCGGTGTCCTTATTTCGTGGCTCATATTTGCAAGGAATATGGATTTGCTTCTGTTTGCGGCTTCTGCGAGGTCACGGGCATTGCGCAGTCTTTCGTTTGCTTCCTTTTCATCCGTAATATCCATCATTGCTCCGGAAGCCCGCAGCGGATACCCGTTATCGTCTCTAAGGGTTTCGCAGAATGCGATGTAATGAGCGTATTCTCCGTCTTTCTTAAGCATACGGTATTCTTCTCTGTAGGGAGTGCCTCCCGATAAATCAAACAGATGGTTTCTGAACGAATCGGTAACCCGCTCTGCATCATCGGGATGAACAATGCTGCGCCAGCTTCCCATAACGTTCGGGAAATCCTTTTCGTTTGTATACCCGAGCAGATTTCTGTAATTATCGGTATATGTGTGCGGGTTTAAAGGATTAAACGGGTCATCGTTTTGAACCTCGAAATCCCAGAGCCCGATATTTGCCGCTTTGACCATAAGATTGAGCTTTGTAAGCTGAGATTGATTGTGTGCAAGCATTTGTTCAAGTTCTTTTTGCTGGACAATTGTTTTCTTAATCAGATTATCAAGCTGGTCCTTTACAACCCCCGATATCGGTACGGCAAGAGCGGCGCACAGCATAAGGACAATAAATGTGAGCAGTAAGCCCGTTGCGATAAATACCTGCATCTTGCTTTCGTCTGCCGTGGTGTCATATCCTACAAAAAGCATTCCGATAACATTGTTGTTAATGGAAAAAAGCGGTACATATTTTGTGAGAACCGTATTGCCGGAGAGTAAGACAACTCCCTGGAACGCTTCGCCTGCAAGAACTCTTTGGCTGACATCGGTTGGTGCTTTTGCTCCGAGTGCATACGTTCCGTCAGGGTTAAGAAGTGTTGTGGATATACGTTCATCGCTCAGAAATACAGATACTTCACATCCCGTAACATCAGCGAGCCGGAAAGAAAACTCCTGTATGTCGAGCCTGAAGCCCATTGAAACGACTCCGATCATGTTCATCTCATAATCATAAATCGGCGCTCCTGCGTACACGCCGAGCTTTATGACGGCTCCCTGTGTGATGACTGTTGTACTGTATCCCTGCTTTGCAAGGGCTACGTGGGGCTGATTTGAAATGTTGTCACCATATGTTTCGGGTGCGTGGGTTCTGGTGATAACAGTGCCGTCGGGATAGAGAATATTGCAGAAATCGACCTGCGTCATGTTTTTTAAAGAATTTGCAAGATGAATGATGCGCTCACGGTCGTCGTTCATAAGTGCCTCAATCATATCGCGGTTGCTCTGAATCCCGAATGCGGCAACCTGGGCCTTGACCTTCATCTCGGAGATTTCATTATATGCAACCGTCGCTGCAACCTCAACCGTAGTATTCATCGAATCATCGAGTTCTCTGCGGAAAAGAAAAAGCGATGCCGCAAATACAGCAATACAACCAATAATTGTAAGTGCAAGCATCGGTATAAGGATTCTTTTTCGTATACTCATCTAAACATATACCTTCGTTTAATCTTCATCAAAAAAAGTGCTGATAAAAAATATACCATATAAAACGTACCAAAGCAAGAAAAAGACAGGGCAGGAGTTGTATGTTTTTGCTTTGTTAGTGCGACTTAGGGTAAGTAAAATTAATTTCCTTTCGCTCAGATGAAACGTCGTGTTTCAACAGAGCGCCCTTCGGCGTCTTATGGCTCGCTTGCGAGACATTGACTTATGTGTGCGAAAACTAATTTTACTTACCCTAAGCCACACTACAAACAAAGCAAAAATGCACAACTCCTGCTCCACCGTCATTGCGAGCGCACGAAGCAATCCAGTCCTTCGCTCCTCGTTCTCTTGTGTCTTGGCACTTGAAAGGCACTAAATGTTGTGGTATAATAGGGTATGTTTTTATGCGCAGAATTGGTATTTTTTCTGCGACGTTATATAAAGTGAGTAACCCGGATGTTATACCAAAAAAGGAAAAAAGCGGCGAGAGATGAGATGATCAGGCAGCAGGAGGAAGCTCCCGGTGCATGGCAGAAGCTGCGTTACAAGCATCAAAAGGCGGCACGTAACATAGGCTTTGCGATGGTTATTTCGTTTGTGCTTATTCCTGTTCTTTTTGTGCTTTTATACGTAAGAGCGGACCATTTAAACTATGAAGACCCGCCCGGTGATGCTTCTCACGGTGCGGCAGGGGATTTTGACTATTTTGATGAAGAACCGGGTTTTCCCGATATAAATCTTCCGGTCGAGTTTGAAACACCTGATTATGATGAGTCCGGTATTGAAAACGGGGACGATGAGCCTTTAGAGCCTGCAGTGCCGATTATCGGGACGGCATATCTGACATTCGACGACGGCCCGTCAAGAACGCTTACCCCGGGAATACTTGATATCCTGAAGGAAGAGGGGATAGTTGCAACGTTTTTTGTTCTGCCCCGGGAAGGAGCGAACGATATTTTTCAAAGGATTCTCGATGAAGGTCACGAAATCGGCAATCACAGCTACTCACACAATTATGAGCAGCTCTACAGGGGTAGAGTAAGCGCATTTCGCGAGGATGTCCTGAAGGCCCGCAGATTCATAGAAGAACACTTCGGTTATTCATCGACAAGCTTCCGCTTCCCCGGAGGTTCAATGACATGGAACAGGGATGTCAGAAACCCGCGTATTGACACCTTAAAAGAGCTTGGCTACAGATATTTCGACTGGCACATAGACTCAGGCGACGCTCATCCGGAGCAGCGCGACAAAGGAGTCGAAGCAATAACGGAAAATGTTCTCAGCAGCACAGGCGGCAGAGAGCATGTAATCATCCTGCTCCACGACTTCTACGGAAGAGAAACCACCCTCGAAGCCCTCCCCGCCATCATCACCGGCCTGAAACAACAAGGCTACGTGTTCGATATAATACGAAATATGCCGTAAAAAAGTGCTATCCCCCAGAGTGGGGGATTTCACTTTTGTTATTTGCGTTTTGAAGCGGTGCGGCGTTTGTTCAGTTCTTCGAGGAAGAGGTTTTCGTCAAAGGGGATGTCGATTGTTTTACCGAGCCAGCTTGAAAGGTACATGGCGTTTGAGAGGGTGAGGCTGTTTATGCCCTCCTCGCCGGGAGCAACAAGAGGCTCTCCCCGCAGAATATTCGCAGCAAAGGCGTTGAGAACATCGTCGTGCTGCGGGTTTTGTTTTTTCGTTTCAAGCACGATTGTTTCGCACTCGGGCTGAGCCCAGGCATCCTTGACCGTCACGCAAAACTCACGCTCATTTACCGCAAGCTTATGCAGAATCAGGTTGCCTTTATCACAAATGAGCATTCCTTTTTCAAGTGTTATCGCAAAGCGGTTATCGCCGGGGGTATCGCCGGTTGTTGTGACAAGAACTCCCGTTGCCCCGTTAGGGTATTCGAGATAGGCTGTGACATCGTCCTCAACTTCGATATCATGCCATTTACCCACGTGGCAAAACGCATGAACCTTGTTTGGCATTCCGCAAATCCATTGGAGAATGTCAATGTTATGAGGGCATTGGTTTAATAACACGCCGCCGCCTTCGCCGTTCCAGGTTGCACGCCAGTCGCCGGAATCATAATAGTACTGAGACCTGTACCAATCGGTAATAATCCAGTTAACACGCTTGATTGCGCCAAGCTCACCGCTTGAAACAAGCTCTTTCATTTTCCTGTAAACGCTGTCCGCCCGCTGCTGAAAAACAATCCCGAATGTCAGACCGGATTTTTCGGCAATTTCGTTCATTTCCCGAACTTCTTTGGTATAAACACCGGCAGGTTTTTCGCAAAGAACATGAAGTCCCTTGTTCAGTGCCATAATAGTCAGCCCCGGATGCTGATAATGCGGAACGGCAATAAGAACGCTGTCACAGGTGTCGCTGTTTATCAGCTCCTCGCCTGTCTTGAACACTTTAACCTCGGGCAATTTTTCCTTCACCGGGATACAGAGTGATTCATTATAGTCAGCTACCGCCGTAAGCTCTATCTCAGGGGTTTTGCCGTCAATAATCAAATTGGAATGTATAGTCCCCATATTCCCCATACCGATAATTCCAAGCTTTATCATAAAAATTATTCCTTTCTTGTGAACACAGGGGGACAGATCCCTTGTGTCATTTCTGCATTACCATGGGTATTATTATAAGCATTATTATGAGTACCCCAAAGCCTTGAGATTATCGTAGCTTTTCTTTAAGCAGGCGAACGGGCTTCCGATACAATCATCCTGCTCGACAAGCAAATACTCCGTTCCTGCTTTTTCGAATGCTTTGAGATATTTCGGGAAATTGAGATTCCCTTCCATAACCGGTGACATATACGGCTTTCCGGAAATCATTTCCAAATCCTTCAAATGGACACAGGGGAGCCGCCCGCTAAGGCGTTCTATCCAGTCCTCGACATCACAGCCTGCAACCTGAACCCAATATGTATCAAGGGTAATCCCAAGCTCATCCGGCGAAAACGCATCAAGCAGGTATTCCAAAATATATTTCCCGTTAAATCTTTGGAACTCAAAATCGTGATTATGGTACATAAACAGCTTACCCGCAGCGGCAATTTTCCTTGCAGGCTCAAGATAATCAACAGCAAAACGCTCAATCCAGTCAGGCTCAAGATATTTCCCGGGCATAGCACCGATTCCGATATGCTTACACCATAAAATATCATGCTCGGCTATAACATTATCTGTATCATATAACACCCTGTCCGGCGGGGTGTGGGTAAGTACAATCTTCAAATCAAAGCTGTCGCAAATATCACGGACGGTTTTTTGCGGTATCGGGCCTATAGCGGAAATCTGTACCGTTTTGTACCCGATCTCTGCAACACGCTTCATAGACTCTCTGAAATCCCGTTCATTCTGGCAATAATCCCTCAATGTATAAAGCTGCGCTCCAACTTGCATAATTACATTTATCCTTTCTTTTCTCTTAAAACCATTATGTAGAATGATGCAAAAGATGTCAAGGGGGAGGGGTTTGTGTTTTGTGATTTGCAAGTGCGACTTAGGGTTAGTAAAATTAATTTCCTTTCGCTCAGATGAAACGTCGTGTTTCAACAGAGCGCCCTTCGGCGTCTTATGGCTCGCTTGCGAGACATTGACTTGAGTGTGCGAAAACTAATTTTACTAACCCTAAGTCACACTACAAGCAAATCAAAAACACAACCTTGTCCCCCTGCTTCCACAAGTAATAGTGGTTGACTTGAAATCCATACGGATAAATGGTATAATGTGTGATTGGAGAGCATGAAAACGGGTGCTTGAGAAAGGTTATATAACATTGCAAGGACAAACAGAAATAAAAAAAATTGAGTCAAACAGAGCATGGCACAAAAAGCTTGCGGTTGCCGTAACAGCTGTGGTGCTTTGTTTGGTGTCGTTAATTATTATCTCCGGTTTTACGGGAAATACAGCATCTGCAAGGGTTACACAAACGCAGATTAACAGATTAAGAGCTGAAAAACGCGAGTATGAGAAGCAAAAAAACGAAGTTCAAACTAAAATAGATGCGATTGAATTCGAACGCATGGCTGAAATGGAAAAAAAGGAAATCCTTGATACCCGCATTACACTGACCGACCTTGAAATTAAAAATACAACCGAAACAATTGAACAGCTTCATCTTCTTATCAGAGAAATGGAGTATGACGTTTTTCTTGCACAGGCAAATGAAGAGTCGCAGTTTCAAAAATACCGCAGCCGTGTCCGCGATATGGAGGAAAATGGAATATATTCATATCTCGAAATAATATTTGATTCCACAAGTTTTTCCGATTTGCTTGCAAGGCTTGATTTTGTCGCAGATATAATGCGTGCCGATAAAACATTGTTTGACAGCCTTCAAATTGCAAGAAGTGAAACCGAAGAAGCAAAAGCCGATTTAGAAGAAACAAGGGAAGAGCTTGAAGAGGAAAAAATAGAGCTTGAAATTAAAGAAGCCGAGCTTCTGGTGCAGCTTGAAGAAGCACATGAAATAATATTTAAACTGGAAGCGGACATTGAAACCGAAAGCGAAATGCGCGACCAGCTTATTGCCGAAGAAAACCGGATACAAAGAGAAATCAACGTTGCAGTGGAAAGACTCAGAAAGCAGCAGGAAGCCGAGAGAGAAAGACTGCGGCGTCTGAGAGAACAGCAGAACCGTGCGCAATCAAACACCGGAAGCGGCAGCACAACCGGAAGCTCCGGTGGAGACGGAGGCGGGTCAAGTGCAACCATGAAGTTTGCATGGCCGGTCCCGGGCGGAAGTACAATCAGCAGATGGGGTGCATCCCGCGGCAGCAGAGTACACCAGGGCCATGACATCGGCGGTGCTCACGGAGCAAATGTTATTGCTGGTGAGTCCGGAACAGTAATAAAAGTAGCATATGGCTCGGGCTACGGCAATTATGTAACAATTGCTCACGGAAACGGTATACAAACATTATACTCCCATCTCAGCTCAAGCATTGTAAACGTCGGCGATTACGTAACAAGAGGACAGGTCATCGGCTACGTCGGCTCAACAGGCAACGCAACAACCCCGCATCTCCACTTCGAAGTCTTCGTAAACGGCAGAAGAGTAAACCCCGCCAACTGGCTATAGTGTGAAAAAGTGATTGACAAAAAATAATGCAACAAATAACTTGCGATAGGGAAACCACTCCCTGTCGCAGTTTTTTAAATGGAACAATATTATTTATTATACGTCATATCTAAAAAACAATGGTGGTGAATAGTATGAAACGTATGATAATGTTTCTCGCAGTGCTGATGGTGACTGTGCTGTTTAGCGGAGTTACTGCATTGGCTGATTCCTTTGTGACTCCCGCACCGGCAATGGTGGAATCTGAAGACGGCTCGCATGTGTTTTCTTTCAACCCGGATAACAGCAGTGAATTTCCCGAAATGGGTGTTTACCGTAACACAGAACCGTTAGAGCTTGTTTACGCTATCAATTTCGGTTCCATAACGTTTTTGAATGATTTTTACTTTTCCGCAGACATGAAATACTTTGTCCATTTCCCGACTATAACTCAAGACACTGTGTTACTCTTTTATGAAGACGGTATCCTGATGGAGAGCTACAGGATTCCAAATCTTGTAAAAGACAAACGTGTAGTTTCGTACAGTGTAAGTATGGCAATGTGGTATGACTTTAACAGCAGAATACTTGATGTTGAAAACAACACATTTACAGTGACCACTAATGATGACTTAACATACGTTTTCGACATTACGACAGGCAAAGCCATCAAAGGTGATATAATTACCACAGATGAAATATGGTCTCCCTTCAACACTATGGAAGAAGGCCCCCCAAGGACACCACACGACGATGCTCATATAACGGATCTCGTATCTGACCTGTCAGATTATATAACAGAGAGTGGCTCTGTTGACCTACAGCTTGATGATGGTCAGATAGTAACCGTAACCATTGCCAATGCAGACACTATACAACCGGATGAAGCAGCAAGACCACCAATGGATACATCTCTGCTAATCGGCATAATTGCAATGGCTGCCTTCACAGCAGGCCTTGTCGTACTTCTTTTGTTGGTAAAACGCAAAAAGTAAATCTTATTAGAATATTACTTGATAATAATGCGACAGGGAAACGGCTCCCCTGTCGCAAGTTTTTTATTAGATATAATAAGGTAAAATAAAACTAAAATCTGGCTAAAGTTTTAGCATCTTCTTCCGATATAACGTATATGGGTATTTATCGCTATTTTGCATAAATATGTTAGGAATGGATTCCGCGCCCATTTAATTCACGGAGGAAGATAAATGCAAAGCATAGGATTAGTAATAAAAATAATTAATACTACCGCTAACCGAAAACAATCAAGCATTACAGTTTGATAATTTTGGTTGAGCGGTTAAATTTGTTTCAGCAATAACATAAATTTAAGGATAGTTGGAGGACTTCTTATGAATTTGATGGGAACAATTAATCAAAGGCATACAAGCCGGTATGTGCGGCATTCACAAAATAAGCAGAACACACCTGTTGCTGTAAAAAATCCTGTTGAGAAAACATCACCTTATACGAATAAGACTGATACATCAGATATTCTTGATTTGTCCGGTATGAAAAACAAAGGTGGAGCAAAAACATATCAAGATGACGAATCAGCAGCAATTTTGGAACTGACCGAAGAAGCAAGAGAAAAGCTTAGTACTAAGTCGATTAGAGAAAACGAGCGAGCTGAAGAAGTCGAAGGTGAGGGTGAAGACATTCGTCCTTCCGATGAAACACGCAAGCTGACCCGGATGTTGGTCAATGCAAAAACACCGGATGAAGTACAAGGCGTTCTTGCTGATACATATAATCACATGAGAGAATGGCAAAAACTTGCTGCCAACGGTGATAAAGAAGCTATAAAGGTTGTCAGAAAACTCAACAGACTAGTTTCCAGAGGAAACCGGAAAATCACCGATCTAAACAAAGAAATAGTCATGCACCAAAGACAACAACGTGCTGAAAAAGCTGAAAAAAACCAACAGGCAAAAAGATTAGAACAAGAATTAAAAGAAGCTCAACGTGAACGCAAAGCAAGAGAACGCCGGTACTTGCGAGACCGCGATAACGATAACGAAGATGAAGAATCCGAATTCGGCCCGACAATGGCAGAAACCGAAGCCATAATAAGACAACTCGCCGGCCAAATGGCAGCATTGAAAACAAACGCCGTTGATGCAACAAATACCGGCTCCTTCGATGGCACAACGGACATAGGCATGAGCGACAGCAGCATCGAAAGCGCCGAAGTATCAGGACAGGAAACAACAGACGAATAGTAAAAATCCCGACATGAAACTATTGAGAAATTGAATAAATTGATGAAATATAATTATAGAAATGAATACCCTACACTTCTCGAAGGCTTGCGTTCCGACGCTTGCGATTGACGTAGAGAGTGCGGGGTGTTTGTTGTTATAATCTTCACTTGTCAATCTATGTTGTGTATAGTATAATAACATTAGTATTTACAGGTGTTTTATAGATAGGAAGTTCAAGCATGGAAAAGAAAAAAGTATATATAGAAACAACATTGTTTAGTTACTACTTTGACGAGGACAGAGATGCTCATGCTGATACAATTACCTTGTTTGAAGAATGTTCAGAGGGTAAGTTTGAACCATACACATCAGACTATGTTATCAGAGAAATTGAAGATACACCCTCTGACGAAAAACGTGAAAAAATGCTTTCTCTTATTACCAAGTATGAAATAACTGTTTTAGAAGCTACCAATGAAACAAATGAACTTGCAGGACGTTATGTTTCCGATGGAGCACTTTCGCAAGGTTCATTGATAGATGCAAGTCACATTGCTGCTGCTGCGGTAAATGATTTAGATATGATTGTCAGTTTGAACTTCCGGCATATCGTAAAAGAAAAAACAATTCAACTCACAAATGCAATTAACACCCTGCAAGGTTATAGAAAAGTAAAAATCAAATCTCCAATGGAGGTGATTGACAGTGAAAAAACCAGATACGATTTTGGATGAGATCCATACAACCCGCTGCAATATTGAAGAGCAAACTAAAAATATGACAAGCTCAGAGAGGACAGCGTATTTTAATAAAGCAGGTGCGACTGCTGCACTTAAGTATGGATTTAAGCGTGTTGCCAAACCAAAACAAAAAGTATAATACTAAACGATTGACTCTAAAAGTAGGAAGCAGAGGGACAGAACACAATCTTAAATGCGTTCTTTAGTAACAGAACTGCTCAAATCCAAAATGCTCACCTTCTGTTTAGCGAAGTGTTCGGAGCAAATGTCGACAGAAATGGTAATGTATCTGCAAATATCAGAGGTTCAACAAACTTCTCAACAATGATAGACGAGCTATACCAAAAGTATTACAAAACATGGACAATAAGCGATTGGCAACGACTTCGGGATTCGTTATAACCCGAAAAATCCTTTGAGCTTTATGGGTACCGGGTAATCGTCATATCTTTCAATGGGTAGTTCTGTGGTGTATATGGGGAGTTTTACTTTTGTGTCGCCGGGAGGTAGGTTGTCGATGATTGCATATAAGTCGTTGGATTTTCGAGTGTAAAAGACATCTGCTCCGTTGGGGAGGGTGTCTTTTTGGCGTTCATGCCAAATGCGTGTTCCGTAAATTGAGTCGCCGTATTTTTTGAGCCATGCACCTAAGTCTTTGAGACGTAAAATTTGATTTTCGGGAATTGTACCGTCTGCTCTCGGACCTACGTTGAGTAAAAGGTTTCCGTTGTGGCTTGTAAATTCAACAAGCATCCTGACAAGATTACGTCCGGATTGCACGGTTTCGTCACCCTCGTTAATGTTATAGCCGAATGACAGCCCCATACCGCGGCTCATTTCCCATTTTTTCTCAAGCGAACGCCTGCCGATTAAATATTCTGCCGTCATGTGGTCGTACCAGTCACAGCTGAAGCGGTCATTTATAACACCATCGGGGACATTGTTGTAATAATGCGAAAACAACCATGGCAAATCCCTGATACCCTTATCAGGCCATCCGATATCACCCCACAAAAGCGAAGGCTTATATTTATCAATAAGCTCCATTGCCTGATTAAAGGAATAGTCCGAAAAACTGTATGTCTGGTTATAATCCTTGCTGATATCGCCGGTATGCGGGTAAGGATAAGTTGTCCAGTCAAGCAACCCCGAGTAATATGTTCCCATACGGAGCCCCTCGGTTCTTACAGCCGAAGCAAGCTCACCTGTAAGGTCACGTTTCGGACCGAGATTCATGCTGTTATAATCTGTAAACTCGGACGGATATAAGCAAAATCCATCATGATGTTTTGTTGTAAGTACAACATATCCCGCACCCGCTTCTTTAAATAATTTTGCCCACTCTGCAGGATTCCATTTTTCACAGGTAAAGGAATCTGCAAACTTTTCATATGGAAAATCGGCTCCGTACGTTTTATTATGATGAACTCGGGCGGGTGAGTTTTCGATTCGTATGGTATTTTGATACCACTCTGCATACGGATTATGCGTAAACCATTCAAGCTCGGACGGAGCGCCGCCAAGCTCCCATGTAACCTCCGCCCACGCAGGCACCGAGTACAAGCCCCAATGAATAAAAATACCAAGCTTCGAATCATCATACCAGCTTGGTAAACCATGTGTTTCAACACTTTCCCATGTAGGCTTAAAAACTTGCTCATTCATAAACACATCTCCTTATATTTTATATCGTAATGCGCACAGGGGGACGGTTCTCTTGTGCTGTCCCCCTGTGCTGTTATCTGCGTTTGGCAGCCCAGCCGAATGTTTTTGCGATGATTATTATTAAAATGCCTGCGGCGGCAAAGATAAACCCGTACTGCATGATTTGAATCAGAGGTTCTTCGAGAAAACGTTCAAATTGCTGCAGGGTGTTGCCGGGTGTGTGTGATGCAGTGTCAATATACATACCAACAGCAAAGGAAATAAGCCCTGCGATTGTAATCGGAATACCAACCGCACAAAAAGCGTGAGGAAGACTGTTTAAACGTATTGCAAATATCGCTATTAACAGAAAAATACAAAGTGTGCCGACAAGCCATCGCAGAGCGGGGGATAGAAGCATTAACGGCACGGACATGTCCATGTCAAAATCCTCCATCAGCCCGTCAATCGTCATTGAGTTGAAATCCATCAAATCGTCAAGTCTTTCAGCAAGATAATCAATATCATCATCCGTCATTTCATGCCCGAAAAACTCGCTTATTTCATCACTTAAATCGTGTGCGATACCGGCAACTTCAGCAGCGGTAACATGATGTTCAAGATTTCCCATCGCAAACGCCTGTGCATAACCCTCTACGATACTGTTTATGCTCTCTGTTACCGATTCGGTTTTAATGAAATCCTCAATCTCGGTGAGGGTAACCTCATTGTTGCTGAAAGGCAAATTATTTATCTGGTCCACGATATAATAATTATGCCCGTCGACGGCAAAATCCTCGAGATAATACAGAATATCGGTATTTCTTATAACATTCCCGACACCTGCTGTATGAAGAACCAATAAAAAGATAAATACTAAAATAAAAAAAGTTGTAATTAAATACAGGATAAACGACAAAAAACCATTAGGTTTTTTGTATGGGTTTTCTTCTTGAACACGCCTGTGCCCTGTATTTGCACGGTATTGCGGCGGTCTGCTGCGGGAACTGCTCATTGAAAATTACCCTCCAAAGGTGCATAATAATGCTGCCGGACATGATAACATATTCTCAAAAAAAAGTCCAGTTGCAATGGGGTTGCAATAAGGTACAAGACTTGTGTATACTGAAAGAAAAATATGACAGAAAAGGTGGCCGGAAAATGAGTTTTAAAGAAAAAGCACGTGAGCTTGTAGCTCAAATGACAATTGAAGAAAAAGCATCATTAATGTCAGGGTTGAACTTTTGGTATCTTAAAAGCATAGAAAGGCTCGGAATACCATCGATTATGGTAACAGACGGGCCGCATGGGCTGCGAAAGCAGGCTCAAAATGCAGACCATCTTGGAATAAACCAAAGCGTTCCCGCAGTATGCTTCCCGACATCTGCGGCAACAGCATGTTCTTACGACCGTGAGCTGCTTCGTGAAATCGGAGTTGCAATAGGTGAAGAATGCCGGCAGGAAGAGGTTGCCGTAATACTCGGCCCCGGTGTAAACATCAAACGCTCACCGCTTTGCGGGCGTAACTTCGAATATTTCAGTGAAGACCCATATGTATCGGGTGAGCTTGCAACACCGCTCGTAGAGGGTGTTCAAAGTCAAAACGTCGGTGTATCCGTCAAGCATTACGCTTTTAATAATCAGGAAACCCGCCGCCTGACAACAGACTCGGTTCTTGATGAGCGGGCTGCCCGTGAAATATATCTCCCTGCATTTGAAAAAATCGTTAAAGACTCCGACCCGTGGACATTTATGTGCTCATACAATCTTTTCGAAGAAATCTACTGCTCAGAGCATAAAAGGCTTCTTATCGATATTTTACGCGATGAATGGGGCTTTAAGGGTCTTGTCATGTCCGACTGGGGAGCTGTAAGCGACCGTCCGAAAGGAGTAGCTGCGGGGCTTGACCTGCAAATGCCCGCAGATAATGGTGTAAATGATTCAAAGGTTGTAGAGAGTGTCAAAAACGGTTCGATTACCGAAGCAGACCTGGATACGGCAGCTATCAACGTTGTTGAATTAATTCTGAAAGCACAAACCCGTGAGCCGATGAAATATGATGTGGACGCTCACAGAAAACTTGCTGCGAGAGCAGCTGCAGAGTCGACAGTTTTACTCAAAAACGACGATAATGTAATGCCGATGCCCGAAGGTTCGAAGTTTGCGGTTATAGGTTCATTCGCAAAAACACCCCGCCATCAAGGTGCAGGCTCATCGAAAATTGAACCGGTAAAGCTTGACGATTTGTGCGAGTGCCTCAAAGATGCGGGAGCGGTATTTGATTATGCCGACGGATATGCTATCGATTCGGACATACCCGATGATGCTCTTATAGCCGAGGCTGTAAAAACCGCCGGTGACAAGGACTATTTGTTCGTAATCGCAGGACTTCCCGCACCATATGAGTCAGAAGGCTTTGACCGTAAAAACATGAAAATGCCCGAATCACACAACAAGCTGATAGAAAAATTGACAGAAACAGGCAAAAAAGTTGTTGTATTCCTGCTTGGCGGCTCCCCGATGGAGCTTACATGGCAGGATAAAGTGAACGGAATTCTGATGTGTTATCTCGGCGGTGAAACAGTAGGCAAAGCAATGGCTGATTTGATTATGAACAAACAAGCACCAAGCGGCAAGCTTACGGAAACATGGCCGTTTACGAGTGATGAAAATCCGTCTGCGAAATATTTCCCCGGTTATCAAAAATCAGTCGAGTATCGTGAGAGCATCTTCGTAGGATATCGTTATTATGACACGGCGGATAAAAAAGTGCGTTTCCCGTTCGGATACGGGCTTTCATACACAACATTTGAGTACGGTGAGCCGGTTGCAGACAAAACTTCGATGGATGATACAGAAACACTGACAGTAACGGTAGATATCAAGAATACGGGCAATGCTCCCGGAAGTGAAATTGTCCAGTTGTACGTTGCGCATAAAAACCCGACAATATACAAAGCCGTGCATGAACTCAAGGGTTTTGAGAAAGTTTCGCTGACACCGGGTGAGAGCAAAACAGTCAGCTTTACGCTTGATAAACGTTCATTTGCGTACTACAATATAAAAATCTCCGACTGGCACGTTGAAACGGGTGAGTATGAGCTGCAAATCGGTGCATCCAGCCGTGACATCCGAGGGTCTGTTACAGTAAATGTAAATTCCACGGTTGAAGCCGAAATACCCGATTACCGCAAAACAGCTCCTATGTACTACGATGTTAAAGGTGGAATCAATAATGTACCCGATGAACAGTTTCTTGCAGTACTCGGAAGACCGCTCTCAAAGCGGGAGAGAGCCAAAAACGAACTGTTTACGGAGGATTCCACATTCGGTGACATTCAGGTAAAATGGATAGGGCGTGTTTTCACAAAAAGAGTGAAAAGAGAAGCAATGAACGCACTCGGAAATTCTGTGGAAGACGTAAAGACAATGCTTGACAGGATGTTCACCGATATGCCGCTTCGAAGCATGAGAATGATGGCAGGCGATAAAATGCCTCCTCAACTGGTGGACGGTCTGCTGACCGCACTAAACGGTCATCTGATAAAAGGTATCCGGATGATGGGCCAAAGATAAAGCAGCTCCAGGATATTAAAGGAAACAAGGGGGACGGTTCCTTTGTCCCTAATGCCTCGCTCGCGAGGCTATGGATGGGGGGACGGTTCCTCTGTCTTAAAGGGGACCAAGACAAGGGGACGGTTCTACTGTCTTTCAGGGATGCATAAACGCAACCTCCCGGAAATGGAAAGGAATAGTAAAAAATGTTAAAAAGAATAAGAAAACTCATCTACATTATTTTCGCAATCGGACTTATTGCAGCATCTGTCAACCTGTTTCTGGGGCCGCATTCAATAGCGGCAGGGGGTATAACAGGGCTTGCGATAATATTTGAAAAGCTCTTCAGTTTTGACCGGTCGATAACAGTTCTTGTCGCAAATACGATTATCCTGACCTCAGCACTTATATTTCTCGGGAAGGAAGCATTTCTGAACAGTATTCTGGGTGCGGCGATATTGCCGGTATACATTCAGTTTATCCCCAAGATAAAACTTGTTGAAGACCCGATGCTTTCAATGCTTGCTGGAAGTGTCATAATGGCGATTGCAGCATCGATTTTATATGCAAACAACGCATCAAGCGGCGGCACATCATTACCACCGCTGATTTTCAAGAAGTATTTCAAGCTCAACACATCCATCGGGCTGCTGATTTCGGACGGAGCAATCGTTGTACTCAGCCTGATTGTCTTTAATACCGATGCATTTTTCTATGCAATATTCTCAATAACAATAACTGCAGCCGTAATGGGTTACATTGAGTCGGGCGTACGCAGAAGAAAAATGGTCTATATCATAAGCGACAAAAACGAAGCGATTACAAGCGATATCCTCACAAAACTCGAGCGGGGAGTGACCCTCGTACCCGTTATGGGAGCTTACAAACGTGAAGAGAAAGAAATGATTATGGTCACAATGGACTCGAAAAATTACAGAGACCTTCTCGGCATCGTAAAATCCCACGATGACAACGCATTTATGATAACCGAAACAGTCTCCCAAGTCCACGGCCAAGGCTTCACCTACAACTCCGGCAGCGTATAAACAGGTTTGGAAGCAGGACAGGTAATGTGTTTTGTAGTGTGACTTAGGGTAAGTTGAATTAATTTCCTTTCGCTCAGATGAAACGTCGTGTTTCAACAGAGCGCCCCTCAGCGTCCATGCTTCGGTGTGCGAAAATCAATTTAACTTATCCTAAGCCACACTACAAAACACATTACCTGTCCTGCTTCCCTCTACAACCGTATGTGCATCCATTTGCCGGTGGCGAAACGGCCATAGTTTAGAGCGAGTCTTATCACCTGGTCTGCGAGGAATGCAAACCATACGCCGATGAGCCCCATTCCCATCGGGAAAGCAAAGAGCCATGCAAGCCCGGGGCGCAGTATTCCGATTGTGGTAAACGCTACAAATGCGACAAACTTTGCATCACCTGCACCTCTCAGACCTCCGGAAATTACAAACTGCGAAATCTGAGCGAATGTGATTACGGCAAGAATCAAGATTAAATATGACCCTGTGGTAATTATCTCCTCTTCGGAAGTGAACAGCCGGATTAAACCCCGCCGTCCGAAAATAAAAACAAAGGACATAATCGTAGAAAGAGTTACTCCTATTCGCTGGCAAACCTTGCCGTATATCATTGCCATATCGGGGCGTTTAGCCCCAAGGCTCTGCCCGACAAGCGAACCCGATGCTATACCGAGACCGTCGGCAAAACAAAATGAAAGCATTACGATATTCATACAAATCTGATGAATTATAATCGCCATTGTGCCAAGGCCCGCAACAACCCTGACAAACATAAAGAACCCGAACCGCATAAAGAGCTGTTCCACCAGTGCTCCGCTCCCGACATTCATAAAACCGCCGAGAGTCCGTTTATCAAACTTCCACCCCTCAAAGGACATAATATTAAGCTCGGAGGATTTACCCGAAACCGAATAAATCGACATACCAAATGAAACAATAAATCCGATAATAGTAGCAATTGCAGCACCTTTGATGCCAAGCCGCGGGAATCCGAGATACCCGTTTATTAGTATAAAATTAAATATAATCTTCACAACATTGGCGGCGATATTTACCTGCATTGAAATGCGTGTATGCCCCGCACCCCGTTGTGCGGCAATGATTGTCATTCCGAGTGAAGCAAAAGGAATGCTTATCATTGTTATACGGAAAAACATTACCGAATCATCAATAATTTCACTGTTTGCACCTGCAAAGGAAAGCAGGGGATATGCAAATATATATGCGGCGACACTGACGAGCAAAGAAAAAATCAAAGATAAAACGGTTGCTTGTTTTAGCGAAGAGCGGGCGGATAATAAATCCCCCTCACCCTTTCTCCTTGCGACAATTGCAGTGACTCCTGTATTTAACGCAACAATAATTGAAAGCACAATAAACCGCGGCTGGTTTGTAATCCCAACGGCGGCAATAGCGGCAGCACTGATTGTACCGACCATTATAGTATCTATGATACCCATAATACCGACAAACACAGTTTCGGTGGTAGCAGGAACAGCCATATTCAGCGTACGTCTGTATATATCACGTGTAGACGGAATTTCACCCGCCTTAACGCTGTCTTTGACCATATTATCGCATGAGTATAGTTTTTCCAAAACCCGCAGCAGCCTGATACCGGGCATCCAATACTCCCCCTCAGCTATCAATCGGCAAAATTACCAACTGATTTGCCAATTATTGCACATAAAAAAGCAGCTTATTTGCATACTCCGAAAATTCATTATATTTTAACACTTAATATAACTAAAACTAATAAAGTGTGATATAATTACAGTATACCACATTTTGTCGAGGTTTATTATGCAAAACGGAATTATAAAAATCTGGGTATGTAAGAACTGTGAAAAAGAGTTTCTCGACAGACAGGTCTTTTGCACAAAATGTAACGGTGCGGAGTTTTATGTCAAATACGGCGGTATCGTATCCAATGAAGGCGATTTGGCAAAAATGATTGACACATACAAAGACGACGGCTTCGACAAACCGCTCAAAGCAAAAATCCAACCAAAACCCGAAAAACAAAAACCTCCGGAAAAAGCGGATACAAAAAAAAGAACACGGATATAGATTAAAATAAGTCAACAATGTGTGAACCTCCGGAGTGGGGGTTCGCACTTCTTCTATTGACATGTTCTGTAATTTTCATATACATTGGGATTATGGAAAAATTTGTTTATAAAATTAAAGGGATGACTTGTGCCTCCTGCTCTGCCCGTGTTGAAAAGGTTGTCGGCAGTACGGGTGGTGTTGAGTCATGTGTTGTTAATCTTGCAACGGAGCGAATGACTGTAGAAATCGATACTTCCGTGCTCAGTAAAGATGACCTTGAAGCCGCAATAAATAAAACCGGTTTTGGCTGGTCTGAACTTAAACCGCAAAGTGGTGGTACAGACATGGGGACGGTTCTTGTGTCTGATAAACGTGTAGACACGGGAGACACGGGGACGGTTCTTCTGTCTGAAAAACAGGAAAAGAAACCCGGCTCTTTGTTTTATAAGTTTAATAAAAAACAGGAAGCTGATATTTTAAGGATTAAATTCATTATATCAGCTATTTTTGCCGTGCCGCTTTTGTACATTGCCATGGGGCATATGCTGCCTTTCGGGTGGAGCTTGCCGTTGCCGCAGCTTTTGCATCATCACAACGCACCGCTAAACTTCGCACTTGCACAGTTGATTTTGACGATTCCTATTATCGCTGCCGGATACCGGTTTTATACGGTTGGCTTTCGTGCAATCCTGTATTGCTCCCCGAATATGGACAGCCTGATTGCACTTGGCACATCGGCAGCCGTGATTTACAGCTTATATGCAACATACAGGATTTTCACGGGACACCCGGAATATGCAGAGTATTTGTATTATGAAACAGCCGGGGTCATTATTACGCTTGTTTTGCTAGGGAAAACTCTTGAAGCAGTTTCAAAAGGAAAAACCGGAGAAGCAATCAAGAAACTCATGGGACTTCGCCCGAAAACGGCTCTGGTAGTCCGTGACGGGGTTGAAACGGAACTCCCTATTGAAGAGGTTATCGTCGGCGATATTGTTATAATAAAGCCCGGTGGTAAAATTCCCGTTGACGGCACAGTTGTAGAAGGCACAACATCAATTGATGAAGCAATGCTCACAGGCGAGAGCATGCCTGTCGATAAAAAACCCGGTGACGCAGTGTATGCTGCAACAATTAATGTAAACGGATTCATAAAATTCAAAGCAGAAAAGATCGGCGCAGATACAACTTTGGCACAAATAATCAAACTCGTGGAGGATGCACAGGGCAGTAAAGCACCGATTGCAAAAATCGCCGACAGAGTATCGGGAATTTTTGTTCCGGTTGTATTTTGCATTGCAGTTATCGCATTATTCGGCTGGTTTATTGCCACAAGGGATGTGACATTTTCACTCACGATATTTATATCCGTTCTTGTAATCGCCTGCCCCTGCGCCCTTGGTCTTGCCACCCCCACTGCTATAATGGTTGGAACAGGTAAAGGAGCGGAGAAAGGTATTTTAATAAAAAGCGGCGAAGCCCTTGAAACAGCGCACAAGATTCAAACAGTCGTGCTTGATAAAACAGGCACGATAACAGAAGGAAAACCTGAAGTGATAGATATTCATGTGTTTGATGGAGCGAAACAAGGGGACAGGTACACTGTTTCAAACAATGAAACAGTGTACCTGTCCCCTTGTTTCGCTCTTTTGCAATACGCTGCATCTGCGCAAACAGGCAGCCAGCACCCTCTCGGTGAGGCGATTGTAAGAGCTGCAGAAAAAGAGGGGCTTCCGCTACTACCGATGATAGATTTCGAATCTGTTGCAGGCAAGGGGATTGTCTGCAAGGTTAACGGCATTGAAGTAATTGCCGGCAGCGAAAAATTTATAGCCGAAATGCGACCGAAACAAGGGGACAGGTACACTGTTTCAAACGAATTGAAACAGTGTACCTGTCCCCCTGTTTCGGTCCCCCTGTCTTATGCCGATGAAGGCAAAACACCTGTTTATGTAGCCATTGATGGAGAAGTCTGCGGCATCATTGCAATTGCCGATACAATTAAACCCTCAAGCATAGAAGCGGTTAAGATGTTAAAGGATATGAACATAGATGTTGTTATGATTACAGGAGACAACAAAAGAACTGCTGCCGCTATTGCGGAGCAGGTTGGCATATCAAATGTAATGGCGGAGGTTCTGCCGCAGGATAAAGCCGCCGCAGTAAAAACACTTCAAAACGACGGCAAAAAAACAGCAATGGCCGGTGACGGCATCAACGACTCTCCCGCACTCATGCAAGCCGACATAGGCATCGCAATAGGCAGCGGAACAGATGTAGCAATAGAAAGTGCAGACATCGTATTAATGCACAGCGAACTAACCGATGTTCCCGCAGCAATAAAACTCTCAAAAGCCACTATGCGCAACATCAAACAAAATCTGTTTTGGGCCTTCGGCTACAATGTCCTCGGCATCCCGATTGCCGCAGGCGTTTTATTCATCTTCGGCGGCCCCTTACTCTCCCCCATGATAGCCGCCGCCGCAATGTGCCTCAGCTCAATCTCCGTCCTCACAAACGCTCTTCGCCTAAAGCGCTTCAAGATGTGACACCAGACTGGTAACAGACACAAGAACCGTCCCCCTGTCACAAAGCTTGCACTACGCATTACGAATCTGGTATAATGCTACGGAATGTTGAGAAAATTACTCCGCAAATTAAGGAGAATTGATTGATGGATTCGTCAAAACTGTCACGCAGAATTAAAGTCGGGTACGGTTTATGCACGGCTGCAGAAACTATACCGGGGAATCTTCTGGCTGTGTATTTTGTGTTCTTTCTGACAGATATTGTCGGGATTCGTGCGTATATAGCGGGGGTTATATTTTTTATTATTGTTTTGTGGGATGCTCTCATTGACCCGATAATCGGCGGGTTATCCGACAGGCATGTGACAAGAAACGGGCGACGTTTTACATGGATGAAAGCAAGTGTTTTACCTTTGGCGGCAGCGATATTTCTCATGTTTTCACCGTTTAATATTAACAATAAGGTTTTAGAAACCCTCTTTTATATATTCGCTGCAATATTTGTCTGTACAGCATATTCCTCGTTTATAATCCCGTACTTAGCCCTCTCGGCTGAAATTACACCAAGCTACAGCGAACGCAACATGTTACGGTTTATGGCAATGATTTTTTATTACCCGATTTTCCTTGTCACAACATCGGGACCTATGCTCATATGGGAAATGGCGGAGGAAGCCGGTTTGTCCGACCGCGAAGCATGGGGCATTTCGGGTGCGGTATTTGCAATACTGATGCTGATTATCTGCGGCATCGGACTTTTTATGCTCAGAAAAGCTGAGAAAAATTCGATAAGAGCAGCTGCGGAGAATAATACTCAAAATGAAGCTATAGACGATAATGAAACCACTGCTAGCATTAAAACAGAAGCCAACAGTAAAACAGAAGCTAAAATTAAAACAGAAGCCGACAGTAAGACAGAAACACAAAGCAAAAAAGAAAATAAAAATTATTTCAAAATATGGAAAGAACTCCTGCAGCTTAAAAGCTTCCGGAAAATAGTCTTATGGATTGTCATTTACATGCTTGGCGTTTCAATGATAAATACAGTAATAGTCTATTTTCTGACATATAACATGGCAATGAGTGAAACGGAGCAGGCAGTATTTTGGGTAGTATTTGTTGCAATAATAGTATGCACCTTACCGATTACAACAAAACTTTGCAATAAATTCGGCAAAAGGCCTGTGACACTTGCAACAATGATTCCATCAATTATTTTAGGATTCGTTTTATTCTTTACGGGAATTAACTCGCATGTTGTTTTATACATTTATGTCGCCGGTTATGCAATCAGCTCGTCTTGTTTCTTTACTTTCTTCGTAGCCTATGCTCACGACTGTGTTGAAATTGATGAACTTAAATCAGGAGAAAGAAGAGACGGCTCGTTATCAGCTCTTGCATCTTTGGCGCATCAGCTTGGTGTTGCACTTGCATTACCTGCTACCGGAATTTATCTCGAATTAACAGGATATAACGGTATGGCTGAAACACAAACGGAAACAGCAATAAACGGTATTCACACAATGGTCACTATTCTGCCCGCCGCTTTAGCAGTTATAGCGTTTGCAATTCTTTGGACATATCCGGTTTCAAAAAAGAAATATTCACTGCTGCACTCTGCCCTTGAAAGAAAAAAAGCAGGAGAAGAATACTCTACGGAAGGTTTTGAAGATATTTTAGTTTAGGAGATAAGCTTATGGATACATCTGTAACAAAAACCGGTGAAATTAGTACCGTTAATGTACCCGGTAATCTGGACGTAGCGGCATCAACAACGTTTAAGCAAACCTTGGAAGAAGTTATTTCAAACTCGGTAAAAATTGAGCTTGACTTTTCAAAAACCGAACTTGTAACATCTGCCGGATTGCGTGTACTTCTGCAAGCTGAGAAAAATGTAAAAAAAGCAGAGAAAACAATGGTATTTATAAACGTATCGAAGGATGTTATGGAGATTTTTGAATTAACAGGAGTAACAAAAATATTTAAGGTAATTTGAGCGGCTTATTCACGCTTTTGCTCCGAGGAAGAAAATGAAAAAAAAGCAACGCAGTATTAAAGGCAAAATGACCATAGCAATTGTTGTTATGGGAATTTTATTGTCCTTATGTGTTGGTATCGGCGTGTTTACAATAAGTTACAGACAGGTATCCGCACAATATACACAGCGTGCTTTCAGTGCGGCAAAAGCAGCTGCTCTTCTGGTAAATGGTGATAGTATATCCGTTTTTCTTAACAACGGTAAGAATGAGGAGTATGACTATATATATGATGCTCTTAAGGAAGCAAAAAAAGCATTTGGCATGACCTACCTGTACGTTATGGCACCGGATAATGAAAATGTACCGGTTTATGTTTTTGATATATTTACCGAAGGTAACGACCCTTCAATGATTGGAGAGCTTGGAGCGAAAATGCCGGACTCGGATGCGGCGGCTTTTGAAAGAGCAGCAGAAGCATATTATGAAGGGCGGGTAATAGAAAATACAGTAGTTTCAATTACCGGTTACGGATGGCTTGCTTCTGCATATGTGCCGATTTATGCTTCAGACGGATTAGCTGCCGCTGTCATGGGTGCGGATATTTCAATGAACCGTATAATGGGGGATATTATACTGCAAACCCTGCAGGTGTTGATGATTATTTTAATAATTATTGCAATATTCCTTTTTATACTTCGTTATATAGCAGGCAAACAGATACTTGACCCGGTATTGGCAGAACGTGAACGTATCGCCACAGAGCTTAATGTTGCAACGGAGATTCAAGCAAGCATGCTTCCGAATATATTTCCCGCTTTCCCGGAGCGCAACGATTTTGATATTTATGCTGTAATGCATCCGGCAAAAGAAGTAGGCGGCGACTTCTACGATTTTTTCCTGATAAACAAAGATACACTCGCAGTAGTGATAGCTGACGTTTCGGACAAAGGCATTCCCGCAGCGCTATTTATGGTTGTATCAAAGACTCTCATAAAAAATGCGGCAATGGATGGGAAATCACCAAAGGATGTCTTTGACAGCGTAAACCTTCAGCTCTGTGAAAATAACGATGCCGATATGTTTGTTACAGCATTTATGGGATATATTGACATTCCCACAGGGCGTCTGACCTATGTAAATGCAGGACATAACCCTCCGCTCATAAGGCGAGGGGATGAGTATGAATTTTTAAGGGTTGATTCGGGACTTATGCTGGCAGTTATGGAAGACATGAGGTATACTCAAGAGGAAGTGATACTAAATAAAGGCGATATGTTGTTTTTATATACAGATGGTGTAACAGAAGCAAAAAATAAAGAAAAAAAGCTGTTCACCGACAAGCGTATGCTTGAAAAAGCTAACAGTTACAAAAGTGATAACGCTAAGGAACTCCTTTTTAATATTAAAAAAGAAATAGACAATTTCGCCGAAGGAGCAGAGCAGGCCGACGACATAACAATGCTTGCACTCGAGATAAAACCACTATGAACAAAGAAAACGAACAAGTAACAGAAAATAATAT
Organism: Oscillospiraceae bacterium; assembly: GCA_009784725.1. Classification (GTDB taxonomy): domain Bacteria; phylum Bacillota; class Clostridia; order Oscillospirales; family Oscillospiraceae; genus WRMH01. The sequence goes on from WQXS01000001.1 coordinate 128,499, forward strand.
AAACGATGCTTACAAGTCCCAGCAAAAAGTATCTATGATGACAATTATCTCCGAGCTGCCGAATCTGGTTGCTCTTACCGTTATGACAGTACTGAGCGGCTCTGTCATAATGGCGCTCGACACATTTGAATCGTTTGCCAATGTGCTGCAAGGAAGCATAACCCACAGACTGTCAAAGAAAATGCAAGGTGATGCAAGCTTTAAATACGATTACGGAATGGGGAAAATCGACGCATTCGGAAGCCTTATTTCTGCATCGATATTATTTCTTGGTCTTGCTGCAATTCTTGCTGTCTCAATAAATTCGCTTATATCCCCAAGCAGCCCCTCCGATCTTTTGTTTTTAGCAATCATAATAAAAGTTATCAACGTTGCTATTGACATACTTCTTTTATATAAACAGCAAAAAGTAGTAAAACAAAACGACAGCCCGATGGTGAGGTCGGCATTTATATTCCTGAAAAAAGACCTCATAACTGACCTGGTCGTACTCGTGACAGTCGCAGTCGCATATATATTCAGAGCATTTCCGCTGATAGTATATTTTGAACCGATTGTGTGTATATTATGCGTGATTTACGTTGCTTTTCTTAATGTCAAACAAATACGAAACGCAGCGTCAAACCTTCTCGACAAAACACTGGACGAGGAAACCCAAATGCAGATAATAAACTGCGTCACAAAAATCTGGGCAGAAATTGACGACTTCAAAGGCGTAAGAACCAGAAGGTCAAGCAACACCATTTTTATTGACCTGCTTGTCACTTTCGAAGACGAAACGAAGTACAGCGAAATACTCAAAACCTACGAAAAATTCGAAAAATCAATAAAAGAACTCCTCCCCGACAGCGTAACTTCAATAGTAATAGGGGAGTAAGAAATGGAGGTAAAAGGAATCAAAACTAAATTAAAGCGAGTCTTCCCTTTCACCTTAATATTTTTCTTTGTTGTGTTCGTTCTATTTCTTATGGCATCAACATCAATACTCCTCAATCAAAGGAATATTGAACGGTTAAATATGGAAGCTGTAATCGCGGGAAAAAGTGCTCAAATTGACGATACTATTTCCAAACTATTTTACAGAACACAGACCCTTTCCTAATTTCATTGGCAGAGCGCATACGGCATTGTATCGCCGATACCGAAGTACAAGCCAACGGTATGGAAATATCAATAACAGCAAGCTTCGGCATTGCTCCTGCAGCTCCCGAAAACGATTTGGATCACGCAATCGCACTTGCCGACACCGCCCTATACCAAGCCAAACACGAAGGCCGCAACCGCGTGTGTTATACACAAGACAACGCAACAGCTAATGACAGCCAAACTGAAAATTAGTACCGTCCCCTTGTGTTCGCTTACCAATTTTTGTGATATCAATGAAGGATTTTAAGTTTCGTAGTTTTATCTGCAATAAAATCAAAGTCTCTGTCGTTGTGCAGGAGAGGTAAGTTATAGTAAATTGCCGTGTATGCGATTAGAATGTCAATTGTGTTTCTGATTGTTAAGCCTTGGCGTCGTAAAGTAAAGCATAGTTTTGCCGACTCTGTATATGCTTCAATCGTGTTTGGCAGTGACAAAATCTTTTGGGTTGAAAAGTAAGTATGGAGTTTGATGAACTCCTGCTCGGATTTTGCTCCTTGAAGTATCTCATGATAAGTAAATATAGATATCCCAAAAGGTGCTTTTGTATTATGAAGACGGTCAAATAAGATTGTCTTTTCGTTTTCTATTTTTCGAAGTTTATCAATCAGTACGGAAGTGTCAACTAATATCACTAATACTACCTCCACGCATTGCTTTGTAATCATAATCTTCGGCTATCAGACTCTCGCCGCCGTCAAACAAATCATATAAATCCTTTTGCTCATGCCGCTCAACAAGCTCAGTCAGAGCAATGGATATTATCTCTTTTCTCGTTTTACCCTTAAAAATACTGACAGCCTTCTCCAATAACCCCTCATCCAAATCAACTGTAGTTTTTATCATAATGCTCACCTCTTAAATATAATATTCTTTCGATAATATTATAACAATACTAAAATATTCTGTCAAGAATATAACACAAATAACACAGGGACGGAGTCGGTGTCTTCCGGATAAAAATATTTTAAAATCATGAAAAAAGTATCTATACCCCCTGTAATGAGCGGATGGACAATGAAACTCGAGAGGATTCTGATGTTTTCTGCAATACTTCCAATCGGAGCGGTTTCAATATCAATTACTGCAATCGGACTGATGGTAGCAGACAGGGAAAAGAACGTACTGAACGACTTTCTGGTTTCCCCGATAAAAAGAAACGACCTGCTTGCATCTTACCTTATAAGCTCAATCCTTGTAGGCTTCACATTACTTCTCGGTTTTATAGCTTTCTATGCAATATACTTTCAAGCTGTATACTCAATAAGCTTTACATTACCGCAGCTCGGTTACATCCTGCTGGCAATCATCGGCTCGTTAATATTTGCAAATATTTTTATACTTCTGATAATGACATTCATAAAGAAACAACAGTCACTCGGCGCATTCGGCACAATCCTCGGAACATTAAACGGCTTCATCAGCGGAGCATACATCCCCGTTGGCATGTTCGGCGACACAGCAGGCACAATCCTCAGCGCACTCCCGTTCCTGCAGCTGACAGTCCTTACAAGACAAGCATTCCTCTACAACCTCGAAACCGTAACCCCTATAACCCATGAAATGCTCTCAGGTGAAATAGCAAGAGAATTCGGTCTCGAGCTCTGGTTCGGCAACACCCACATCCCGCTCTGGGGAGTAGCAGCCCTCACAACAGGCATCACCTTAGTTTTACTCTTGTGTTTAACAGTCCGATTTGCTAAAATGAAAAAATCAGACTAAATGAGAGGAAGCAGAGGGATGGTGTTTGTATGTAATGCGGCTTTGGGGTAGTTAAATTTAATTCCTATCGTCCATGAGAAACATCGTGTTTCTAATGAACGCCCTCCGGCGTCCGTGCCTCCGTGAAAGCAATTTAATTTAACTAACCCAAATCCACATTATTAACATACAAACACCATCTCTCTGCTTAAAACAAAATGGACTATATTACAATAGCCCTCAGGTTTCTTGGCAGCTTCGGATTATTTATTTTTGGAATAACATTATTATCATCTGCTCTGCAGAAAGCGGCGGGGAGCAGGATGAAGCAGATTCTCGGGACTGTGTCGAAGAACCGCTTCAGTGGTGTGCTCTTCGGTGCGGGAGTTACTGCGCTTATACAAAGCTCGACAGCTACAACGGTTATGGCTGTCGGGTTTGTTAATGCCGGAATCATTGCGCTGCCGCAGATTGTCGGTATAATCATGGGAGCAAATGTCGGCACAACCGTCACAGCCTGGCTTGTATCCAGCGTTGAATGGTCGAAGCTCTTAAAACCCGATGCAATAGGAGCAGTATGTGCCGCAACAGGTGCGCTGATGCTGCTATTTTCCAAAAAACAAAATGTCAAATACATCGGCGAGGTAATTGTCGGATTCGGCGTGCTGTTTCTCGGCTTGTCGCAGATGCCCGAAGCAATGAAACCGCTTGCGGCACTCGATGTTGTCAAAGAGTTCTTCATAACAATGGGAACAAACCCGATACTCGGCATACTCGCAGGAATCATGGTAACGGCAGTAATCCAGAGCAGCACGGCATCAATCGGTATACTCCAGTCAATGGCAATAGCGGGAATGGTTCCATGGAACGCAGCCGTATACATCGTTCTCGGGCAAAACGTAGGAACCTGCCTTACAGCAGTTCTATCCTCAATTGGCGCAACAAAAAACGCAAAAGCAGCTGCATATGTCCACTTGGTATACAATGTTGTCGGTGCTGTAATATTCTGCGTCATCGGCGTAATATTCTTTACATTCATTGACCCGAAGTTAGGAGGATCGGCGATAACTGCAACGAATATAAGTATGGTTCACACAGGATACAATGTAATTGCGCTTATACTGCTTTTCCCGTTTGGGCAACTGATACTGAAAGCATCGGTAAAACTCACCGAAATCGGCAGACAAGGCACATACTCCGATGCATCGGATTTACCGGAGCTTGATGAAAGTATTCTGGAAACCCCGCTGTATGCTTTGGAAAACAGCACAAAAGCAATACTTAAATTAATGAGTCTGATGCGTGATAATATAGTGCTGAGTGCAGATATATTTCTGAAAAATGACTACAGGAGCATCGGTAAATTCAAAATAAAAGCGGACGAAATAGACAAGGTAAACAATAAAATCAATGAATTTATTACAAAGCTGTACCACATGAAAATCAATGAAGAGGAAAGCAAGCTTGCAACAGCTCTAATTCATATTACAATAAGCCTGAAACGAATAAGTAACCGCACAAAAGGATTTACAAAGCTGACCGAGGACGTACGAGAAAGCGGTATTAAGGAAGCTTACGGTGATGCCAATAAAGTTATTGAAATGTATGACAAAATGATGAGCTGTTATGACTATATGGTGGAGGCGTTTAAGACAAAAGAATCCGATATTATCTACGCTGCAATGCTTGAAGCGGACATGGTTGAAATAATGAGAGAAGCATTCAAAACCACGCATATAACGCAGGCATCAAGCCCCGGCTACACCGTCGAACTCGGAATAGCATACTCGGAAGCCTCCCGAAACTTCGCAAGAATGGCGCACTCCATGAAAAGTGTCGTCGAAACAATCCCCCACGAAGAATCCTTCGAAGAAACCGTAAAACAAGCCACCGAACGCCGCTGACGAACCGCAGCTACAGCTGCCAAACAAAATATACAAAAATAATTCCGTTTTTTATGCAGATTTTGTGGTATTTTCTGCAGAGAAAACGGAACTTTTTGTGTCTTTTTTCGGTCAAAAGATATGTAAACACTCAATAGAAAGAAGAAAAAAACGGCGTGTGCCGAATAACTAAGAAAGGAAGGGTGATTTACATGAAACGCGGAAGAATTAGAAAAATGGTAGTAGCAGCAACACTTGCGTTATCGCTGAGTATCGGCGGCATTACAGCCGTTGCGGCGGGGTATCCACCCTCCGACGATATAACACCGGTAATCCCGGTATTCACAACACAGCCCCAGCATCAGGCAGTAATACCCGGTCAGGATGTAGTATTCTCGGTTGCAATTTCGGGATATCCGGCTCCGGCACTGCAATGGCAGGTATCCATCGACGGCGGCATAACATGGATTAACATCGACGGGCAAACAGGCAGCATATTGCGCCTGCTCTCCGTCAACCTTACCCAAAGCGGGAATTTATACCGCCTTGTGGCGGCAAATTCTGCAGGCGAGGTTGTCTCGGGTACGGCAAACCTTGTTGTAAGCACTCTCACAAACGCAGCTGTACCGAATATAACAACCCAACCGCAAAACAGCACGGTAACCACTAATAACACAGTTACACTGTCCGTTACTGCAGAAATTTCCGACAGAGGAACACTCACATATCAATGGTTCCAAAACACAAGCAACCGCAACTCGGGAGGAACTGCAGTACAAGGCGCAACAGGCAGAACATTTACACCTCCGACAGCACAAAACGGAATAATGTATTATTATGCGGTCATAACCAACACGAATAATAATGTAAACGGAACGGCAACCGCATCAACTGCAAGCAATGCAGCAAGAATAACGGTTAACCCCCTCGTAAATGCATTAAAGCCGGAAATCCTTGTTGCCCCCGAAAATATTGAAGTAGCAATTACCGCCCGCCGTATACAAGCAGAATTGTCGGTAACAGCACGCACAAGCGACAGCGGGATTCTCAGCTTTCAATGGTACACAAGTGAAACCGGAAGCAATACAGGAGGCACCCCAATAAGAGGAGCGACCGGCAGATTCTTTACACCCCCTACAGATGAAGTAGGAATCACTTACTATTATGTCGTAGTCACAAACACAAATAACGATGTTAACGGCAGAATAACAGCAACAAACTCCAGCCAGGCAGTAACGGTAAATGTCTTTACAACACCCGGTACCCCCGAAAACCTCGAGACAGCCGTTGACGGAAGCAATATAACACTGCGATGGGAAGCACCTGCCGAAAACGGAGGCAGTGAAATAATAGGCTACCAGGTATCTGACAACATCGTAACAATCCGGATTGACGCAAACGGCGAATATGAGCACACATTCGAAAATCTTTTCCCGGGCAGAGAATACACACTTAAAGTCCGTGCAGTCAACGCAGCAGGCGCAGGCGAAGAAGCAGCAGCATCTGCAACAACGGAAGAAGCGGAAATAGAAGAAGAAGCAGACGAAGAAGAGTATGCAATCTATGACTACCTCACATCGGACGACTACAATAATTTCCCGTTCTTCTGGATTGGTCTTGGCACCCTCGCCCCCCTCGGAGCAGGCACAGGGCTGATAATCAGGAAAAAACTGAAAAACAAAAAATCCCGCAAAAATAACTCCCGCACAAGCAAAATCTAACGCAAGCATTCCATGATATAAACTAAAAGTGGTCGCCCTCACTCTGATGGCGACCACTTTATAAATAAACCTTCACCCTTCATAACTGTTTTATGCTATCATAGCAGCATGGATGTATTCACAAAGTACGCTCCGTTTATTCAGGAGTATATTTACAATAATAACTGGCAGGAGCTTCGGTCTGTGCAGGTCGAAGCGGCGAAAGCAATATTTTATACGGAGAATAATATACTGATATGTTCAAAAACAGCCTCGGGCAAAACTGAAGCTGCTTTTTTCCCCGTGCTTTCAATACTGGAAACGATACACTTAAACAGCTTCGGAGCAATATACCTTGCACCGCTCAAAACATTGATTAACGACCAGTTCAGACGCATTGACATGATACTCCACGAATCAAACACGCCTGTTTTCCACTGGCACGGCGATGTTTCGGCATCCCACAAAAGAGCGGCCTTTAAAAACCCCCGAGGTATATTACAAATTACGCCCGAATCACTTGAAGGGCTGATGCTTAACCACCATAACAACATATATAAATTATTCAACGACCTTCAATTTGTGATAATTGATGAAATCCATTTTATGACCGGAACCGACCGGGGTAATCAGGTGCGTTGCATACTCGAAAGAATGTCAGGTATTATCGGAAAAAAACCAAGGCGCATTGGGCTCTCAGCCACGATAGGCAATCCGCATGAATCGGCGGCATGGCTTGGCAAAAATACAGGCAGGGACACCGATATTATTTTTATTGAAAATGAAAAATCGAAAATCAAACTGGCATGTGAACACTTTTTTACCGAAGATTCAAAGTCTCATACTGTTGAAGAAAATAAAATGTATGAAAACTACGGTGACAAGTATTCATATTTCCTGTTTTCAAACGAAGCAAATAATTTTATCTATGAATGCGCAAGGCAAAAGCATAAATCATTGATATTCCTGAACACACGGGAGGAAACCGAATACCTTACCGCAGTGCTTCGTATGACGGCAAAGCAAAGAAAACGGGAGGATATATTTTACATCCATCACGGGAATATTTCAAAGCAGATTCGCTCCGAAACCGAGACGGACATGAAAGACAGCGAAAAACAAACCGCAACATGTGCAACCGTGACAATGGAGCTTGGCATTGACATTGGCGACCTCGAGCGGGTCATACATCTTGGTGCTCCGAACTCTGTTTCATCCTTTCTGCAGCGGCTCGGACGCTCGGGAAGACGTACAAACACACCCGAAATGATGATTATCATAAACGAGGACATCGTAAGCCCGAATGCACTTCTTCCTCACTTAATTCCGTGGGAGCTGCTCAAAAGCATTGCAGTCATTCAGCTCTATCTTGAAGAACAGTGGATAGAGCCGCCGGTTATTAAGAAAATGCCGTTTTCGCTTTTATTTCATCAGACATTATGCGTCCTTGCCGCATCATACGAGCTTAAACCTGAGGTCCTTGGTAATACAATCCAAAGCCTTTCACCCTTTGCTGAAATTAGCAATGAGGACTATAACAAGCTGATACTTCATATGAGACAAAATAAAATTATACAGTTAACAGATGAAGGGACATACATAGTAGGAACCCTCGGAGAAAAAATCATCAGCTCTTATAAGTTTCTTGCAACATTTAAGGATTATGACGAGTACAAGGTTATGTACGGCAATGCAGTAATCGGAACGCTTACAAGCGAAACGCCGGTAGGATACGTTTTCACACTTGCGGGTTTTACATGGGTGGTGACTGAAGTTTTGCCTGCACGGAAGCAACTCATTGTCGAAAAAACAGAAGGCTGCAGAGCGTTCCCGTGGCCCGGCTCATACAGGGATATCCACACGAAAATTGTACGGAAAATACGCGAAATATTGCAAAGTGACAAGGAGTATCAATACCTGATGCCGAGGGCCGCAGAGCGGCTCAGTGAGGCACGGACAACCGCACAACAATCGGGAATGCTGACCGAGCCTGTACTGCACCTCGGCGGCACAACATGGTGCTTGTTCCCGTGGCTCGGAACAAAATCAAACTGGACACTTCGGCGTTTTATCAGGTCTAAATGTATCAAAAAATTCAACCTCACAGACATCGAATACGGCGACTGGTTCTACATAAGACTTAACATCGGAAAAGGCGACGGTCACGAGCTCATCCGTTATATTTCATCATTCTTTAATGACGAAAACCCCGACCTCGATAACCTCGTCGGCAAAAAAGAAAACCCCACTTACGAGCGCTACGACGAACACATCCCCCAACCCATAATCCGCAAAGCCTACATCACCGACAAACTGGATTCATCCGAAATAAAGCAGTGGTTAAACCCCGTAAATTAAATCTGAACCCCATAAAGTAATATATTATTATTCAAATTTATGATAAAATAAACAGAATCCCCGGCAGGGAAGTTTAGAGCAGCAGGAAGTCATGACGGTGGTTATGTGGTGACATTATAAAGGTGAAATGATATGAGATTTTGCGAAAATTGCGGTGCGAGGCTTGAGCCGGAGGCTAGATTTTGCGTCGCATGCGGAAGTCGGGTGAGTTACTCATCTGTGCCGCATAATATCAATCAGTACAGAAAACAAAATCAACAGCAAAGCACCCCGCAGCAGTACGAGCAACCTGCAGAAAATACACAGCAATACACGCAACAGTACACACAGCAATATACGCAACAGTACACACAACAGCCCGATTATCCGCATTATCAAAGCGGGCCGCCGCACGAAAAAGGCGGCAGCAAAAAAACCGTCACAATACTGGCAGTTGCATTAGCGGTGATGCTGCTTTTAGGTGCTTTATTATTCTTTACGGTTATGGACGGCGGCGCAATTATCGGCAGAATGTTTGGAAGCGGCACACCCGAAGACGGCGAAAGCCCCGCTATAAGCGCAGAAACACCACCCGATTCATCACAGGACCCGGAGTTGAACCCCGGACAAACCGACGGACAGGACGGAACGCAGGAAACACAGCCGGGCGATATATATATTACGGTTCCGGATTTAACCGGATTATATCATTACGAGGCAGAGGAAACATTAAGAGAGCTTGGTCTGCTTCCCGAATTTGTATACCTTGATAATGATATGCCTGAAGGAACAGTAATATCAATTGACGAAGCAGGCGCCGACCTCCCGGCTCAATCAACCGTACGTGTCTACATATCAAACGGGCCGTCACATACAATCATCGAAAATCCGAGAATAGTTGTTACCGCTCGGTATGACTCGGGCAGAAACAGATTTTCAGACCGCAACGCATATGCAGATGCAGTGAGAGCCGCCGGAGGAGTACCTGTACTGCCGGGGGATGACAGAATGATCGGCGACGCATTTCGTACGGGCAATACCGATAACGCAGATGCAATAGCAGCACAGTATGACGGGCTTGTTTTAACGGGCGGCGGGGATATTTCCGCACGGTTTTTCGGACAGGAAAAGCATTTTGCATCCGAGGACCCCGACGAAAACTGTGACATGGCAGAAATTGCGTTGTGCCGTGCATTCATTAACGCAGGCAAGCCTGTTTTGGGTATTAACAGGGGAATGCAAATCATCAATGTCACAATGGGAGGCGATATCATCCAGGATATCCCCGACCTTCTCGGCATAGCAAGCACTGTCCACTCGGGGCAAAGCAGACATACAATCGAAATTGAACCGGACACATGGCTGCACGGGTTATACGGAAGCTCACTTGTAACATATTCAAATCACCATCAGGCAGTAGGACGCATAGCGGAAGGCTTTACCATTGTTGCCCGTGTCGGTGTCGTTGTCGAAGCAATAGAAAACGGTAATATCCTTGGAGTACAATTTAACCCCGAGCGTTTGTCGGACAACGGTTCGATTATATACTCAGATTTTATTAAAAGATGTTCAATAATTAATATAAGGTAACAAATCGTGAAAAGAATTACTGTCCTTGTACTGGTTCTTGTATGCTGCGTTTGTTTGATAATAGGTTTTGCCATGAAACAATCTGCTGATTTTGAAGAAAACAAACATCAAACCGAAATACAGGAAGCAAGTACACCACCCCCGCATACACCTGAGCAGTCTCCGGCAGATAAAACACCGGAGAATGAAAATGGCGGTACTGAAGTTATGATAATTAAACCCGGATTATATAAAATCGGAGATGACATTCCGGCAGGAACTTACTCTGCAATAAACGACGGCTCAAGCTTTTCAAAAATAACAATAAAAAGCAGCCCGGAACCGGAAATTGAAAAACCAAGAATAATTGTAACAGCAAGATATCAGACAAATGACAGGAAATTTGCCGACCGTGATAACTATGTTGAAGCAATCAGCAGAGCCGGAGGCATTCCAATAATGCCGCAGGATGATGAGGAGCTTGCAAAGCTGCTGCGGCAAGGGCAGACGGAAAATGCCGTACAACTCGCAGAAAAGTATGACGGCTTGCTTCTTACAGGCGGGGGAGATGTTGCATCCCATTTTTTTAACCAGGAGCATCATCCCGCATCAGGCAGACCCGACGAAACACTCGACAGGGCAGAGCTTGCACTCACCCTCGCATTTGCAGAAGCAAAAAAACCAATTCTCGGTATTTGCCGCGGAATGCAGATTATCAATATCGCAATGGGCGGGGAGTTGATTCAGGATATCCCGGATTTACTTGGGCTTGACCCAAAGCTCCATTTGGATGAAGAAACAAGACATCCGGTAAGTATCGTCCCCGGCAGCTGGCTGCATGGTTTATTCGGCACAGAAGCAATTGTAAACTCAACTCATCACCAAGCCGTTGACGGTGCAGCACAAGGCTTTACAGTTGCTGCGACACACGGACCGGTAATAGAAGCAATGGAAAAAGGAAACATCCTCGCAGTTCAGTTCCATCCCGAACGACTCCTTGGAGAAGGCATGCTCCCGCTCTTCGAAGACTTTATCAAACGCTGCTCATACAACAGCATCGAAATTATTCATTTCCTCAATAAAATACAAATAAACGCCGAAGAAGACAGCTATATCGACCTCAAAGGCGCAACAATGCAAATTATTGACAGTTGACAGAAACCATTCACTTGCATATATTAGTATCATAAAAAAGAAGAAATAAGGAGTGTTTGTAAAATGGGTAAAATTAAAGTCGGACTTATCGGATGCGGCGGGGTGGCCTTTTGGGCGCATATTCCCACATTGAAGCAGTTTAATGATGCCGTTGAAGTCATTGCAGTATGCGATATTATTAAGGAACGAGCAGAGCATGCGGCAAGAGAGCTTGGAGCAAGCCATGTGTTTACGGACTATAAAGAGCTGGTTAAGCTTGACGGGCTTGATATGGTTGATATATGCACACCGAACTATATGCACTCCGAGATTACGGTTAGTGCGCTCAATGCAGGGTTAAACGTTTTCTGCGAAAAACCCGATGCAATATCGGTCGAGCAGGTTCTCGCAATGAAAGAGGCATCCGAAAAATCGGGCAAGCATCTGATGGTCATGCGTAACAACAGATTCGTAGCAGAATCACAATATGCAAAAAGCTTCATCGAAAGCGGCAAATGCGGTGATATATATGCAGGACGCTGCGGCTGGATACGCAGACGCGGAATCCCCGGCAAAGGCGGCTGGTTTACAACAAAGGAACTGTCAGGCGGCGGTCCGCTCATTGACCTCGGCGTTCATATGCTCGACCTTGCAATGTGGATGATGGGTAATCCCACACCGGTAGCAGTCAGCGGCTCAACATATACAAAATTCGCAAAAAGCAGCACAGGCTCGGACTCAATGCATGCAGGCTTCGGCGATTCAAATGAAGACGGGACCTTTGATGTAGAAGACCTTGCAATCGGAATGATCCGCTTCGACAACGGCGCATGCCTTCAGGTTGAATGCAGCTGGGCATCGAATATAGCAGAGGAACGTGCATTTGTAGAGCTTCGGGGTGACAAGGCCGGACTTACATGGGATTGGGAAGGTTTATCCATATTCACCGAAGACTTCAACTCAACAACTGACATTAAACCGATAATCGAACGTACCGCTATTGATATTGACGGTCATATCAAAAACCTGAGACATTTTATCTATGATGTCCTCAGAGATGGCAAAGAACCGATGTTCAAACCGATTCAAGGTGTAAACATGGTTAAAATGCTGACAGCTTTATATGAATCAGCAAAACGGGGAGAAGAAATAAAACTGTAATGCGGAAATTTTTTGAACGGTTTTCAGCGATAGACATGACGGTGGGGACACCGTGGAAAAAACTGTTGCTGTTTACAATACCGTTGCTTATAGGAAATGTTTTTCAACAACTTTATAATACTGTTGACGCAATTTTTCTCGGGCAATTTGTCGGGGATAATGCTCTTGCGTCAATAGGCAGCATCATGCCGCTTTTCTTTCTGATTTTGATGCTGTGCATGGGTGTCGCAATGGGTGCCGGAATAATGGCATCGCAGTATTTCGGCGCAAAAAGCCGTGAAGACCTTTCTTACACAATAGGTACGGCAATAACCCTCACTGCAATAGTCAGCCTTGCACTGACCATTTTCGGACCGTTTGCAACAAGACCCTTGCTTGTACTCTTGAACACACCACCCGAAGTAATCGACGGCGGTGTGCTGTACATGAACATTCTCTTATGGGGTATATTCGGCGTTGCTTACTTCAACATGCTCTCGGGGATTCTAAGAGGTATTGGAGAAGCAATGGCACCTTTGTTTTACCTGATTTTTGCATGCCTGTTAAATATTGCACTCAACTTTGTATTCATCGTTTTACTTGGAATGGGAGTATTCGGCGCGGCAATAGGAACTGTCATAGCGCAGGCACTTACGAGTGTTTTATGCTTTCGCAAGCTGCTCCAAATGCGTGATGTATTTGACATGGGATGGAAATATCTGATTCCAAAGAAAGCATATGTCGACCAGGTTTTAAAGCTAGGGGTCCCGACAGGAGCGTCACAGGCGATATTTGCGATTGCAATGATGATAACCCAACCCCTTGTTAACGGTTTCGGTGCAACATTTATGGCGGTAAATATTATTGTAATGCGTATCGACGGTTTGATTATGATGCCGATTTTCTCATTCGGCAACGCAATAACAGTATTTTCGGGGCAAAATGTAGGTGCAGGGAAAATGGAACGTGTGGAGCAGGGCAAAAACCAATGCTTACTCCTTGCACTTGGCACATCAATTATGTCTATATCCGTTGTATTGATTTTCGGGCGGTATATTGCGGGAATGTTCACGCAAACAGCCGAGGCTATAGACCTCACAATGCGTATGCTGATGATACTTGCGCTCGGTTACCTTGCATTTACGGTAGCAAACGTATTTTGGGGCGTAATAAGAGGAGCGGGAGACGCAATATCCCCGCTCTGGGCTTCTATTATAAACTCCGTTGTAGTAAGACTGCCGACAGCATACCTTTTTGTTCATTTATTCGGACGCCCGGAAGCACTGATGTTTTCACTGCTCACGGTTTGGACATGCAACATGCTGTTTTCGATTACAGTCTACCGGATAGGAAAATGGCGGACAAAAGGGCTTACCCCTCAGGCTCGACGAGAGTAGTTTTGAACCACCACATAAAATATTCATTGCCTGTTTCGCCGGGATTTCCGTAAAATCCCATGCCGTCTTCAAAAAGATGATACATTTTTGCAGAGTCGGGAAGACTCATAATGATTGCCCCGTTTGCGTTGACAAATGTGGGCACGATATCGCCGCGCTCAATTGCACTTTCCATTGTCCACATCTGGTTTTCAAGGTCTCTTTCAAACACAACCTCCTGCTCTGTCCTGTCAGCATCAATCCAGGAAATTGTGAGCCAGATTGCTGTTTCATCATCCTCGAGAGCATTTTCAAGCTGCATAATGAGAGAAAGATTATCAACAAAAACAATAAAGGTCTCCTCGATATCACCGGATTTTACAATTATATCTGCAACACCGGGGGCGAGACCTCTTATTATAGCCTCCGTACCGCTCGGGTCAGGCTGGCTGACCTCGACGACCTCCGGGTCGCTGCTGAGCCATGTGACATCACCCAACGCACCGTCCGGTAAAAGCTTTGACGTAAGCCCGACAGACTCGCCGACACTTACATGAAATTCGGTTTGAACACGCCCGTTATTTAGCACGGCAATCGAAGCAATGGCAGGAATAATCACCTCGGGTATATCATCCCCGTTATCACCCGTCCTTGACTCCTCACCGTCACCGGTTGTGTGTTCCGGGTCGCCATACGGCTCATCATTATCATGCGCTGAAGGACGAAGCATTAAAAAAACTGCAAACCCGATTATTACCGCACATAAAACGGCTGCAGCGGCAATATAAAAAGGCTTGCGGTTTTTACTTTTTTTCCTTGGAATAAAATCATCATTTATACCGTCTTCATTCGTTTTAGCATCCGGTATATCATTTTCTTTAAGTGAAAGGCTGTCGAAAAGCCTGCCCGATGACATTGTAAGCTTGTCTATCCGGTCGATATCAATTTCTTCCACATCCATATTTGCAAGCGCAGCAAGGTCTTCATCGGTAAGCACCGGCGTCTCGCAGTTAATGCAGAAAATATCGTTTTTATGCAGCTCCGCACCGCAGTTTAAGCAATTCATAGCCTCACCAAAAATTAATAAACAACCTTAAATCTTATGGAAATATTACCATCGGATAAGGTTCCCGATTCCACCTTGGTAATACGTTTTGTGACGATTGAAACATCCTTGCCTTTAATTACGAACGGCTGCAGGAGTGAAAACATATAATCGGTGTTGCTAAGGCGCAGCTTTGCACTTCCTGCCGTCATATTTACAAGCTCACACATCGTATCATCTATTTCATCCGCTTCGATTTCCGCAACCGGGGTTCCAATCATATGAGAACACAGAATTTTTACATCGGGCTCATTTGCCGTGACAAAAAGCATCCCTGTTTTATTGCCTTGCAGGTACATAACACCAATAACTTCATCAAAGTCTTTGTTTGATTCCCTGCAGTCAACCTGGAGCTTTATACCCGAAACTGTGTAAACTACTTCACTTAGTGCATCACTGTAAATTTGCCCGAGTTCATTTGCTATATCCATTATGCGCCGCCTCCTTTTCCGATACATTCGACTATTTTCGATTCAAGCTCATCAATCGTAAAGGGTTTGACAAGATAATTATCGGCTCCGGCACGGACTGCAGCGACAATACTTGTTTTATGTCCTTCGGTCGTTACCATCATTACGGGGATGCTTTTCATCTTATCATTGCTTTTTATTTCCTCAAGAACCTCAAAACCGGTTTTGCCGGGCATATTCCAGTCCAAAAGAACAAGATCAATTTCTTCGTAGCGTTGTGAAAGAATTTCAAGAGCCTCAATGCCGTCCTGTGCTTCTTCGGTACTTAGATCAAGCACATCTGCAGCTGCTTTGATAACCTTTCTCATAACGGATGAATCATCAACAATCAGTATTTTCATTATAGATCACCATTTCTTTCTTTTTGCCCGGTCTGTACCGCTTTGGTATAGTACGTAAGATTTTCATACGACTCTGCGTTAAACACGTCTCTTAGAATATTATAAAGAACATAAATGCCCGTAAACAGTATACCGCCCTCCGACAGGGAATCATGGATTTTTGTGATAATTTCATTTTTAAGAGAATCCTGAAAATAAATCAAAACATATCTGCAGAAAATTATATCAAATTTTCCAAACTTGCTAAAATCATTTTTAAGGTTAAAGCATTCGAATTTGACGGATTCTTTAATTCCGCGCTGAATATCCCATGCAGAGTTTACATTGTTAAAATACTCAGCCTTATAATGCTCGCTTATTCCCCTTGTCATACTGATTTTATCATATCTTCCTGTTTTTGCAATTTCAAGAACACGGTCTGAAATATCGGTTGCAAATATCTCGAAATCCAATAGAGAAATATCAAGGATTTTATTGCGTTTTATGTAATTATCTATGCACATTGCAATCGAATAAGGTTCTTGTCCCGTGGAAGCCGCCGTGCTCCAGATGCGTATTTTTTTCTTTTTCCCTGCTCTGAGCTGCTCTATAAATCCCGGGAGTATCTCCCGCTCGAAGCATTTCCAAAGCACCGCATCGCGAAACCACAAGGTCTCATTGACAGTGATTGCGTTAATTACTTTTTGGTCTGTTTCGGGGTTGCGCTTTGCAAGAACATTTCTGTAAAAATCATCAAATGACAACGCACCGTGGCTTAGCATCATATTTGACAGCTTTGTTTCAATCAGATATTTTTTTTCGGGAGGAATAACGATTCCGCTGACATCGGTTATGTAATTCCGGATTAACTCATAATCCTTGTCATTTACCAACTCTTGCACCGGGTAAACCTCTTTCGTTTAAAATAAGTAATAATCAAATATATGTAAATCCGTTGATTTCTGCTGCTATTTTGTCCAAATCCAAAATCTTGTCGGCCAAACCGGCCTCAACAACGGCGCGCGGCATTCCGTAAACCACGCATGTTTTTTCACTCTGTGCTATCGAATAACATTTCTTCATTTCCTTTAACTGAACAAGACCTCTCAGGCTGTCATGACCCATCCCCGTAAGCACGACGGTAAGAATGCGGATACCCTTAAAAGTATGAGCTACAGACTCGAAAAGTGCATCGGCTGCGGGGCGTACGCCGTTTAGAGGAGGGGAGTCGTCGAGATATACGACATTATCCGAGTTGAGCCTCATGTGAACCCCGCCGGGTGCAAAGTATACTGTTTTGCCGGTTAGTTTCTCTCCGTCCTCGGCAACTTTTACGTTAATTGTTGCCTTTGTATTAAGACGCTCGACAAGAGTTCCGATAAAATGCGGAGGCATGTGCTGTACAACCAGAATGGGTACCGGGATGTCCGGGTTTATTGCAGGCAGGATAGTTTCAAGTGCTCTTGGCCCTCCCGTGGAAACCGCAATAAGAATTATCTGCGGGCGAAAGGCTTTCCCGGGTGTTGATTTTTTTGCTTTTGAACCGGATACCGCTGATTTTGCTTTTCTATTTTTGCTCTCTGAGCCATGCATGTCCGAAGCGTCTGCACCATGCCTGCCTGTTTCATTGTCTGCGCTTTGCTTTTCAAGCCCGTCCACACTTTGCTTTATAAGAACGTTTGTTTGTGATTCTTCAATGTTTCCTGTTCGTTGTATTCCGAGAATGTCCGACATTTTGTTTTTGACGGTTTCGAAATTTTCATTATAACTGTCATAAATCGGCTTTGTCATACAATCGGATGCACCTGCGGAAAGGGCTTCAACAAAAACCTTTGCACTTGTAGATGAAGGTCTTGCGGTTACAAGAATGAATTGCTTTGGGTTGCATCGCATAACGAGCTTTATAAGCTCGGACAAGTCCTTGCCTTTGATTTCGGCGTCTATTATTACAATATCGGGGCTCTTTTGAACAATGATATTTGCCGCTTCATTCCCGTCATTAACGCTGATAATCGAAGTACTGTCATCAACCTCTTCAATTGCGCTTTTAAACATTTTTGTATAAACAGGCGAACTGTCTGCTATTAAAATTTTTACTTTCTTCATAAACTCCCTCGGTTTACCCTAGCTTGTTTTGAAGTCTTGAACGGATTCTTCCAGCTCGTTTGCCATGTTTAGTATAATATCGCTTGCGTCATTTGTTGAACCTGCGCTTTTATTTACGGCTCCCGCTTCTTCATTTATAAGCTGCAGGTTTTTGGAAATGTCAACAAGACCCGATGCCATTTCCTGAGCTGTACGGTTGATTTCACTTACATTGTTGGAAGCGCGCTCGGAGTTCATTGCAATCTCCTGCGTACCGATAACAAGCTCGGCGGTTGATTTTGCGATTTCATTAACGCCTTTTGCGGAATCAACAACTGTTTTTGTAACGGACTGCGCATTTTCGGAAATTCTGTTTATCTCGGCAGTAATTTCCTTCATTCTTCTTGCGGCATCGGCTGATTCTTCGGTAATCTGGTCACTGCGTGTGCCTTGCCTGTTCATCTCCTGAGCAAATGAATTTATATACTCGGTCATTGCATTGATGATTGCAGTAATTTCGGAAACTGCTCCGACAGCTTCAGGCATGTTACGCTGCATGTTTTCAATCTGGTCGGCTATTTCATCGGTTGCGGTTGTAGTCTGTTTCGCAAGCTCCTTAACCTCATTCGCAACTACCATGAATCCCTTACCTGCCTCGCCGGCACCTGCGGCTTCAATTGCGGCATTAAGAGCGAGCATATTTGTCTGGTCCGCAATATCACTTATAACACTGACGATTTTACCAATCTGCTTGCTTGCGTCTTCGAGTGAGCGGATTATTTTATTTGTATTTTTGGCCTTTTCATCGGCATCCGACATTTTATCCTTGGTTACTCCGCATTGTTCGCTTACAAGCGAAATAGAATTGCTTATTTCATCAACATTATCGGCAACGGTAAAAAAGATGCCCGACACATGATTGACCGAGTCGGATGCTTTTGAAATGCTGTCCTGGATATCGTCAACAAGTGTGCTTGATTGGGTGACCCTTGTGCTTGTCTCTTCGGCAGCGGCGGCAACGGTGCTGATTGTTGAGTTTATTTCCTCAATTGAAGATGCGACTGCACTGATATGTGAGCTTGCTGTCGACAGGGAGTTTGTAGACTGTGTCATTCCTGCGGAAAACTCTTCTGTTACCGTACTGACGGAAGCTGTCTTTTCACTGAGTTCCTTACTGTTGGTTGCCATATGTGATGACAAGGCGGAAAGAACCGTTGCGGATTCGCGCATTTCATGTGCAGTTGCCCGTATTCCGTCAATAGTATTCCGGTTAAACTCAAGCAGCGAGTTGCAGATTTTAAAGAATTCACCAAACTCTCCGCCGTATTGCTCGGGAAATACCTGTGTAAAATCACCGCCCGAAACAACAGAAATTACCTTTGCACCTTCTATAAGAGGTCTGCTTAGCGATATTGAAAAGTATATACCAAGGCCAAGGACTATGACCATTCCTGCTACGGCAATAATTATCAGCTGCACAAATGCAGACTCGGCACGTTCGACATTGGAGGTGGCAAGATTTCTTCCCATATTAAGTCTGAGCCCGTTAAGTGTTGCCATAATATCCAGTAAATTATCACTCAGAGGCGAAAGAGTCTCGGTGACAGTATCCCTGATAGCTTCAGGCTCATCCAGAATTGACGACCTGTATGATATCAAAGTCATTTCATAATTATCAAGATACTGCTCAAACTCTGCAAAAAGGACAAAAGCTTCCTGTAAAACGATGGTATCATAGAATATCTGCATCATTTCTCTTGTATGTGTTAATCGCTCCAGCATGCCGTTGAGTGCGGCTTCTCTGGCCTGCCGGTCGGGAAGGGTCATCATGTCTCTGCCTTCCACCTTAAGCCTTTCGACTGCCTCTCTTGCGGAGAACAAGCTGCCGAGCGGGTCAATGACAACATCAATTGTCTGGTGGCTTTCTCTGATTGTGCCTTGCAGATTGGTAATCGCAATCAGCAAAATTGCCAGCATAATTGCAATTACAACCATAAAAACCGTAATCAGCCTTGTCCTTATTTTCATGTTCTTAAATAAATTATTCACTTTCGGTACCTCCAAATGATGAATTTCCTGAATATGTATCGCTGCCCGGAATAAATTTTCTTTGAATGGAGCCAATATCTATGATTCTGTAAAAAGTGCCGTCGGTTTCAGCTACACCCGAGATGCAAAAATTCCCTTCCTGACTTGCAGTAACCGGCGGCGGTCTTATATCGCCCGCATCTATTTCGATAAGGTTACCCGGTCTTTCAACGGCAAGCCCTACCTGATCCTCACTTCCGCCAAGAGACTTAAATACAATTGTATTTATATATCGCTCGGCCTCACATTGTTTATTATTGTCAAGAATTTTCCCGAGACTAAGAACCGTTATAACCCTGCCTTTCAGGTTTGCTATGCCGACAACCTCCGAAGGAGAAGAAGGAACAGGTGTTATTGCAAGCTTTCTTGCAACCTTCTGCACCAAAGTAACATCCACGGCATATAACTCATTGTCTGCGGTAAAGCTTAAACCTCTCACAATGCACCTCCTTTACCCGAGCCGCTTCTGTTGCTTTTACGTGCTGTAATATCGTTTGCAATTGCGGCTGTGTCAAGGAAAATAAGGACCTTTTCATTATATGCGCTTGTACCTGTTACAAAATCGGTATGAACCTGCGTCTCGTCAAGAACAAAAGCATCGTCGACCTTGTCGATAACTTTTCTTACAAGAAGTCCTGCAGGCGTATCGCTGTTTTTTAAGCTGAGCAGGTAAAGGCTTTCGTTTGTGTATGTACGTTTTCTGACAGGAGAGTAGTCCTCGGGACGAAGTATTCGGATGGTTTCCCCTGCAATGTTGATAAAGCTGCCTTTGCCGATTACCTGAATATCGCTTAAGCTTATGGATTCGATTCGTGAAATATCTTCAATATCCACGGCAAAATACTCGGAGCCCGAGCAGTTAAAAAGCATAACCTGTCTGATTTCACCATGCTCGTCTATATCTTCTTCTTCAGCCTCTTTGTCGGGCATAAGAAGCTTATATGCTTCATCCTCGATTGCGTTAACATCCATATAGCGCATGATGCCCTCCGCATCGAGAATCATAACGGCCTGTCCGCTGCCGAGTACTGTGACATTTGAATAACACATACATCCGTGCAGATAAACGGGGAGCGGCTTTACAAGAACCTGCTCCATTTCAAGAGCGTCATCTATTATCATCGCAAAGCATCTTCCGCCTGCTCTGAGGACAAGGCATTTAACAACACCGAAGTGTTTGATCTGCGCAAGCATTTCATCTGCTGACATTGTATCGATACCGCTTGCTTTCCCTTCAATATCGAATATTGTAACAATAGGAATGACACGGCCGTCAAGGCTTAAAACGAGCGATTTATTCACTTTATCAATTCGTTTTTTAGTGCTGTTGCTCCATACCCGTACTATACGCTCCACATTGAGCTCGGGAACGGCGTATGGTATGGAATCCATTGTCACGATGAGTGAGCGTATAACGGATAAAGTGAGCGGGACTTTAAGCCGCATTGTTGTGCCTTTATCTATTTCGGAATCGATTTCAATCGAACCGCCGAGGTTTTCAATGTTGGTTTTAACTATATCCATACCGACCCCGCGTCCGGAGTAGTTGGTTATTTTCTTTGCGGTTGAAATACCCGGCTCAAAAATCAAGCCTAATATTTCAGTCCTCGACATTTCGGAAAGGGTTTCCTCTGATGCAACCCCGCGCTCGAGAGCTTTGTGCCTTAATGCTTCTGCGTCAATTCCTGCCCCGTCATCTTTTACTTCGATGACTGCAAATCCGTCGCGCATGTATGCATCGAGAGTGATTAAACCTTTTATAGGCTTACCGAGCTCTGTCCGCCGCTCTGCAGATTCCAGCCCGTGGTCCGCCGAGTTTTTTACAAGCTGTGTTATCGGGTCTGTAAGCGCCTCAAGAAGATATTTATCGAGTGTAACATCATTGACCGGGATTTCTACGGAAATATCCTTACCGAGGCTTTTTGCCGTATCTCTGATAATTCGGGGGAATTTACTGAAGACAACACTGATAGGCTGCATTCTGGTATACATGACCTTTTCTTGTATCTCACTTGTCAAGCGGTTAAGATCATGCAAAATCGGGGGTAGTCCGGCAATGTTTTTTTCGTAGCCGGAAATTGATGAAAAAAGCTGGTTGCGGGTTAGAATCATTTCATTCGCTAAATCCATAAGGCTGTTGATAACAGTAATATCAAGCCGTATGAAGAAGTGTCCTTCCTCTTGCTCCTGTGCTTTTTTTTGCGGAGTTTCCCTTACAACGCCGGCTTTTTGTTTTGTTGCATCGGATGCCTGGACCTCCATTCCGAAAACAGTTTCTTTGTGCAGCAGGCGGACACGGCTTTTGTCGATTTCTATAGCCATTGAAAAAAGATCGAACTCAAGTATGCTTGTTACCAGCAAATCAAGGGTTGATGATTTGCTTTCCGTTAAAGCGCTGGAAATAAGTTCGGTCAGCAGCGCTGCATCGGCATCCTTGAACATCAGGCTTTGCCCTTCGGTTTCACCTTTTTTTGTAATTATTGCCTCGACAATATTCCCAACAGAAAAAAAGTTGTCAACCAGTTCCTTCGGGTTGGTAAAATACCTTCCGAGACTTTCGTTAAAAACAATATGTGCAAAAAATATCTTATGACCGTGCTTTGTTGCGTTTTCAAGTGTAGAAAGCAATTCTTCATCGGAAAAGTTAAAAGGCATCTTTTGGATGTCCGCAGAGTCCTCGTCTTCATCGGTGATATAAAAAGCTCTTAAATTTTTGACGACATCCTCGGTAAAGATTGATGAATCGTCGGTAACATGGTCGATAAGGTCGTTTAAACAATCGATGCACTGCATTACCGCATCGACAATATCATCTGAAATCGGAAGCTTGCCGTCTTGAATCTGTAAAAATACACTTTCAAGCTCATGGGCGACAGTGACTATTTTTTTAAGCGAAAAGAAACCTGCCGTGCCTTTTAAGCTGTGAGCAGAACGGAAAACGCTGTTCATTGCGTTGTAATCACCGCTAAGAGATTGGGCATCCAAAAAAGCCGCCTCAACCTTTTCGACATGGGTTTTGGCTTCGGTCACAAAATCATTAAGAAACAAGCCTGTCTCTATGTTCTTCACCGCTTGGTCTCTCCCTTAAGTAATGAAAGTAATAAATACAGACATAGTATACCATAAAAAAATACATTTGAAATATATTTCTTATAAAGATATAATAGGCGCACAAATAGTGCTTCGTTTTGATTTTCAACGTAAAAAGGGGAGTTGAATTTCAAACGGTGCACCGATACAGGGGGATGCGAATGTCTATAAATTCAGAGAAAAAGCATGTGCTTCTTATCAGTGGTGACCCGCGGATTCTAGCGGAAATAAAAATGGAGCTTATAGCTCATTTTCATGTCAGCATGTCTGCTGCAAGCTCATCTGCTTTAAATGCGCTCGACGCTTATACAATATCTGCAGTTGTAATTTGCATCGGAGAAAACAGCGGAGCGGCATTTTCTGATTTCCATGACATTTTCGAAAGAGCCAAGAACTCGCATATTCCGATACTGTTCATTGCCGAAAAAGGCAATGACGACGATGAAACAAAAGCCTTTGCTGTCGGAGCAGTCGACTATTCCGCAAGAAGACGGGGCACGGTCGATGCTCTTGTCAGCAGGATTAACCTTAGAATCAACGCAAGCGAACATGAAAAGCTGCTCATGATGGGTGAAAGCTTCTCTCCGACACCCGATGAGGTCACAGCAGAGCAGGCCCTCAACGGCAAAACTTTTCTGATAGTCGACGATGTCGGTCTTAACAGGCAGCTTATCAAAGCAATGCTCGAAGGTGTGGAAGGTCTCACAGTGGATGAAGCGGCAGACGGAAAAGAAGCCTTCGAGATGTTTAAGAGCAGTCCCGAAAAATATTCACTTATACTCATGGACATTCAAATGCCGGTCATGGACGGGCTTGAGGCAACCATGGCAATAAGAGAGCTTAATAATGTGCATTCAAAAAACGTTCCGATAATCGCCCTGACCGCCGCCTCACTGGAATCCGAAGTAAAAGAATGCATGGACGCCGGCATGAACGACTTCATCGTAAAACCCATGGCCTACGACGACCTCATCGTCATGGCCGCTGAGCATTGCAGTTAAAGAACCGTCCCCCTGTGTTCCTTGACACAAAGTTGACAAACCATCGTTGCCTTGGCATAATGTGTTCATTATGCTTTTTACTTCATCGGGATTTTTATTCTTTTTAGCGGTTTTGCTGCTTGTTTATGCTTTGACTCCAAAGAGCTTTCGCTGGTTGGTTCTTCTTGTCGGGTCGATGGCATTTTACGGGTTTGCGGGACCTTTTTTCCTTATATATATTTGCTCGACGATTATAATCACATATCTTTTTACAATGTGTATAAAACGTATCAGAGCAACAAGGGATGCGGGTATGGCAGGCGAAGAGGATAAGGAAAAACGCAAGAGTTTTAAAGAAAAGGCGAAGGTCAAAACGAGAGTTCTTACAGGCTTTTGTCTCGTTTTGATTCTCGGCATTCTTGCAATGGTCAAATACACGGATTTTGCGATTTTAAATGTTAATTCGGTTCTCGGACTGCTCGGTATTTCAAAGCAGTTCGGGCTTTTAGGGCTTGCTCTTCCGATGGGAATATCTTTTTATACATTCCAGACCGTCGGATATGCAGTTGATGTTTACAGGGAAAAAGCGGTAATAGAGAAAAATCCGCTAAAGCTTGCATTGTTTGTTTCGTTTTTCCCGCAGGTTGTACAAGGACCGATCAGCCGTTTTACGGAGCTTTCAAAAACACTTTACAGCGGTAATCCCATAACACGGGTCAATCTTGCAAGAGGTGCAAACCGTATTCTCTGGGGTTTTTTCAAGAAGCTTGTCATAGCAGACAGACTTTGGCCGGCTCTTGCCGTTCTTGCGACAAATCCCGAAGAATATCAGGGTATTTTCTATCTGCTGAGTATTGCAATGTATGCAATCATTCTATTTTGTGACTTTACGGGCGGAATTGATATTGCAATCGGTGCCGCCGAGCTATTCGGCGTGAGATTACCCGAAAACTTCAACCGTCCGTTTTATTCCCGCTCAATCCAGGAATACTGGCAGCGCTGGCATATGACTATGTACAGCTGGTTTCGCGATTATGTGTTTTATCCGATGGCTGCAAGTAAAAAAATGCTGAAATTTTCAAAAGCCGCAAAAAAAATTGTCGGAAATGATATCGCAAAACGCCTGCCTGTACATATTACGCTGATATTCGTATGGTTCTTAACCGGATTGTGGCACGGGGCAACCTGGAATTTTATCGTATGGGGTCTTGCAAACGGTGTTGTATTAATGTTTTCTCTTGAAATGGCACCAATCTATGAACGGTTTAATTCACGCTTTCCGACACTTTCCGATAACAGAATATACCGTTGTTTTCAAATATTCCGGACATTCTGGCTGATGAATATGATTCGTTCATTTGATATCTATGACGGTGTAGGAACCACCTTCAAAATGATGGGAAGTATCGTCACTAATTTCAGTCTTTCCGAATTTTTGAGCACCGGAATAAGTCAGCTGAGTCTGCCCGTTAAGGATTATCTTAGTGCGGGTGTTGGTTTGCTTGTTGTTTTCTGGGTTAGCTGGCTCGGCAGGGGAGAGGTTGATTACCGCGAGAGGCTTGACGGGTTTAAGTGGCCTGTGCGGTATGCGGCAGTCGGGCTGATTTTATTTATGACAATAGTGTTCGGTGCATACGGCTACGGTTTTGATGCACGGCAATTTATATATAATGTCTTTTAAAACTTGCATCTGTAGGAATTTTATGGTAAATTAAAGGGTGCGAAATCAACAGATAAGGAATTTTCCGGGATGGATCAGAATCAAAATAAACCAAAATCTTCAGAATCAATAGAAAAGCATGTTTATCCCGAGGCTAAGCTTAGCGATAAACAGCTGGCTGCACTGCATAGCGTTATCGGTCCTGCTACTAAAAAAGACAGCACCGATAAGGCAGTTGATGATATTATCAGAGATACTAAAAGCGGTGATTTAAGTGCGGATAATTTGCAAAATATCAAGCTTGACCCGGAACCGCGGCGTGAGCCTGTTTCGCTTCCGGAGATAGAAATGAAAGACAGAACCATTATCAAAACTGTCTTTTTAATCATTTTTATTGTGCTTTTTGTTGCAGCTGCCGCAGTTGCGGGATTTTATTACTGGTGGACAACACATGCAACCTTTGAGCATACACTGCACCCCGTTGTTATTCTCGACGGTCAAAATGTCACACCGGAAGATTTTTTATACCCGAGTGCGGAAATGGAGGATGTCACCGCAGAATTTATTAATCCTGATTTCGATCCGTTTGTCGGTATGCAGTATGTTTCCCTTACCCTGTCACTCGGTCTGAGAACAGTTGATACCGCAGCGGCTTTATATGTACTGACCCCGCTTGAATCAATTGAACATGAGTTTGCCGAGGAAGCAGTGGCATTTAGGGCAGTTGACCTTCTTGCGAATCCGGAGGTTGCCGCAAATGTTCCTTTTGATGTATATTTCACCGAAACCCCGAAACCGCTCGAGGAATATGAAGTAGGCGAGCATGTTTTACATCTTGCACTTAATGATGTTCCGTTTACGGTGATGCTTAATATCGTTGATACAACTGCACCCGTTGCATTATCAGTCCCTGTTTATACAATTATCGGCGAAGAGGTTCATCCGGAGCAGTTTGTCACCGAGGTTTTTGACGCATCCGGTATCAGCTCCATAGTTTTCGAAAATGAGCCGGATATTTTCCTTGCAAGTGCCGATGAGCAGGATGTAACCATTGCAATCGAAGATAATAACGGAAACAGAACAGTTATAACATCAACTCTTACACTTGAGCTTAACCAGCTTCCTCCTGTTATTGAAGGTGTCCCCGAGATTATTGAATCAAAAACAGGAAATCAGATTGATTATCTTGCAGGTGTAAGCGCACATGATGATTTTGAAAGAGAAATCGAAGTAACCGTCACAGATATTGACGTTGATATTAACACCCTCGGAACATACACCGCAATAATATCTGCGACTGACTTCACGGGGAACACTACAGAGGTCGAGGTTACCGTTCATATTATAAGCGTCGACCCGGATGAGCTTGCGGTAAGACTCAGGGAAATTCTCAGCGGAATAACAAACAACCGTATGACACAGGTTGATATAGCACGTGCGGTTCAAAAATGGGTCATGAGCAATATCACAAAGTCAACATCGGCGAGCAGCTCTGATTCGGTTCTTGAGGTTGCATATCAGGCTCTTGAGCGAAAACAAGGCAACTCTTTTGCCAATTCTGCCGTTGCTTCGGCACTGCTTACAGAGGCGGGTGTTCCCAACATGCTCATTACCCGCATTGAAAGCGCAGCCGAATCACACCGCTGGGTGCTGATTAATCCCGATGATAAAGGATGGCATCATTTTGACGCATTCCGCTCGGGAATCGTATCGCACAACAGCGTCAGTTATATGTTTACGGATGCAGCTGCAAAAGCAATAGCTGCCAGAATAAAAACAAACTTAAGCATCGATGATTATTATACATACAATACCGAAATGTATCCCGATATAGTGAAGGAATAAAAGCTGCTGTTTACAGTCAGGCAGCGCTCATGTGAGTTATGAAAATGCTAAAAGAAAAAAAATATCTATACCTGCTTTTGTCTGTTGTGATAACGGCTTGTCTGACAGTTACGGCATGCGGTAACGGGCAATCCGGAGACGATGCCGAGAGTGCAGCGGGAAGTGCCGCAAACGGCTCTGAAACGGAAACAGATAACAGACCGCAGGAGCCAACGCTTTTTTCATTCAAAATGGGCGAAACCGTAATAAACATGGACAGTGATATTTCACTAATTACAGGCAGCCTTGGTCAGCCCTTGTCCGTTCTGGAGGCACCAAGCTGTGCCTTTGACGGAACCGACCGTATTTTCAGCTATCCGGGTATTCAGATTTATACTTACCCTAAGGAAAACAGCGATTTTATTCATACCGTCGGTTTCTTTGATGACTCAGTAGTTACAACAGAAGGCAGAATCCGGCTCGGCTCGGATATTCAGGCTGTTTTTGACGCATACGGCGAAAATTACAGATATGAAACAGGAATGTACACATTTACCCGCGGGAAAACAGTTCTTGAATTTCTTACGGATGATAATATTGTTATAGGCATTACTTACAGGTATATTTTGGACCTGTAGTTATTTTTTGATAAAGGTATAGGCAATGAAACGGGAATCTTCTGAATTTGATTCTTTTTTTAATACTGAGCTTTCCGATAAGCAAAAGGCGGCACTGGAAAATGTGCTTTTCAACAGTGATGATATTTTCGGTTACAAGGATTCCGCCGCTGCAGATACAAAACTGCCGAACATACCGGCTGCAGAGCCGGTGCAGAGACCGACTGGAGCACCTGCACCTGCAACCGCCGCTGCAGAACCCGTCAGACCCGTTGCTGAAGCTCCCGTCAGAGCCTTTACAGAAACTCCCGTCAGACCCGGTGAACCGCAGATTGTTACGATTGACATGTCCCGAAAAACAATGGTACAAAACTACGGGCAGCCGGAGCATGAACCCGAGGAGCAGCCTAATCTGCCCTTTGACTATCAGGCTAACAGACGTGTCCGTCCCGGGACACGGACATCGGAACCCGGACGTACAGGTGCAACCGGAAGAAACACCGGAAAAAGAGACCCGGGCAGAGGTATAAACCGCAGCAGCATAAGCAATAATATAAGCAGAAGCATAGGCAGGAATATAGGCACAGGTTCAAAAGGAAGCAGAGCAAAACAAAGCAATCTCCTCCGAAATGTTGTGCTTATTGCTTTGGCTATTGTTCTTCTCGGTGTTTGGGTGCGTTGTATGATGGGTGACTCTGCACCTACCGCTAATTCTGTAAACAAGACGATTCTAATAGGTGAACCGGTTGTTCCGACAGATTTTGTGGTAAATGTTGAAAGTGAAGCAGGTATCGTTTCCATAAAATTTGTCGACCCTCCGGATGTAATGGAGCCTCAGAATCAAACAGTTGAAATAATAATTACCGATGAAAATGACAAAAGCTCCGTTTTTCAAGCAACGCTGATTATTCAAATTAACAATTCTCCTCCTGTTATAGAGGGCACGGATACAATTCTCTCAACCCGCGGCAATCCAATAATGTACCGTCAGGGAGTGACTGCGCATGATGATTTCGGCAGGGAGCTTGAGCTTCATGTTGACAGCAGCGGTGTCAATCAAAACGAAATCGGTGTGTATACCGTAATGTTTTGGGCTGTTGATTTAACCGGGAACAAGACAGAAATCACTGAGGAAGTGCATATATTAAATGTAGATATAGATTATGTTTTTGAACGTGTTGATACAACCTTAAGTGAAATAATCAATGAAAGCATGACACAGCTTGAAAAAATCAGGCTGATTCACACATGGATAAGAACGAATGTTTCTTATGCATCCGTTATCGGCGGCCCTGCCGACACGGTTTATGAGGATGCTTACAGGGCTCTTCGCGACAGGCAGGGTAACTGTTATGTATTTTATGCTATAGGAGAGGTTTTGCTTACCCGTGCAGGTATCCCGAACATGCCTATCAACAGGATTCCGGGGACTCCGACAAGACACCGCTGGAGCCTTGTGAACCCCGATGACCTCGGCTGGCATCATTTCGATACAACACCGACCCGCCTTGGTCTCGGTATTGAAACAGCGTTTTTCACCAACTCACAGGCAAAGGATTTTACCGCACGTTTTATTGAATTTAACGGGACACAGGACTTCTATACATTCAACTCCGAGCTATACCCCGAAATTACACCGTAGGAGAAAACGCCGTAGGAGAAAACACCGTAGGAGAAAACTTGCAAAATACTACATTTTGCGGTATAATATTGTATGAGCACAAGATTAAGTATAAACAAGTTAACAATAATAAAAATAGTATTGGCTGTTTTTACATTTATTTTTGTATTTGCCGTACTGCAGCGTCTCTTTATGCCAAAGTATGCTTCATATGCCCTTGAAGGGAATCTTATCGGGGAATATTACAACAGCACAATGGACCAGGATGTTGTTTTAATAGGTGACTGCGAGGTTTATGCAAACTTTTCCACTGTCTCTTTTTGGGAAAATTACGGAATAACATCAATTATACGAGGAAGTCCCCAGCAGCTTGTCTGGCATTCATATTATCTGCTTGAGGATACCTTGCGCCACGCCCGCAAAAAACCGCAGGTTGTAGTCTTTAATGTTATGGCAATGCAGTATTCTGAGCCCGCAAGAGATTCAGAGCCGTACAACCGCTTAAACCTTGACGGAATGCGCCTTTCACCTGTTAAGTTCAGGGCATTTCAGGCGTCGCATCTTGAGGATGAGGACTTTTTGTCATATGTTTTCCCGCTTTTCCGTTTTAAGGAAAACTGGAAGGAGCTAAACTCCGAGGATATCAGGTTCTTCTTACAAAATCCGCAGGTTTCCTTAAACGGTTTTATGGTGCGAAGCGATACTCAACCCGCAGGCATGACTCCGCACCCCATTTTGAGAGGCAATTACGATTTCGGCGAAAAACCAATGTATTACCTTGAAAAAATGACACAGCTTGCACGTGAAAATGATATCGGGCTGATTCTTATCAAAGCACCTGTTCTATGGCCGCACTGGTTTGACGAGTGGGATGAACAGATAGCTCAGTTTGCGGCACAAAATGATTTGTTATACATAAATTTCTATGAGCATGTCGATGAAATCGGTCTTGACTGGGAGAAGCACACATTTAACGCAGGGCTTCATCTTAATGCATTCGGAGCAGAGCTTATGGCGAAATATCTCGGCGGAGTTCTGGCAAATGAATATAATATTCCCGACAGGCGAAGCGATTTTTATATTGCACAACACTGGAACGAAATGACACAGCAGTATTACAGGCTTATCGGCATTCAACAGGAGGAAATCTCCGAAACGGGTAAAATAAGCAGTTTTCTTATAGATTAATCACAAACTCAGGGTTAAATCGGAAAGGTTCACCTCAAATGAAAAAATACATACTTCTTACATTATTGATAATGCTTGCAACAGTTATATTTACCGCCTGCAACAGCGAGCCGGACAATATACCCGATTCCGGTAATCCTATACATGAGGCTGAGAATACACCGCCTGTTTCCGATAATAATACGGCGGACAACTCTCCGGGTGATAATAACGGCTTGGAAGCGCCTTCCGACGGTCAAACGGATGCAGGTAATGAAGACCCGGCAGGTCCCGATGTTTTTTTCCTGGTAATAAGCGGGGTCGAAATTAATCTGGATGAAAATATTAATAATATAATCGATCAGTTGGGTGAACCCATTGTTCCGGTTTTTGAAGTGCAAAGCTGTGCGTTTGACGGCATGGACAGGATATTCAGATATCCCGGTGCCGAGCTTTATACATATCCTTCGGGTGATGATGATTTTATACATACTATAGCGTTTTATGATGATACAATCCGCACTCCCGAGGGCGGTGTCCGCTTAGGGTCAAAGGTTCAATCGGTATTTGACACATACGGCGAGGACTATGAGCTTGAGTCGGGTATGTATAAGTTTAAGAGAAGTGATACATTGCTTGAGTTTCTGGTTGAAGATGAAATGGTAATAGGCATTACCTACAGGCTTGATATCGAAATACAAATCGGTTAAAGAAATGGTCTTTATGGTTTTTTCGTTTATGTTTGCGAAAGGATAGCTCCTGATATATGAAGTTTGTAAGCAGCCGCGGTTCGCGTAACAGTGAAGGTACAAAAGACAAAAACGTCAGCAGTGCACAGAATTTACCTGTGCAGCCTGTACGTTATAATTCACATGTTCAGGTTATAGACCCGCCACAGCCGCAGGTACAGGTTCAAGAGCAAACACCGCCGTCAAAGACATATTTTGCCGAATACACGAGAATGACTCTGACCCCCGAACAGCAGACTGCCCTTGAAAGAGTCGCTCAAAAAGCGGCTGCACAACGTGCCGAGGAGCAGCAGGACAGAACACAGCAGCGCACACAACCTCTGACACGGCAAAGAATTGCAAAGCAGCGTGCCGATTTCAGACGCAATCAAAATGCTTCTTTATCCGGTAAATCAAAGTCACGGCAAAAACCGAATGTGCAAAAAAAACCGGGCAGCAAAGCAAAGAATATTGCGATAATCCTTCTTTCGTTTCTTGTTGTTTCAATTGCAAGCTTTATAGGCTGGTATTACTGGTGGACGGAGTATGCAACATTCGATTATGAGCTTTTACCGGTTGTTGTTCTTCAAGGGCAAAACGTAAATGCCAACGAATTTCTTTATCCGAATGATAATATGAGCCGCATTTCTGCAACCTACCGGAACTCCGGATTTATTTCAACCCCGGGGCAGCAGGAGGTAAATATCACCCTGACCCGCGGATGGCGGACTGTTGATGCTGTCGCAACACTGCATATTTTGGCAGCTTTATCCCGGCTCGATGTAGAATTTGCCGAGGCGGCTCCCGAGCTTAAGCCAATCGACTTAATAGCGAATCCTTCGGATGCGGCAGGTGTACCTTTTAATGTGAGTTTTACCGAGCCTCCGCTTGCATTAAATGAATACTCTGTAGGTGTGCATGCACTTCGTCTTGAACTGAACAATGCGCCGTTTGAAGTCCCTCTTAATGTTGTTGACACAACACCGCCCGCAGCAAGAGCGCTGAGTATTGAGCGGATTGCCGGGGATACAGTTTCTCCCGAGGATTTTGTTGATGATGTTTTTGATGCTTCGGGAAATGTAACAATCGAATATTATGATAAAGAGCCCAATATGAAGGTAGGATATAATCAGATTATTGAAATACTCCTCACCGATATATACGGGAACTCAACGGTTATTAACTCCGAGCTTACAGTAAAGCTTAATCAGTCAAAGCCTATTATTGAAGGTGCCGAGGATATAGTGCACTTTGTCGGAAGTTCAATTATCTATAGCCGCGGGTTAACGGCAACAGACGATTTCGGAAGGGATTTAACGGATGAAATCGTCATAGACAGCAGCGGTGTTGACTTAAATACTGTCGGTGTTTATACGGTCCGGTTTTCCGTAACAGATATGTCGGGTCTTAAAAGCGATGTTATCGAGGTTGAGGTACATGTTCTTGATATCGATATTGATTATGTTTATCAGCGTGTTGACGCAGCTCTTCAGTCAATTTTCTGGAACGGTATGACTCAGCGTCAGCAAGTGCAAGCTATATTTAACTTTGTTAAAAATACAATTACATATGCTCCTGCGGGCAGGCCTGCAACAGCCGAAGAAGGTGCTTACAGGGCTCTGATTGACAGAAGAGGAAATTGTTATAATTACTATTCTCTTTCTGCCGTAATGCTTGACCGTGCCGGAATACCCAACCAGCGGATTGAACGGATTCCCGGAACTCCGACAAGGCACAGATGGAATCTTGTTAACCCCGATGATCTTGGCTGGCATCATTATGACTCGGTTCCGAATAATCTCGGTTACGGAAGGAATCTTGCCTTCTTTACAGAGACACAAGCTGAAGAAGTAACAAGACTTAAAGCAGAACTCACCGGCATACACAATTATTATACATATAATAAAGCTGACTACCCGGAGGTGGTACGTTGAACAATCCATCACCGGATAGAACCCCGCTCCTTGGTATAATAGGCGGGATGGGAACACAGGCAACCGCATGCTTTTATGAAAAGCTTCATGCACTTCAAAAGGTTACTGTTGAGCAGGATTACATTAATATTTTACTTTACAGCAAACCTTCCGTCCCCGACCGCACAGCATTTATTACAGGGCAAAGCACAGAAAGCCCGCTTGATTCGCTTATCAGTGCCGCACGCATTTTAGAGTCTGCGGGTGCTTCTTGTATTGCTATCCCCTGTGTTACTTCACACTATTTTTATAGTGACCTTTCAAGCTCGGTTTGTATCCCTGTAATAAATCTGCTTGAGGAAACTGCTCTTGCCGCTTCCGAAAGGAATGTAAGGAAGGTCTGTCTTTTGGCTACAAACGGCACAATTAAAGGCAAAGTTTTTGACTCTGCCTTTAAAAAATATAATATTGAAATTTGTACTGTAACCGACGATGCGCAATCCTGTCTTATGGAGCTTATTTATAATATAAAATGCGGTGTTCCGTCTGCAAATGATTTGCCGGAGCCTGTTAAGGAACAGGCATATAATGCCGGTGCGGAGGCACTTGTGCTTGGATGCACGGAGCTTTGCATAGCTTTAGACGGAAGCTCCAAGGTTATTAATACACTTGATGTTCTTGCAGAGGCAGCGCTTAAAAGGCTGTCATAGCTGCTATATTTTATTTATAGTTTCGGCAGGCTTGCCGCTGCGACCGATTGCCCCATTCTGCGGGTTTTTTCATCGGGTAATAAAATTTCTGCCGACAGCTCGGGATATTCGTCCTTTAGGACCATCTCGGCTGTTTCTTTAATTATATCCCCGCCTTTACCGCTGACCACCCTGCCGAGCAGCAGATAGCTTTCCGCTCCGTAAATTTCAACATACTGAGGTATAGTATGCCCGAGGTAGCTGCCGATTGTTTTGAATATGGCTGCTGCTCCTTTATGTCCTTCAGCGAGCTGCTTTTGAACGGCTTTTAGTTTTTTCGCAGGGGTATCATAACCGCTTATATCAATATCTGCTGCGGGTGCGAGCTTTATTACCGCTTCCTGGCAGAAATACTGGACTCCTACACCGATATCCTTTGTCCACACATCTGCTGCTGCATCAGGTGAAAGGTCGGCAGGGGCAAACGCAAGCTCGCTTATACGGTTTGAAAGATTTCCGGTTTTATCAATAAACCCGCCGATATAACTTGTTCCCATTGCAAGGCCGAGTATATTCTTTTTACTCAGGCATATTGCTCCTGCAAGTGCTGCAACATCCCCGTCGTTTGCTACCTCAAACGGAATGTCTTTCCCTACTGCGCTGACTGCCTGTGCATATATATCCTTGATTCTTGTTGCGTAAAGATTCTCGGGTACTTCACCGTACAGCTGTGCGTAAAGAACCTTGTTGTTTCCGACAAGCCCGGCAGATGATATTCCGATTGCATCCACTCTTGGCAGATGCTCTGCAGCTTCCTTCATTGCAGCAGTAATATTTGCCAGATGGTAATCCGGATCGCTGTTTGTTTTCGGGTTCCAGACAGTTTCGTTGCTATAAACTGCCTCACCGTCAATTACCGCTGCAACTTTATAATCACTGCCGCCAAAATCGACACCTACTCTGCAGCCGTCAAAATGTCCTCCGACTACTTTTTTTGATTCATACGGCTCGGGAAGCTTGTCACATCCGATTATTTCAAAAGCTTTTTGATAAACCCTGCTCATGAACTTTGCGTCAAATGCACGTGCTCCGTCCGGTGAGTAGATTTGTTTTAATTTACCGATAATTGAAGCATCACCGTTAATATATATTTTGAACCCGCCCTTTTGCCAAAGCTCGAATTTAAGCAGACGCTCGGTATAAAGCAGGTCGGCCTCGGCGTTTTCTTCGCCGCCTTGTATAAATGTGGATTTTACAAATATCTGGTTGTCGTTTCGTTCAATGGCAAATGAAAACGGCTGCTTTGCTGTTTTTAAGTATGCCTTGTTAAACTTAAATACCGGAATGAATCCGGGGTCGAGTTCGGGTTTGTTTTTGATGTCTAAGCTGATGTTTAAGTATTGCATTTGGTACCTCCAAAAAGATGCAGAGACCGGACGGTTAAGGTGGTGCGGTTCTCCGGGGTTTGTTATGTATTATATTGACTCAAGTTCCTGTGCGCATATTAACAAAGCTCTCGGTAAATGGAACGGGCCTTTCCACATTGAGCCTTTGAGGGTGTTTGATACTGTGCCGTCTCTGTGCAGATAGCCGTACCATTCTCCGTTTTTTGTGTCTGCAAAACGGGTAAATGAATAG
This sequence comes from Oscillospiraceae bacterium, assembly GCA_009784725.1. Taxonomy (GTDB): domain Bacteria; phylum Bacillota; class Clostridia; order Oscillospirales; family Oscillospiraceae; genus WRMH01. The sequence continues at coordinate 164,477 of WQXS01000001.1, forward strand.
TCGTGTATTTTATCGAACCACTTTTCGTATTTCTCTTCTCCGGTTATTTTATTTGCCATGATTGTCGCAATCAATGCTTCCGTGTGCGGCCACCAGAGCTTCATATCCCACTCAAGCTGCTCGGGCGGTTTGTTTTCTATATCTACAAAATAAAGTATACCACCGTGTTTTTTATCCCAGCCCAGTTCAAGTGAGCATTCGAGTATATCTACGGCAGTTTTTGTCATTGCCTTGTCGTTTCTGTACAGACCTTCACGCATGATAAACCATGCTGTTTCAATAGCATGCCCGGGGTTAATAAGCCTGCCTTGCGGAGAATCGAGACGCTCGCCGCCGGGACCGACATTTTCAAATAGTGCTTTATACTCGGGTTTGTAGAAATCCGTAAATATTGTGCTGACAAATTCCATTGCAAGCTCGTCATAATGCGGTTGCTGTTCAATTTCACGCAGATTTTGAAGCGTCGAAAGCAATATCATCGGTAAGGAATGATTCTTGGTTGTTCTTGTATTCGGGTCGATTTTCGGAGCGATACCCATCGGGTCTCTGTAAATTGATAATACCTTGTTAAACAGTTCTTTGGCTTTTTTAAGCGCTTCAGTATCGCCTGATGCTTTGTAATATTCCGCAAGACCCGATATCGCAAATGTTTCGCTGAACACATAGCGGCGTTTTTGAAGGGGTTTTCCGTCCATTGTTACCGAAAAGTACATTTTTCCTGTTTCATCGGCACAGTGATTATCGAGGAAGCTGTATATATTTTTTGCCGTTTCAAGCCATTCGTCACGTTTTTCCAAGGTGTTATACATTCGGGAGTACATCCATAGGGCTCTGCCTTGAAACCATACGGATTTATCGGTATTATATATGTTGCCTTCCTCGTCGAGGCAGGTGAAAATCCCGCCGTATTTATTGTCGAGTGCGTGCTTTGACCAGAAGTCCATAACATCAAGCAAGCTTTTTTTGTAATGCAGGTGAAGCTGTTTTGCTTTTTCTTTTTCCATAATGTATACTCCTTGTTAAGAAAATTTTCATCTATGATGTATTATATCACAATCGCGAAAGGAATGGGGCTTTGGTTTTATGATTAATGTTTTAAGTTATTTGGAGCAGACATTAGAGCATATGCCCGATAGAAATAAAGTTGCCTTTTACGGAACAGGCGGCGAAAAATTGACTTTTAATGAGCTTTACGGCTATGCCCGTTCCTGCGGAAGTTATTTGCTCGCAAAGGGTATTAAAAAACAGCCTGTTGCGGTTTTTATGCAGAAAAGCCCTGCGATGATTGCCGCTTTTTTCGGTTGTGTTTATGCTGGCTGCTACTATATCCCTCTTGATGCTGAAATGCCCGCTTTCCGCATACGGCTTATTTTAGAAGCGGTTAATCCTGCGTTGATTATATGTGATGAGGCAACGGTTGGTCTTGTTTCCGAGTGGGGTTTTAGCTGTCCTGTTGCAAATGCAAATGATACGTTTGCCTGCTCTGTTGATGAAGCTGCCTTGTCTGCCGTGCGGGATGGGGCTATTGACACAGACCCGCTTTATGTCGTTTTTACATCGGGGTCGACAGGTATACCAAAAGGGGTTGTCGCAACTCACCGTTCGGTTATTGATTATATTGAAAATCTTTCAGTTGTACTTGGTGTCACAGAGGATACAGTCTTCGGTAACCAGTCGCCGCTTTATCTCGATGCGTGTCTGAAAGAGGTTTATACGACGATTAAATTCGGGTCATGTGCTTATCTTATTCCTCAGTCACTTTTTATGTTCCCGGTTAAGCTTATTGAATACATCAATGAAAACAAAATAAATACAATCTGCTGGGTTGCCTCGGCTTTGAGCCTTGTTGCGGGGCTTGGAGCGTTGAAATCCGCTGTCCCGAAGACTCTGCATACAATTGCATTCGGCAGCGAGGTTTTCCCTGTAAGGCATTTTAATATCTGGAGAGAACTTTTGCCGGATACCCGTTTCATTCACCTTTACGGCCCTACAGAAGCAACGGGAATGTCGTGTTTTTGCGAGATTACACGTACTTATACCGAGGATGAGTCAATACCAATCGGAAGGCCTTTTCAGAATACCGAGATTATTTTACTCGATGATAATGATTCTTTGGCAAAGGACGGAGAACCCGGTGAAATCTGCATACGTGGAACATGCCTTTCCCCCGGGTATTTCGGCGATGTTGAAAAAACATCAAAGGCCTTTGTTCAAAACCCGCTTTCGGCTTTTCCCGATTTGATTTACAGAACCGGAGACCTGGGCAGACGCGGTCCTGACGGCGAGCTTTACTATATTTCAAGGCGCGACCATCAGATTAAACACATGGGTCACAGAATCGAACTCGCAGAAATCGAATACGTCGCAAACACCTGCCCCGACATAGGCCTGGCATGCGCAGTATTCGACAATGCAAGCAGCAAAATAGTTTTGTACTACGTTACCGGAAGACAGGGGGACGGTTCTTCTGTCTTGTCAGGTAATAATAAAAACTCGCAGCATTCAAAAAGCAAGACAGAAGAACCGTCCCCCTGTCTTAAAGCATACTTAAAAGCTAACCTGCCCCGTTACATGCTGCCGCAGGTTGTTATAGAGCTCGATGAAATGCCGCAAACCCCCGGCGGCAAAATCGACAGGGTTTCATTGCTTGGAAAATACATGGACGAGAAGGAGAAAAAAAATAATGAGCGTTTTACTTGAAATCTTACAGGAAATGCATGACGATGTTGACTTTGAAACTCACACAACACTAATCGATGACAATGTCATTGACTCATTTGATATTATCACCCTGATAGCAGAAGTCGACGACCGCATCGGCGTAACCATCCCCGCCGACGAACTCATCCCCGAAAACTTCAACTCCTACACCGCCATCAACGCACTAATCAAACGTCTCGAAGACGAGGAATAGGGCAATGCTCTTTAATGGGGGACGGTTCTCCTGTCTCATAGACACAAGAACCGTCCCCTTGTGTTTTGCCGGATAAAGATGTTTACAAGCGGAGTAACCCGTCGGGTGTGATTTTGGGTGCCTTTTTCTTATCAAACGACCAGACTTGCATTTTGTAGAAAACACTTAACTTCTGGTTACTATAGAGAACCTTTCAAACAGTGAATTATCATGGGTTAAAAATTCCAACATACGGTTTGCAATACCTGATGGGCGGTTTACACCCATCTCCCATGCTTCGACAGTCTTGACAGATACACCTAACGCTTTGGCAAATAATCTTTGTGACATATTTTGCTGTAATCTGATAGCTTTTATTTCTTTTGAAGTGTAACAATTAACCGGTGTTATTGTTATCTTATCAACTTTCGTTCCATGCAGATTCCCACGCTCATATTCAATGCCTTCATTTAACCCTTGCTTTATGGACTCAAAAACACTATTCATTATTTTTCCTGCTTTCTAAGTTCATTTTTTAGAATTTTAACTAACTCCTTAAGTTCATTTCTTTCTGCTTGACTTAAGTTATCCATTTCACCTTTTGCATAAACAGTTATAAAATAAGTCTTGTTATAACCGGCAAAATCTATGTAGATAACTCTTGCTCCACCACTTTTTCCTTTGTTATTAAAAGCAACTCTTAATTTTCTTATCCCACCTGTACCTTGAATCATGACACCACAAGCCGGATTTAGCAAAATTCTTATTTCAACACTTAAAATATCGTCTTCTATCAATCCAATATGTTGACATTGCTTTTCGAACTCAAAAAGTCTTATAAACTCTCTGGTCATATAAACGTCCTCGTTTCTTTCATAATACCCTATTACATAGGGGTAGTCAAGTGGAATTTCAACCTTAAGATATCCCGACCATAGCACAAAGTAAATTTCCGTTCAATATGAATATAATGTAGAAAACCGATTTCGCAAAACCCTGTAATTGCAGGTGGATTGACAAAATGATGCAACTTAAAATGTAGAAAAATCACAATTTGAAGAAAGGTTTTCACCACTCATTTCATCAGTTGCGAATTAAACAATTTAAAGAAAACCAAAAAAACCCGGCGGAGTAACCCGTCGGGTGTGATTTTGGTGGAAAATTATTTTTGATTTGTTGCAGTTATGGTACTGATATGGTGTACATCTGATGTACGGGGTGTGTTATGTCAGACTTAATGCAACTATTTAATCAAGCGGGGGTTGCACTTACATTGTCAACTTACAAATCATAGATGCGAAAAATCATTGACTATATAAGCTTATTATGGTATTATTAAATTGCTAAAAAGCAAGGTGGGCTGACACCTTTTAATCCGAAATTCTTCCCGGACGAATGTGCCGGTGGTTGGCAGGCAACAGAAAAACCTGTGTTCTTCCCGGACGAATGTGCCGGCAGTTGGCGGACAACAGAAAAATCAGTCATTAATGGGGGGTCGTAATGCTAGGGCATTACAACTCCCCATTTAAATTGAGGTGGATATGAAAAAAGATGAAGCAATTAAGATTTTAACTACTTGTGCCGGACAATATAATAAGAATCTTGCGAATAAGAATGTGTTATATATTTTTAGTGGAAACGGTAAGATTAGTTACTTTGAATCTCTGTTTTTACCAAGACATTATTTACATTTGACAGGAATAGAAATAGTATCGGAAAATATAAAAAGCGTAGATTTTTATAGGCTTTGCTTAAAAAGTAAACTATCTTCATCTGCGTTTACTTTTCACAAGAATGGCACTACCGAAATGAAGTTATCTGTTTTGCCTCAAGTAATGAATATTCATAGATCAGCGAAAATGATTGGGGACTATGACAATAAAAAATCCATATTATATACAGAGAAAATTATAGGCACGATTACAGCATGTGTCGGTTTTGTTCGTGATGACAGGTACTATCTTCCAAATACAACCCTGCGAGAAGATATTAGAACAATCACTTTAAAACCGCAAAAACGTATTTTAGCAATTTTCACTAAGGGAGATAAAGACAAGCGATATTATAACTGTTCATACTTAGCAAAAAGAGTTTCATTGGAATCTATTGCTATTTCAGACGAACTAAAACAATTAATTAGTTTATAATAGAGCTAAACTTATCCAAAAAGGTGACAGAACTGTCCCGTTGTGTCATCCCCTTTTAATTTTGCATTAAAAAGTTTTTTTATACTAATTATTATCTATAATCTCCCCTCCGGTATGTATCTCTCTCCATCCTCCTGTAAGTGTTCCGTTATTGATAAATTTACTATTTCCTTCTACTCTTAAAGTTGATCGATTACCAAGGATTAAAGTGCCATCGTTAGTAAATGTTACTTCCTTCCATAATGCTAGTCCCCCACGTTCAGTTTTTATGATTCCCTTATTGTAAATCTTCCCCAACCCCGACCCAATATTAGCATATGTATTACCACCATTTATTAATATATTTCCTTCATTAATTAATGTCGCCGGTGTTTTGTTATCTGGTGTTTCCCAGTGCAGTCCGATCTGTAAACTAGTATCAGGATTCAATATGATCGTCCCATAATTGATCAATCTCGACCCATGATGAACAGTAAACCCTGCTACAACACTCTGTGGGTCATTGTCCATAGTGATTTCAAGTGTTGCTCCTTCGTGTACAACTAAGTCAACATCACTGGAAAGATAATACCAAGTCCAAAATCCAGTTTCAAACAAAATCGTTGTATCCCCATCGTTTCCAATATGTCGAATATTGATGACAACATTGTCAATAAGAAAACTTTCATCATCAATGACAAACTCTAAGTCAACAATCCCATTTTCATCAACAATAAAGGATTCTAGTTGTTCTATACGTGCTATCTGATTAATCCTGAACATCGAGTTAACCCAAACAGCTATCAACTCGACATCCTCAGTTATCACTTTGTTAACGTCGAACAACTCTGTTGTCGAAAGAACCCATCCATAGAATGACTGACTCCTTAACTTGGGTTCATCGGGTAATAAATCACCCAAAGTCGCCCCATCCTCAACTTTCACAATGAAAACATCAGAACCATCTTCCCATGAACCACCATTTGGATTGAAACTAACTTTATGTGAGTTTATGGGTTCAGGGGTTGGTTCGGGAGTTGGTTGTGGGGTTGGTTCGGGGGTAGGTGTTTCCGTTGGTGTCAAGTCAGGGGTCGTAATCGGAACATCCTCAGATGTCGAACAACCGAATAAAACAAATGACAACATCAGTAAAACAAGTATAAGTGTAAGTATTTTCTTCATATAAAACCTCTGCAAGACACTGCTTCGGGCTGTGTCTTCTGTGTCATAGAGACGGCACAAAATCTCAATTACAAGACAATGGTCACTGTGTCAGGAGAACCGTCCATCCGGTTAATCTATTGCTGTGAACCATGTTAAAATTTCAGGAACAAGCTCGGGTTCTTGGGTGGTTATTTTAATTTCCCTTAAAAAATCATCTTTAATATTAGCGTATGTATAGTAATTTCTATAATCATCAATGTACTCCCATAACATTTCCCATTCATAAGGTCCTATTTTTGTAGTTCCATCAGCTTTAGCTCTGCCATCCAATTTTCCGGATATTAAATCGTCAAGAAAGATACGCTCATTGAAATAATCATCAACAGTCATTCCTGTATCAAGTTTCACAAAAAATATTTGTATATATCCATTGCGTCCAATGTTCCCAGCGCTCATCTCATAAAAAGGACGTAGTGGTTCTCGTCCTAACTTTCGAATTATATCTTGCCCACTACCATCAGGAAACCTGTCTTTTGCTAGCGCATCCCAGATATCTGTGGGAATTTCTTTGCCGACTAAATTATCTACAAATTCTGCTGTTTGAGCTCTTTGATCCGGATCCACATCCCATGCTTCTATATGATGTGTATTATATTCACCAGTTAAGGAATCACCATCCCAATCATCAGGTAACTCTAGTTGTAATCCCAAGTATTCATTAATATACACATTATCATACCAAATACCACGAACCGGCAAACCATTGTATGGGTCTTGTGGAATCAGAACAATTGGTTCGGGAGTCGGTTCCGGAGTAACCTCCGGTGTCGGTTCAGGTGTGGGTTCAGGAGTAGGCGTAGGGTCAGGGGAAGGCGTTGCAACAGGTGTAGGATCAGGTGTAACAGGTACATCAGCGGTTGAGCAACCAATGAGCAATGCGGCAAGTAAAATTATAGCTATAATAAATAAACTTATTTTTTTCATTGTATGAACTCCTTTCAACTTAACTTATCTATTGTTGCTTGTATACTTTATTGGCTGTAACACCGAAAATTACTGCTATTACTACTTGTATAACAACAACAAATAGAAAAAGTACAATTATATACCATTTTACTTCTGATTGTTGGAGTAAAATTACTATCAATGTTATTGTTGAAATTATTACTGCCATAATTGATGCAAGAACACTTGTTAATGTCGAATAAATTGTAAACTTACTGCTATCCATTTTATTTCCTCAATTCCTATTATTTCGGAAACGAAAAAAGTGCCGTGTAATCACGTTCTTAAGAACGATTCCATACACAGCGCACGTATTGTGCTACACAACCGACTATCCAACACCGATATCAGTGTTATGACTTGCACCTTTTAGGATAAAATCATATAATAGTCAAAGCGGTATTTCAATGAAATTGTGTATGTGCTTGACTCACATATACAGGTCGGAGGGTGGTTTCGACACTCTCCGGCTGCCGCCGGGGTTCCGGCGAGGCACTTTCGTTTCCTATGCAATTATATTATACCGCTCATAATAATGCAATAATTTTCTTGATATTTTGATATTAAACACAACCAAAACCACCCCCTATCATAGGAGCGATTCAAACTAAAGACAGCACAAGGGAACTGTTCTCCTATGCTATAAAAAACACAACAGAACCATCCCGTTTATACTGTAAAGGGTATTTCAAATAGAGTACCTACTACAACACGGTAACTGTCCTGTTTGCAGCACATATTGTCTTCTACGAAGACGTTAGGAGTTAACGTGTAGCGGCTGAACAA
>WQXS01000002.1 GCA_009784725.1 Oscillospiraceae bacterium
CTACAAGGCTAACCAACCCATCATAGAAAATGTATTAATTATAGAATAACACAGATAACAATATTTGGGGAGACGTTCATTTGACTATATGACAAACTTATTGCTTTGCGTCTTGCATTTTTTTTGACACAAATGTTCAAGGCCTTGGTTGGTGTACCCTAAATTCGTTTCATACAGCTTAATTGTTGCATTTCCAACGCTGTATTTGTTCGCTTTTGCGGTTATTCCGTCACTTTTCCGCTTGGTTTTTTGCTATCTTTGTGGCAGTTTGCATTATCTTTGTCGCTCTTGCTTCTCGCTTAACAATCAACCTATTCGTTTTACTGCGAGCACAGTTATTCACACGTTGCATACAACACAGTACCAACAATACCATTTCCATGATGCCTTATAAATAATTTATACTCAGGTACCATTTCTTTTACCAGTTTCGGAATCCGCAAGTAATCCTCTGCTTGATGATATAAGCAAATTGCCAACCTTGGCTTGTCTCTTTTTATAACCTTTTCAGCGCCTAGTAAAGCACTGTATTCTGACCCTTCAATATCCATTTTTATGTATGTAACTTTATAATCTGAATGAAGCACATCATCCAGCTTCTTTAGTTCTATTGTACGGGTATCAGCACAGGCAGTTACATCGCCAATTCCATCAAAGCCTGTTCCGGATATGTACGATGCACCCGGTCTATTTGGCAAAAAATTGATTTCTGCTGTTTCATTTTTATCAGAAAGACCAATCTGAAACACTTCAACATCAACATCTTTAATGTTTTTTGCTTTGATTATAAGTTCATCACAACGTTCTTTTACCGGCTCAAAAGAGATTATCTTAGATATTCCGTCGCTCCCAAAAATGTTTAAAAACACATCAAGACTATCACCATCTGCTGCACCGACATCAACGATAACTTCGTTTTTATAGTTTTCTGAGTTAAATAGTTCAATAACGCTATATTCATGTCCTTCATATATAGATTCAAAGTGTGTTTTTCCATTTTTTGTGTATCTTATTATTCTAGAAAGAACAAATATTGATTTTTCATCAGCAAGGAGTCTATTTACTTCTTCTACGTTATCTTCATTTTGTTTAAAGTACTCCGCTCTGTACTTTATGAGTTTATCATCTACTACTACCTTATAAAATTTGGAATCCAATAAACCACTAAGTGTAAACCATTGCTTTTTTTCTTCGACAATATCGATTTGAAGATAAAATACACCTTGTTTATCCGGTACATCTATTAAAATTGGAAAACCTTTTTTTTCAAAACAATAGAAACTTAATTTACATCTGTTGTTGTCCCAACGGTATACTGACATGTCTTCAGAATACCAATGATATGATAGATATATATTCTCCCAATCAAGCTTCATTTGTGCAAGTTTTGAATGACAGAAGTTCATGAATATTTCAATAATGAGCGAAAAACCTACATCCATACTTTCAGGAACTGAATATTGGAGCTCAATTACATTAACATGACTCTTTTTTTCAGAAACATTCTGACTGTCTGAAGTTTTAAAAAGCGACTCAAACTCAACTCTCTGGAAAACTTCAAGATGACCGCCCTTTGTAGCGTTGATGATCTTACGCCCATGTTTTTCGTAAACTTTTTTTGCTTTTTTATATGAAATCTCCATTCTGTCGACCATGGGATCATGCCATCTGTAACCTTTCCCAAAGTACTCAGGTGTAAAATGATTAATATCATCTTCAGTTGATGTAATATTATAGCCATGAACTTCAGCTGATTTGGGAATAGTATAACTATGGTCAAAACCTATTAGGTAAACCTCGTTAAAACCAAAATAAAATGCCATTTGCATGCATAAGTAGGTAACTGTTCCGCCGGGCCAAAGATATTTTGTCGGGTGTTTCGAAAAATGAGGGAATTTTTTGTAACCATACACAGAAAAGTAATCAATAAAGTATGTTTTATCATGTTTTTTTATATACTTAGTATAGTCTCTCAGGAAAAATCTTGTCGATTGAGTAACATACTTTTCAATATCCTCATGTCTGTCTTCCATAACAAGATAATCTTCTACAAAATAGTATGTCGGTTGAAAACCCATTTTTTCAAATAGTAGAAAAATACCATTGACTCCAAAAGTTATTTCGTCTCTAAGTAATGTAATATCAACGTTATTCAAAGATGGACCATTTCCAATGATAAAACAACGTTTACCTTTTCCATAATTCTTCAAATTCTTTAATTGAGCTTTTTTTGTTATGTTGTAGTATAAGCCACGAAGGTTATAATCCAACTTTTGATCTATTATTTTTACTTTTTTTTTCAAAAAACTTTTGATATTTTTTTTAACATGTATTTTTATTGGAACAGTATTTATTAACTCAGATGCACAAAACCATTGAACCCCTTCTTCAACAATATCTAATTTAAAATAGAACACACCCGATTTTTCCGGTGGGGTTATATGTAGCAATGTTTTATATTCATTATCATGATTTTGTGTCTTTGTTATTGGTGATCTTTTGTTATCCCATCTATACACTTCCATATCCTTGGTATACCAGTGATATGAAATACTAACATCAGTATTTTTATCAATAATATCTCTGGCTAACGGGTTATTAATTGAAAACACCATGTCTACAATTACTAACTCCCAGGAACTCATATTCCTTGGAATTTTTGAGTTTTCGAAAATTATTTCAATAGAACTACTCATTTTGGCTCCTTGTTTAAACATTTAACTAATGTATTGAAGGTTGCACTTCAATCTCCGATATCGGTTTATAATTCAATCTACTCTCAGATCTTTTTAATACAACTCTGCTATCTTCAAAAAGATGTGAGCTTATTACTTTTTTATATTCCTCATGATACGGATTCCGGTTATTTGCCACATTAGCATCACATCCAGTTGCTGATAACCCTTTATCTATTATCACTTGAAACCACACTCTGTCAACTCCAAGATCAAAACCCATTTTAATAAAGTCTTCCATTTCTCTAAAGTTATCTTTTTGAACAACAAAAGATATGCAATAATGCACCAGTTCATTATTTTTTCGTAACTCCGAAATGAACTTTAAGTTACACAAAAGATTGTTCCAGTTCCCTTCCCGGATCTTATTATACGTATCTGCACATGCGGCGTCGATCGATACGTTTACTTGAATGGACTTATATTTGCCTTTGATCATTTCCCAGCCTTTTTCGTTAAAAAGCATACCGTTTGTAGACAGGAGCAGATGTGCAGATGAGGGTGGATTACTGATCATATTTGCATAGGTGAAAAACGGATCTCCACTAGATGAAACATAGTACACATCTGTGATGTTCATAATTTCATTCATTACGATTTTTTCTATTTTTTCAATTCTGATACTATCCTTGGGAGTATTTTTCACAAACAAAGACTTTCTGCAAGTTGCACAAGCAAGGTTACAGACATTATCATACCCCGGTACAAACTCAAATAACCTGTTTACACTATGCTTCACTGTTTTGTATTCGTCAGGCAACTCCCTGTTATCCGCAACAGTACAACCTGTGCCTCCTCCAATATATGTGCAGACTCTGTTGCAAAGTGCATATGTCCCGTTAAGGGCTGATAAACGAAATACTCTCGAACACATTGAGTTCATTATGTCATTAAAATCAGCAGACAACAGGCTTCCATTAAATACATTTGAGACAGTCTGGCAACATGGTTTTGTATAGCCATGACTGCCAACTCTAACACAATGGAATAATCTGGGACATACTCTGTCACATTCTGGTTCGGCTTTAATAACGCTTGTTAATATTTCTGACGCTATTCTTTTTCCGGTTTCCAGAACACCACTTTCCGGATTATAAATAACAAATTCTGTACCATAAACAAACCCCATTGATTGCAATAATGCCGTTTGCTCAAAATGATCATGTGCAGCGATAATAACCAGAATGTCATTTAATGATTCATCACAAATTACCTCCGGTTGCTTTACTGGTTTTCCAAGATACTCCTCTTTATAGAAGCTATAATCACTATCAATAAAATATGAAACATCCATTAAAGGATGACTCGTTATAAGTTCTTCAGCACATATACCTGTTCCAAAAACTATAACCTTCCTATTCTTATATAATAGTTCATTATCAATCTTATCAATGTAATTAATAATATCTGAAGCATATATAAACTTTTTTCCGTAATCCATTCCTATAGCTTCAAGGTTCATCTGAAGTTTTTCACAATTGAAACTACAAAGTATGATTAATGATTCTTCAGAGTTAATATCAGGCAAAGCATCTTCATAAAAACATGCTGATATTGTAAGTTCATAAAAGAACATTTCAAAATCTTTCACAAACTTTTTTTCACCATATAAGATTATATCTTTTCCTATTATTTTTCTGTAATCCTTCTCTCTTTTTTGATTATATTTTTCAACCTCTACTTTGCAAAGATTTGATTGCATTAATCCACTACCGCAAAACCATTGCACACCTTCTTCAACAATATCAATTTGTAAATAGAAAACACCTGATTGTTTCGGAATATTGATTGGTAATGAAGTTAAATAATCATCAGATATATCACGCTTTAGTTTAAACCTTTCATTATCCCATATAAAGACAGTTTTATCTTCATTATACCAATGGTATGATAGAAAAATATTTTCATTATCTTCAATCAATGATGCTATATCAGGGTTTTCCACTTTAACCAAAACATCAATTGCATAAGAAAGATTTGTCCTGACAATCTTGGGGATTTCAGATATAATTATACTATTGATCGTTTCTTTACTCAATTCTTATTCTCCTATTGTTTGATATTTATAATCTTCATAAAGGATAAATTTATCACCATTAAATAACGGATTCATTGATTTGCTTACATATGCTATTTTTTCTCTTTCTTCTCGGGAAATTAGGTAAAAATTCATATTCTTAATATAGGCATCATTAATAATGCATGAATTTCCTAAAACAGTAATAGGTTCGTGAATATACCTAGGTAACTCAATGATGGAGGGTAGGTTACGGAATAATCTAACTTGACAATCAGAACCCCATGGTTCATTACAAAGATATTCACAATCATTTAAATACCATCTAACAGGTAATATATATGAAGCGACAGACTTATTTGAAATATAATTCTTAAGAAATGACTTCGTGATATTAGAGCTTAGAATTTCATCATCCTTAATATTTAGTATCCAATCTTTTGTACAAAAACGTAATATATCTTTTGAATATGCTTCATAACAATCCCTACCGTATATCTGAGTAACATTTGTTGCATATTTAGTTAATTCTTCAACTAAATTGGGATTATTATTATCTAAAATTAATATAACTTCATCACTAATTTTATTAAGTGAAACTAGCAGATTAATTAAACGGGTTTTATCATTTCCTTTTGATATAATTACTGATGACAGTTCAGAATTGGTTGATACTAAATCACATTCATCATATTGAATTTTAGTTATTTCATTATTTATTGCTTTTTCCTTATTCTTTTTTTCTGCTAAAGCAATAATTTCTCTTTGCTCATATTTATTCAATAACTGAACATTTTCATCATCAATAATCGCTTTGTTGACTTTTATTGGATATGTTTTAGCTTCCACTAATTTGCTTTCGCTATACCACTGTCGTCCTTCATTTACGATATCCAATCTAATAAAGTATTCTCCTTCATCTTCCGGCGGTACAATTGGTAAATTTGAATAGTATTTGTCTTTTTCACCAATTATTTTTCTAATACTTGCTCTGGCATTATCCCACCTATATATTGTCATATCTTTATTATACCAATGATATGATAAAAATATGTTTTCTTGTTTATTAATAAGACATTTAATATCAATATCACTAATGTATAGAAATACCTCGACATAAGAATAGTGGTTTTCTTTTGTTTTCATGCTTTTAAGCATATTACATTCAATAAAATTTTGTGCATAATGCTTTTTTGGAATTTTATCTGTTTGTGTATCATAAATCTGTAGAAAATAAAGATAACTCCGCCATCCACTATGCTCCGGACACAGCGATTCATAATACTCAACTTTATTTATTAAATCGTTATGTGAATGCATTGCCATATCCCAATGCTTAAGATGTACTCCATACATATCAGCTTGTTCACCAGCAACACCTAACCTTTCATGTACACGGGATGGTAGTTTTAAAATACCCGGAATATTTCGAAATAAACGCAATTGGCGGCAAGGATACCAATATGGAGTGACTATATATTCTCTTCTATTTATATATCCTCTAACAAAAATTAAATATGAAGAAATGGTTCTGTCAGAAATATACTGCTCCATTAATTCCTTTGTTATGTTTGGGCTAATATTTTCATCGTCATCAACTCTGAATATCCAGTCTTTTGTACAATATTTTATTACATCAAATGCATATGCTTCATAACTACCCTTTCCCGGCAGTGAAACAACTGTAGTAACAAATTTAGATAATTTCTTGATTATTTTTTGATTACAATTATCTAAAATTAAAACTACTTCATCACTAACTTCTGTAAGTGACTTAAGCAGTTTAATTAATAATCTTGGATGCTTAGCTCTGGATACAACAACTGAAGATAATTCATTCTTAACTGGCGGTAAGATTTCATCGTCATAAATAATTTCATCAGCTGTTTTATACGGTTTATCACATTTTTTACAAATAGATGGGCAGTTATCTAAATCTAGATTAATTCTATGAATTGCTTTTTTTATTTTTAAGAAATTATCAGACCTTAAAATATAACTTAAACGTTCTTTTTTTACATTTCCAATATCACAACTATTCATCCAGTCATTACGACATAATTTAACATTTCCATAGCAGTCAATTGGTAGTTCAATATCAAATAGTCTGCGACATCCAAAAGTGTTAATTTCTTCATTTTGATATATGTCATTACTGCTGTTACTTATAGAGTTTTCATCATTTAATGAAGATCTTATTTCCATAAAACAATTCGAATATGATGATGTTTCTATAATTTTTGCGATATTTTCTCTGGTAGTTAATGAATCAGTATAGCAACGTAATAATATATCTCCTTTAAAACCATTTTGAATAGCATCTTGAATTATACTTAGTATTTCATCATTTGATAATAGACTTATATTTTTTTCAATGCGCTCTTCCATTGAAATATTTTCATTTCCAACTTCAATAGAGATAGCTTTTAGAGTTTTTAGAGTACTCATTTAATTCTTCCCTGACTTATTATTCAATGCTTATTAATTTCAAAATTTATCTTAACATAAACAAATGAATTATACTATATTATTGTTGCCGGGATACAAATAATCTTTTGCTCGGAATTACTTCGAAATTATTTTTTGCTTGAAAAATGATTTGACAAAAATAATACGGTATAATATTATTTGCTTGTATTTCTAGTGTTTGTACCTAATTTATAAAGAGGGTTTTTATAGATGACTAATTATATTAACGAATCCAAAAAAGCAAAACAAGTATTAATTATCGGTTTTTTCGTTGGTATAGTCCTTTACTTTTTATACTATATAGCTAGCACAAAAGTATTATATGCGCTTCGATTTTCACATACTGTTGAACATATAACTAACTCTAGTGTGGTTAATCTCTTGTTAATATTTGCATCTATTTACTCTATTATATGGCTCTTTTTATTTATATATTATTGTGTTAAAAAAACTATATTCATTAAAAACAGGGGTATAATATTATCTGTTATTTTTGCTATTTTTGCTGTTACAATTTCAATAGTAAATATTATTTATGCGGGTCCTTCAGTTACATCATTCAATACAATCGTAGAAGATGATTTTCTTTCAGAATACAGTTATAATAACATATTTATTAATCGTGAGAATATTACAATACGTAATAGATTAATAATGAACGTATACTCAGGTCTTTTTAATGATAAATATGTAATAGTTGACGATCATGCTTACAACAGTAGTTTAAACATGCAGTACCTTTTAACTAATTCTCAAAATCATGGACTGCTTGAAACCATGACTATCGGTTTTATTGTTAATCAATCACTGCATGAGCTTTCTAAGATTATACCACATCCACAGACACTTCAAATGCATTTCAGTGAACATCAAAGAAATATGTATTTTTACACGGGGCAAGCATGGATTGACGATAACTCAATTATGATATTACAAGATATTAACGGTAATGTTCACATAGTTCCTTATTCTCTTGCGCATCATCTTACATTTTCTGAAATCACAACTGATGTTCTAGAACAAATGGGAGTATTTAGTGATACAAGCATGCTGTTTGTAGAACGCTTTTACCCGGATGAATTTATTCAATTACATTACTTAAGCGAAAAAAACAACGTATCTACAGTAATTTTTATGCATGCTTTATTTTTAGTCTTACTATTTTCAATGGGACTTTTGATTATATATCCTTTTACCCGTTCCTTACCACCCGGATTATATCCCATACTATCAATGCCTGTTGGAATTGCATATTATATCTTGTATGTATATGCTATTGGGTTATTAAATATACCTATTAACTTCTTCTCATGCATAATAACATCCTTTATATTACTGGTTGTTTATATAAACATATTTATGAAATATAAGAATAATGGTACCCAAAACTTAAAATTGCAAAAAAATATATTTACATTCGCTAACTTAATAACAACATTTATAGTATTATTTATTATTACTATAATATGTGTATTCCCCTCATGGTGGCATTCCAATGATTCTATAGCAAATATAGATATTGGAATTCAAATATACTACTCTCAAGGTTTTACTGGTTTCCTTGGTTTTTTCTCTTCTTTTTCCATTATCGGTCCGATTTTTCACGCAAGTGTTCTTATGTTCGGATTAGACTTCAGCTATACATACGTCTGGGTTATTTGTTGTTCCGGCATATTAGCTATGTTGTTTTTACTACACAACATATTAAAGCGATATAACCTTCCCACATGTATAATATATATAATTACAATAACCTCGTTTTTAATCGTTATAACAAACCCATTAAATATTTTAAATATGGGATGGCTCCTAAATAACCTGCCTGTTGGTATATTTGGCGGTCTTGCTGCAATATTAATAGTAAATTACTTTATAACTCAAGAGAGAAAATTCTTGTTTATTTCGATTTTACCTTTTTTGATGTTTAGTGTTGCCCGGATAGAAGCACCGTTATTTGCATTACTCTTCTTAATTTCCATAAAAAATCTATTCACTAACAGAAGAGATTACTTAATTTATGTCTTTTTGTTTTCTTGCATCTGTACAGCTCAATTTATATTTTATTTTCACTATATTGGATTTGTAGACAGCCCATTCTGGACGCCTATAAGAGATGGACTCCAGTTAACACCAATCCTGTTCTATATTATATATTTAACATGCATGTACTTTTTGAAACCAAAAAAACTTTTTAAATGGTTTGATAAACACTTAACAAAGATTACTATAATTGTTTTATTATTTGTAAATGTGATTCTATATATATTCAAAACTGATGATTCTTTAAATAATATAATCGTTATTGGTTGGCATACTGTTTTTGGAGGTTATCACGGGGTGGTTTGGATATTCCTATTAGCTCTCGTTCCTTTAATTTTTTCAATATTTGATGATAGCAAAAGAACAATTCTATTATCCTTATCAAGTTATGTATTTTTGTTCTTTTTAATGCTCTTAATATTTGGTGGTGTCAGAATAGCTCCCTGGCGCAGCAGTATGGCAGATTCCGGAAACAGAATGATACTGCATATGCTATATATAGTACCAATTGTCTTTAGCATAACAGTTGCAAGTTTTGTTTCCCAATGTGGTATAAAAAAAAGCAAAATTATGAAAAATATTATATCAAAACAAAATTCTGGAAGTGATGATTAAATGCTTAATAATAAAACAATTGCGGTAGTAGTGCCGGCTTATAACGAAGAAACGCAAATAGGCATTGTAATCGATACAATGCCGGCTTTTGTTGACAGGATTATTATAGTAAACGACTTTTCAAAAGACAAAACTTTTGAAATCGTATGTGACTATATTAAACGCGAAAATGGAAATAGTGATAAAACGATTTCAATCCCATATATTGAGCCTCCAATAGAAACAATTTTCAACAAAGCAGATGTCGTTTTATTTGAAATGCGAAGGGAAGAGGTAAGCAAATACCCCCCCCACGAAATATTCAACGACAAGGATACTGACAGGATTGTGCTGATCAACAATAAAAAAAACGCACGTGTTGGCGGAGCTATCAAAATAGGTTATAAATGGTGCCGCGATCACGGCATTGATTGTACATCTGTTATGGCAGGGGACGCACAAATGGATCCGGATGAGTTAGAAAGTATATGCTTACCTGTTGTTGAAGATGATATAGACTATGTCAAAGGAAACAGGCTATGGCATGGGGCATCACGAATAATCGTTCCAAAGAAAAGATTTTTCGGGAACTCAGTGCTATCCGCAATGACAAAAGTAGCTTCAGGTTTCTGGCGCATATCAGATACTCAAACAGGTTATACATCTATATCTCTGCGTGCGTTGAACAAGCTGAGTTTATATAGTATATATAATAATTACGGAGTTCCAAACGATATCCTTATCAAGCTTAACATAGCACATTGTACAATAAGAGAGATTCCGATAAAACCGGTATACAATGTCGGCGAACAGAGTAAAATGAAGATCGGTAAAGTAATTCCCACCGTGAGTTGGTTATTAGTAAAAGGATTCTATAAACGAATTTTCAGCAAGTACTTAATTAATGATTTTCATCCAATATTCGTATTTTACTCTCTTTCAGTGCTTAGTTTATTATCAAGTATATATTTTCTTGTATATATTATTATAGGCTTATGCCATCAGGCAGTCTCAAGCGGAACATATTTTGGTTTTGTGTTATCGTTAATCCTATGCATACTCCTTTTTTCCTTTGGAATGTGGTTCGACATGATAGACAATGAAAGGCTACAGAAATAGTTCATAGAGGTGACAAGCATGTCTGATTTCTTTGTACATCAATCAAGCTATGTAGATGATCCGTGTATTATCGGTATTGGCACATGTATATGGCATTTTTCGCATATCATGAAAAACAGTAAGATAGGACAAAATTGCAATATTGGGCAAAATGTTGTAATTTCCCCAGATGTTATTCTAGGTGATAATGTTAAAATCCAAAACAATGTTTCAGTCTATACTGGTGTTATTTGCGAAGACAACGTGTTTCTGGGACCATCTTGCGTATTCACAAATATAGTAAACCCGCGGAGTCATATAGAAAGAAAATCAGAGTATAAACAAACCCTCATAAAAGAAGGTGCAAGCATCGGTGCAAACGCAACGATCGTTTGCGGAAACACAATAGGGAAATATGCTCTCATTGGTGCAGGGAGCGTTATAACAAAAGATATACCGGATTTTGCAATGGTTTACGGAGTACCCGCGCGGTTTGTAGGATTTGTATGTAAATGTGCAGAGAAACTCGTTTTTGATAATAATAAAGCCATTTGTAAAGAGTGTGCTGTTGAGTATCTCAATGAGTCCGGAAAAGTGAGTGAACTTTTATATGATTAACAAAGAGGGTTTTCTGCATAAAATTGAATCGAAAGATCTTGTTATTGGTGTTATAGGGTTGGGTTATGTTGGTTTACCCTTAGCTGTAGAAAAGGCAAAAGCTGGATATAAAACTATTGGCTTTGATATTCAATCAGAAAAGGTTGACATGGTCAATAGCGGAGTCAATTATATAGGCGATGTTGTTGATTCCGATTTGGCACTCATGATCTCATCTGGTAAACTCTCAGCAACAACAGATTTTTCGTTTGTCAAGGATGTGGACTTTGTTGCAATTTGCGTTCCAACCCCTCTCGATGAATATCAGCAACCGGATATCAGCTATGTAAGAGAATCTACAAAAATGGTTGGAAAGTATCTGAAAGCCGGTAGTATTGTAGTGCTCGAAAGTACAACATATCCCGGTACTACAGAAGAGCTCATGAAACCATTGCTTGAGCAGGAATCTGGAATGAAATGCGGTGAAGATTTCTACTTAGCGTTTTCACCCGAAAGAGTTGATCCCGGAAACCTTATATATAACACAAAAAACACACCTAAAGTTGTCGGCGGTATCGGAAAGGATGCAACACAACTGACAGCTGCTGTTTATCGAAATGTTTTAGTAAGTGATATACTCGAAGTTTCTTCCCCGAAAGTTGCCGAGATGGAAAAAATCCTGGAAAACACATACCGAAACATCAACATAGCACTTGCCAATGAAATGGCTATTATTTGCGAGAAAATGGGTATTGACGTTTGGGAAGTGATCAATGCCGCGAAAACAAAACCTTACGGTTTCACTGCTTTTTACCCGGGTCCGGGTGTTGGTGGACATTGTATACCTCTAGACCCTTTTTATCTGACATGGAAATCACGTGAGTTTGATTATCATACACGCTTGATAGAAACAGCAAATGAAATCAACACATATATGCCTCAATATGTTGTTGAACGAAGTGCGAAAATACTCAACAGATTCAAGAAAGCTTTAAACGGTGCAAAGATTTTGATCCTGGGAGTAGCATATAAACAAAATATTGATGATTATCGAGAAAGTCCTGCACTACGTGTAATCAGACAGTTTGAAGAATCAGGCGCAGACATCGATTATTTTGACCCTTATATTTTTGAGTACAAATATAAGGGGTCAGAAAAAAGCGGATTACTTGAACTAACATCAGATATAATTCCTATGTATGATTTGGTTGTAATTACTACAGCGCACGATATTGTGAATTATGACATGGTGCAACAGTATGCAAAAATGATTTTTGACACAAAAAATGTCATGAAGAATGTGAAAAACAGAAGTAATATAGAATTATTATAATGTTTAAGGAGAACTATAAGTGCAAAAACTAAAGTACGCATTGATTGGATGCGGCAGAATTTCAAAAAACCATTTGTCAGCAGCGCAAAATAACGATCTTGATATAGCCGCTATATGCGATATTCTCACTGATGCTATGGATGATAAAATTGCTAAATTTGATCTAGGCTATCTTCATAAATACACGGATCATAATGAAATGCTGGAAAAAGAAGCCCTTGATCTTGTTGCAATCGCTACCGAAAGCGGCAGTCATGCCGAAATCGCATTGAATTGTATTCGTAAAGGCATCCACGTTATCGTCGAAAAACCATTTACTCTATCTACTTCAGATGCAGAAGAGATCATAAGTGAAAGCAAAAAGTATAATGTAAAAGTAAGTGTATGTCACCAAAATCGATTTAATAAAGCAATTCAGGTGACACGTAATGCTGTAGAAAGCAATGCTCTGGGAAAAATGCTTTACTCTGTGGCAAATATCCGCTGGAACAGAGATCATGATTATTTTAAACAGGCAAGCTGGCGAGGCACTTGGGCACAAGATGGCGGTGCTTTGATGAACCAGTGCATTCACAATATCGATTTATTATTATGGATGATGGGAAACAAAGTAACAGAAGTATTCGCATATACAAATCGCCTGACACATCCGTATATTGAAGCAGAGGATTTAGGGCTTGCTGTCGTTAAGTTTGCCAATGGTGGGTATGGTATTGTAGAAGGCACAGTGAATGTATACGATTCAAACTTTGAGGAAACCCTTTGTTTATTTGGATCAGAAGGTACAATAAAGATAGGTGGTAAGTCTGTTAATGCAATTGAGCATTGGAAAGTAAAGGATTCTGATGAATCAGCAGAATCCCTCCATAACCGTTTTTCTGAAGATCCGCCTGACGTATACGGATTTGGGCATACTCCGTTATATAAAGATATGTTAGATGCAATAATAAACAACAGAAAACCATACATTGACGCAGTAGATGGAAAAAATGCAATAGAATTTATACTGGCTGTCCATAAATCTGCAGTAGAAGGTCGACCTGTCAATCTCCCGATAACAAATGCTGCAACAACAGACTTTGCAAACAGATTTTGCAATTAACTTTCCGCTTTTTTCACATTAATAAATACTTCCAAGGATATTTACTAATTAAAGCAAACGCCTAACACTATTCAAAAACTATAATGGAAACGTAATAACCTAATGATCGAATCAGCGTTTTTTTAATATCCATATGTATGTTGGCAAAAGAAAATAAAGATAATCACAAGCTATTAAAGATAGCTTTTGTTTTATTGTGCCAGTTTTTAACATGTCTGTGGCATTAAAGAGATCAGGGTACGTTAATATTTTTTTTGTGTAGTCTATTCTTTCAAATGAAGAAGTTATTTTTCGCAATTTAGAAAAAGAGTAAAGGTTTTCATAATATAAATCCGCTTTACCGGATAAACGAATATATCTATTTGCTAATGATTTTGGCAACCATGAAAGAAATGGCAGCTTATAGTGAGGTTCGAAGATATCTAAATTATATTTATTTGCAGCTGCGAAATAGCAAATACCACCCGGCTTTAATACTCTATTAATTTCATATAATAGACGTATCGAATCTGGAACATGCTCATAGACGTGTGTGCAAAGGACAACATCGAAAATACAATCTTGAAACGGTATGTTCATACTATCAGCGAGAATAAATTTTATCGAATCCTTTTCGTAATTTTTTTTTGCATATTTGATAGCATTCTTATCTATATCAATACCTATAACCTCTTTAAAATGACAACCTATCATGGCTGTTTGTATACCCGTAGAGCATCCGACATCTAGAATTTTCATGTCAAATGTGACTCCTAGATAATCTTGTAATACAGAGAGTACCTTCTTTGCCTTAACTCCACGTTCGCTTTCATTATATAATAAGTCGTAATCATCAGAATAATTATATTGATATTCATAGTTATCAGTGCTCATACATTAGCTCACTCCTCACTACACTTGATCTTTTTACACTGTTTCTTCTTTAAAAAACCCTTTAAATCTTTTCTGATGCAGAGATATGATATAAGAGTTAATACAACATCAGATATTAAAATAATCATCCTTAAGATTATCGGCAGAAGAACAGCTACTGTGATTCCAAACTTAGTTATTAATAAAGCATACATTGATGCTTCCTGAACACCAAGACCTCCCGGAGCAAATAAAGCAAAAAACCCAATTATAGATGAAATAACACCTATAAAACCAATCTCAATACAGTATCTGATATTATGTTCAATACCTGTTGCAAAACAAATAAAGACAACCGACAGAATGAAAAAGGTATGAGAAATTACTAATATAAATATTGCTTTTAATATTTGCTGTCTTGGTACTACAATAATGGAAAAGTCTCTTTTAACAACCTTCTTTATTATTTTTATCAACAAATATAGTGCTTTTTCTATATATATTAAACATAGCACACACACAATAGACGAAACAACAACAATTAAATATTTCAAGAGTAAATCAATATATATGAAATTAAATAAAATATAATAGAACGCAGCAACACATACTATTGATATAGTCAATAGTAGCAACAATACATTAACAAATAGAACTTTTGCAGCACTGAACCCGTTTTTACTTAATATATACATTTGGATACCATATGCCCAAACTTTGCCTGGTATATACTTTGTTAAGTTTGTAATATTAAACACACCCATGCTTTGTTTAAGTGTTATTTGATTAGTAGCTTTATGTGTTTCGTTTATTAAACAATGCCAAGTATATGTATGTGCACAGTAAGTAAGTACCATAAACATAACTGCACAAACTGCATACCACACATTAATGGTAAATACTGTTTCCCTTAACTCACTCCAATTGTTTACAACCTGCATTACAAAGAAAACAATAGTAAGAAATATAACTATAATACCGATTACAAGCCTTAGGATTTTCTTCATTATTTTAACTCTTACTCATTAATTAATTGCTTAATGAATCGATAAAAATTGAGTTAACTCCAGTAAATGCGTATTCATCATAATTATTACTTTTCATATACTCAATTATATTTTTGTTCTTTTTACCATAGGGTAAACTTGTGTTGTACTCTACAACTTCTGAAATAATTAAGAACGGTCTATATTTAGAAAAATCGATTGATCTTATGATCACTTCATCAAGACCTTCTAAATCGATTGATAAAATAGTTGGTGGTTTATCGCAAAAGAAATTTTGGACTATATCATTTACTGAGATAGTTTTTATTTTTACTACATCGATTATTTCTAAGTTTTTTCTTTTTTCGATCAAGCTTTGTGCTTCCTCGTAACTTAGCGTACTCAAAGAGGGTGAGTTCATAATATATAAATTTTCTTCTTTATCGCTGTCAATACTAACCGCCATGTTTAGTACTGTATCTCTTGGACGTTTTTTCTTAAGGGTATTAATTAAGCCGGGGTTAGCTTCAACCAATACCCCTCTTGCATTTTTAAGATAAAACAAATAGGTATTGCTGCCTACAATTGGATCATTTGCACCTAAATCGATATATGTCACATCATTAATATTAATCTTTAACTTTTGAAATATCGAGAAAATAATTACATCTTCTCCAAACTGCGAAAAAATATTATGATCTTTCATTGATAATATTTCAAATATTTTTCTTGGCAAAATTGCTCGTGCAAAAGAATAGCTTTTTCGCTTAAAAATATCAGTAATTTTCATGAATACCTCTTTTATTATATTTTACTGCAGAATCAATTAACTTATTTTGGCAAATAAGCAAATAGCTTCATTCCTCTTTGAATTACAGTATATTTTGGATTTGCAAATAAAATTAAATCTCTCATAACGTCAGGATCATTCGGTAAATGATAAATGCTTAACGATAATATCGGTTGATGTTTTTTAAGAATATTTGTTGCACCTTTTAACATTGCTCTTTCAAAACCTTCCTTATATGCTTTCCATTAGTTTGATATACTCCAAAACTATAACTTTCCAGTCATATTTTTCTACTACTTCTTCTCTCGCTTTTTCTTCCATTTCTTTGTGTTTATCAGAACTGTTAATAAACTCTACAATCGCACGTGCAAGCTCTTTAGGATTCTCTTTTTCAGTAATAATCCCTGTTATACCGTCTTTTATAATTTCTCTAAAAACAGGTATATCAGATACAATAGGAATCGTTTTACTGCTCATTGCTTCAATATTCACAAGACCGAAGCCTTCAGATAAAGATGGAAACACAAACATATCTGCTGATGCCATAAATGCCGCTTTTTCATCTTCTGTTACATACCCTAAAAATAATAAGTTTTCATTTATACCAAGATCCATGGAAAGTGATTTCATGTTGTCCATTTCATTACCCATACCTAGGAATACAAAAATAAAATCAGGATATTTCTTAATTACAGCAGGTGCAGCTTCCACTATAAACTTAACACCTTTACGTTCAATAATATTTCCAACATATAAGGCAAACATTCCGGTGATATTATATTTCAGCTTCAAGCTGTCATCTCGTTTACTGGGATGAAAAAAATCGGTATCAATACCATATGGAATTATATGAATTTTCTCCTTATATCCACACTTGTTTATTGCTTTCATATTTTCTTGACTGATTGTAACCACTTCGTCTGCTTGTTTTAAAGCAAAGCAAATTAATTTATTTTTTGTAATACTACTAAATGAATGATCATCTTCTAAAATATCTGCACCCGGACAAGTGATTATAAGACTTAACTTCTTGTTAAAATACTTTTTGTATATAGCTGCGACAATTCCTTGCGGTACAACCCAATGTGCGTGAATTACATCTATATCCATCTTTTTGCAAACTTTTCTAACCAATAAAAATTGGTTTAACATAAAAAATGGTGCTGTTAATAAAAGAAACTTGTTTTTCTTAATATTAGGCAGAATACCGCTGCCATAAGCGAATCCACTTCTTCGGAATAGACCTTGTTTGAACCGAAAAACTTGGATATCGTCTATCTCTTCATGCTTTTTTGTCTTTTTGTCAGATGGTGCTATTACATATACTTTACAACTTTCTGAAATCCCTCTTGTTAATGAAGGAACAAAAAAATTTCTATATTCATGATCGTTTATGCTTCTTTGATATGATGATGTGAGAACTAAGATCTTCTTCATAAACTCATTCTTTCTATGCCAATTATGTTTTCTAGTAACAGATCGAATTATAATCTTACTAAAATTAATGGTTTCTTTAGTATAATTTTTTAACGTTAATCACTTCATTTAATACCATACTCATGTCCAAGTCAATCGTGTTAAAATACCATTTCATAGATTCAAACCTTGGAGCGTTTTCTATGTATACCAATTCCAAGGCCTTTTCTCTACTAAGCATACCTTCCCGAACTTGATTACTTCTTAAAGTATCATTTTCGGTAAATCCCGCTATCAGGTAGTAAATATAATTATAAAACGGAACAGTCCCATCGCCTATTCTCCATGTACTTTCCGTATCTGGTGCTTTTTCCCAATTATACTCATTTATTAATACATTGTCTATTTCTTTCTCATTCCAAGGGATAAAATCAAATAAACGCATATACTTGTGAGAAATGAAAAAATTGCATAATGTTGCATTAAAAGTGTCTAGTATTGAAGAATTTAAGTACTTTGGGTTTGTAGAGTACTGCTGTAAATAGTGAGAAATCATTTTTACTATACTTAGAAAGGGAAGTTTTTCTACCGCTGAAGAGTTCTCGCTTTTCCTTAACACAGCAGGTTTTACACCGCAGAAACCGCTTTTAAAATGTGTTTTTTCAAATGGATTTGATGCCATTAGTATGTCATTAAGCTTGTACTTTTTTTTAACTTTGTTTGCATAATAAAAAAATTGCTTATCGCCTGCCATAAATAACGGGATCATGCCAAGATTTGGTTTTTTTAGCCATGCTAAAACATTCTTTTGAATATTTTTACGTTTTTGTGAAAGATTTGCTGTTATAATTACATGCTCAACATTCAATCTCTCACACATAAGTTTTTGGTTTCGGTGTGCTAAGTCAGTAATCATTCCCCAGTCATATGTATATGCGATTGGTCTTAATCCGAGTTCATTCACAAAATAATGAAGACCGTAACTTGAATCACGACCTCCACTGAAAGATACCAGTGAGTCTATCTTACTGTCTGAACGTCTAACGCCATCAGCCCAATTGTTTAAGTCTGATAGAGTTAAATAACTGTGTTTTTTATATGTATTACAGTAGTTGCATACTCCCTCAACATCAAACTCAATGAAAGGCATTGTTTCAGGTAAAATACAACGCGTACATCGTTTTAATGCACGGATGGGAGTTTCATCAATCTCATATTTCTTATAATAACAATTACTTACTTGTATGCTCATTTACTATATCATATCCAATCTTCCACACAAAATTCTATTCTTTGTACCTCTTAATACACTCCACAACATACTCTCGCTCATCTTCTGTCAACTCCGGGAAAATCGGCAGGCACAATGTCTCTTTCGCAAGCATCTCTGATACAGGTAAGTCTCCCTCTTTATACCCGAGGTCTTCATATACTTTTTGCAGATGCAGCGGTACCGGATAAAACGCTCCTGTTGTTACATCTTTCTCCGAGAGATACTCGCCAAGCTCATTTTTATGCTTTGTACGAAGTGCAAATTGATGCCAGCAATGTTGTCTTTCTTCGAAAGTGTATGGTGTGATCACATCGCTATCTTTAAGTGCTTCGATGTAGTAGTTGGCTGTCGCTGTTCTTTTTTCTGTAAATGATTTTAAGTGTTTTAATTTCACCGACAAGATAGCAGCTTGTATTACATCCATTCTTGCGTTATGCCCTATAAGGTAATTATAGTATTTATGCGGATTATATAACGAATTTTCTTCTTTAACTTCGCTCTCTATGCTTAAACTCTCTAATAACGCCTTCGCATTTGCTCCGGTTTTACCTCCACCGTGTTCGCGTAATGCTTTACAGATGATTGCCAGCTTATCATCGTTTGTTGTAATCATACCTGCATCACCGAAGGCACCTAAGTTCTTCGTCGGGAAAAATGAGAAACATGCGATATCAGCCAGATCTCCGGCGTTTTTACCTTTATACTTTGCCCCTATTGCTTGACAAGCATCTTCAATCACAAAAAGGTTGTGTTTTTTTGCAATAGTATTGATACAATCCATATCAGCAGTTTGTCCAAATATATGAACCGGCAGGATCGCTTTGGTCCTGCTTGTTATTTTTTCTTCTATTTTGTCAGGATCAATGTTGAATGACTTATCTTCGACATCCACAAATACCGGAGTTGCTCCAACCACAGAGATAACTTCCGCTGATGCAAAAAATGTGAACGGTGTTGTTATAACCTCGTCACCTTCGCCTATACCACAGGCTTTAAGTACGAGTACAAGAGCATCTGTTCCATTTGAAACCGCAATAGCGTGTTTCACTCCAAGATAATCAGCTATTTCTTTTTCAAAAGCAGCGATCTTCGGTCCCATGATATAATAACCGGATCGTGCAACCTCAAGGATCACGGGCTCAATCTCATCTTTTAACAGCTCATATTGCCTTTTTAAGTCTAGTATAGGTACTTTCATGTTTTCACTCCCGCTTTAATTAACAGTTATAAATATGCTTTAATATATCATTTGGATCTTGCATTAGTCATTGTGTTGCGTGTACAACTTCAATCCTTTTTGTTTCTGTCAAAAGCAGTCCACTGTCAACAAACCACTGTTTGCCTTCTTCTACAATATCTACTTGTAGATAATACACTCCAGGTACTTTTGGAGTTTTAAGAATAATTATTGATGTAAACTCTTTATGCTTGGTTTTTACATTTCTCTGGTTGATATTTGAGCGTTCATTATCCCACTGATATATAGACATATCCTCATTAAACCAATGATAAGATATGTATACATTGTTACAGTTTAATGTTTTTGCTATATAATCGTTATCTGTACGAACAATTACATCAATGCTGTAGGCTAAATTTGCAAACATTTTATCCGGAGCATATGAAATTATGAAGTCATTAATATCATTCTCAGCATACTCTTTATCAACATTTGTATCATGTAAATAATCTTCATAAAGATAAAACATTTTCGTGCTGTGTCCCGGATTCATTAATTCATAACGCTCTATTTTTTTCTCACGCGCATTTCTAGATGCGATAACAAGATCATTATGTTTAAGATGAATCTCATTTATTTTCCCGGATTTTCCATACACCTTGAGCGGCTCATGAATGTTTTCCGGCAAGGTGATTATCGCAGGTAGATTCCGGTACAATCTGAGCTGGTAGTCTGGATACCACGGTTTTGTGCATATATACTCTAAATCATTTATGTACCATCTTCTCGGTATCCAATATGAAGTAACTTGTCTGTCTGATATATAGTATTGAATCACATCTCTGGTAAAATCTGCACTAAGTGTTTCATCATCATCGACTCGTAGAATCCAATCTTTAGTACAGTAGTATAATACATCTTTTGAATATGCTTCAAGACTTCCTTTTCCCGGTAACGAAACAACAGTCGTAGTATATTCGTTAAATATTGTTGTGTTTTCAAGTTTAATATTATCCAATATTAATATAACTTCATCACTTATTGAACCTAGTGATTTTAACAAGTTTATAAGGGTTTCAGGGTGTTTTGCCATTGAAACAACCACAGAAGATAGCTCTGCTTTGATTTGTGGTAAATCATCGTCATCATAATTTATTATAGTATCATCTCTGTCATGTTTGTTGAATTTTTGTACATTCACTGTTAATCTCCTGCGAAACTATTGCTGAAAAGTGATTTAAAATCTACTCTTGGGAACACTTCCAGATTTCCGCCTTTTGTAGCATTATATATTTTTCGCCCGTGTTTTTCATATACCTTTTTTGCTTTTTTATATGATACTTCCATTCGATTTACCATTGGATCATGCCATTTATATCCTTTTCCAAAATAATCAGGAGAAAAATGATTAACATCGTCATCAGTTGATGTTATATGTACACCATTGACCTCTGCTGACTCCGGTATTGTATAGTAGTGATCAAATCCAACTAGATATACTTCGCTAAAGCCGAAGTAAAAAGCCATTTGCATGCAAAAGTATGAAACAGTTCCTCCATTCCAACAATACTTTGTTGGTGATTTAGAAAAATATGGGAACATCTTATAATTAAACACATCGTAAAATTCGACAAAATGAGTATTTTCTTTATTAGTAATTTTTCTTATATAGTTTCTGGGAATTATTTTTATTGATTTGCATACGAACGCATCAATATCCTTACACCTGTCTTCCATTACAAGATTATCATTTATCAGATAAAATGTAGGTTCAAAACCCATTTTATCATACAGTAGAAAAATACCGTTTACACCAAATGTCACTTCATCCTTCAATAATGTTATATCAATATTATTTAATGATGGTCCGTTTCCGATAATAAAGCACCGCTTACCTTTGCCATAGTTCTTGTATTGTTTAAGTGGGTCTTTTATTAATAATGACAGCATTAAAGAACGTAATGAATAGTATAAAACAGGATTGGAATTTAATATTGCTTCACTAATTCGAGACTTTATATATCCAAGTATATTTTGCTTTGCTTTAACTTTAATTAAATCAATATCTAATAATCCGGCACTGATGAACCATTGAACCCCTTCTTCAACTATGTCAATTTGTAAATAATATACTCCCGGTTTACTAGGAGCATATATGTCAATTGATGCAGAATATTCATTCGTAGACAATAAGTTTATCGATGCTCTGTTATTATCCCACTTGTATATCGACATATCTTTTTTATACCAATGGTATGAAAGAAATATGTTACTATTATTAAGTATATTTTTCATCGTAATCTTATCACTGTTATTAATAGAAACATCAAGTTTATATGGCTTAAAAGACCTCATTGTTCCAGGCACATGTTCAGTACATGATAACGTAATATTATAACTCTTCAAATTATATATATCCTCATGTTGATTAAATTATGACCTCCTTATGACATTTTTAGTATTATATCATAAGGAGGTCATATTTTACATATCATTGCATTTTTACCTGGCATTGTTTATATAAAACCTATACACGGTCTCAGCGTTGTTCCGTCTACCTGTCAGATTGTGGAAAGAGATTCTGCCAAGGTTTATCCCTGTATTATATCCCGATGACAAGCGTGCGTTAATTACGCCTTCATCCAGGATATTACCTGACGGGCCGCCATCCCCGGGACGTAGCGATAATGCACAGAATAATTCGGCATATGCTCTTGCTCCTGCGACTCCGAATTTATTAGCAGGGTGGTTGATAAAATTCATATAGGTGCGTTCCGATGTGTTCCTTAGTTCATGGAACATAAAATTTATTTGTAAAGTTAAAGCTCTATCGAGTATTGCAGCCGGGTGGACATGCTGCGGGTTACTACAATATCCAATTGTTCCATCAGGACGAAAATGCTTATTCATTTCATTTGTAAACTCTGCTTGAGTTATCCCATTATTCCACATATAAGCTTCTAGGTTTGTACGCCGTCCGAAAGACCACTGCATAAGACCAAGCCCGACCTGGTTGCTTGCTTGCTGTTGAAACGGGCAAAGAGCCGCTCCCGCTTCCGCCTGCATGTTCCCGACAATACCGGCAATATGCTCGGCATGATTTGATATACCGCTAAAATTAGCTGATACTATTAAATTCCATACTTTAACAAGATTTGTACTGCCGGAAATTGTGCTTGACCTTTGAAACCTTGCCGGATGTCCTGCTTGTGCAATACCTGCCGCTATGCAAAGATTTATAAATTCCGGAGAAAATTCAAAACCACCGAATACACTATGGCGCGGTAATCCTGCATTAAGATGTGCAAGCCAAAATGCCTTCCCTTCTGCATCCGGATGCCGACCCATCATCGTTAAATATAATATATCAATAAACGCACTATTACTGTGATTCTTGTTAGTAAATTCTTGGCTGAATAAAAAGTTATATGCCAGATTTCCTCCTGTGAACCCGCCATATACCATGTTTTTCCAATAACTATGCCCTTCTGCATCAGGACCTCTCCCTAACGTAAATGCATAAAGACGAATAATAAAATTATCTACTGCATCATGAACGATAATTGGAGCCGATAATGATTGCATTGATTGAAATGGTGCAATCGGAGCTTGAAGCGGCTCTATCCCGGCTACAGAAGCAATGCCGTTTATACCGGTAAAGTTAATATCCAGCAGTGTATTAAAAGCGCTAATTTCTTGTAATCCTTCTTCACTTTCTTCTTCGCTTTTTTCTTTTTCATCAGTTTTTTCTACATTTGATAAATTTTCTTTACCGCATTCGCACAAAGGATCATCGCAAATGTCACTGTCTTCACATAATAATGTATCTAATAATTCTACAGCATAAACAGGACCAATGGCACTAACCATAGAAAAAGCTAACGAGTATATAAGAATAAGTGATATTATTTTTACGAATTTCATTTCAATCACTCCTTTTTTCCTTGTTTAATCATTTCGAGTCAACTGAACCTATATAAAGGTTTAGAGAGTTATTATACACTATTTGTCTAAAAATGTCAAATTGTTACAATTAATAGCTAATTGTAACAATTTGTGAACCATTATTAAATTATCTAATACTCATGAGAAATAGTTTATTATTGCATTGCGATAAGCAACTGCTAAACTGTCCAGATACGCCGAGCTCATTAGCAAAGCACGGTCTGACGCATTCGTATGAAATCCATTTTCTGCAAGAACTGCAGGAATATTTATTTCACGGATCATTGCATAATTTGCCGCCCTAAGACCGCTTGCCCGCCTGGGTATCCCCGTGTTATTTATTTGGTTTAACAAAATATCTGCAAATCGTCTGCTCTCTGATGAATATGTATACCCGGAAAAGTAATGTGCTGTATTCGCTACTGAAGTTGATGTAAAGTATACTTCTGCACCACGAGGTGCCGTATCACCATTTCCTGTAGCATTTGAATGAAGTGATATAGATAAGAAATTATTACGTACAACAGGATGATTCTGATATTCAAAAACTTTTCTGAGTTCAGGCGTAATTGTTCTGTTGGCATTAAACGGATTAAGATTCATGATAGCATTACCTTGTACGTTGGGATTGGCAATAATTCCATTCATTACAGTGATTAAATTATTAATTTCAGATATTTTAGCTGCATCTGTTGTCACACTTCTGACCGCTTCCAAAGACCTTATATTGATCATAGCACAACGTGTTGCAATAGATATATTTGTTTCTGAATTGCGCGTCATCACAACGGTTGCTCCCTGGGCCTCTAAAAGTGGCTTTATTCTTCTTGCTAAATCCAGCATAGCAACTGCCTCATTATAACCGGCAGCACCGGGAGAACCTATAGTTCCGTGCCCCGCATCAAGGAATATAACTTTCCCAACAAGCGAACTTCCTGTTTGTGGAATCCCTACTGTTGACCCTGCCTGTGCAATACCGGCAGCTCTGCAAAGACCTATAAATTCAGGAGAAAATTCAAACCCTCCGAATACACTGTGTCGCGGTAACCCCGAGTTTAAATGATTAAGCCAAAAAGCTTTTCCCTCAGCGTCAGGATGCCGTCCCATCATGGTTAAATATAACAAGTCAATGAAAGTGCTGTTGCTATGATTCTGATTCATAAACTCTTGGCTGAATAAAAAATTATACGCTAAGTTACCGCCGGTAAAGCCGCCTAAAACCATGTTTTTCCAATAACTGTGCCCTTCTGCATCAGGTCCACGCCCGAGAGTAAATGCATATAGTCGAATGATAAAATTATCTATTGCATCATATGTTACAGATGGAGCAGCCGTTATGGATTTCGAGTTAGCTGATGGGTCGTCATCGTCACCACCGAGACCAATACTTAATTGATTAATGCCTGCAAAGCCTGCTCCCAATGGGTTGTTTTTTATTAGACCATTTGTGTCAGACTCCGGTTCCTTTTCACTATCTTCTGTATCTAATGAATCATCTTTTTTGCATTCACACATAGTATCATCACAAACAGTACTATCCTCACACAAAAGAATGTCTGTTATCTCTGTAGCAAGAAGAGGACCTGTTATTCCTGTCATCGTAAAAGCCAATGAACAAATTAATATAAGTGATATTAAAGTTTTTATAAATGTCATTATAATCACTCCTTGATTTTTTCCACTATGTAATCCATTATAATTTACTAAGTCCATATTATATTTATTTAGTAAAAGCACCGTATTGTACCATATTCCTCACCTTTTGTCAATTCTTGTAACTTTTTTGACATTTTTAGCGTTGGTTATTATTACGTTTTCTGAGACACTTGCATCCTTTTGCTTAACCGGAAATATTGTCCTGTTAAGAGAATAAATGATACAAGTTGACCTGCAATCATAGCAAGAGCAATACCATTCATTTCAAAACGATTAATCATAAATGGTGTTATAATAAAACAAATACAGCACCCGAAAAGTAATGTCGCAGCAAGTGAAACAAGCTTCCTCGCAGCAATAAATAGTGAATTTGTGCAAATTAAAATACCTGTTAAAACAACTGATACAACAACATAATATAGTATATATGAATATATACGGATACTCTCTCCATATAATAATACAAGTACAAACTCACCAAAAAGCACAACTGCAAGAATAGCTATCACGCCTAAAATAATTGTACCTCCTACAGTGTATAATAGAAGAAACAATAATTTCTTACTATCACTATTGTTATAGTATTCTGCAAACTTTGGTATAAAAGGTATCATTGCACTTGTAACAAGCACATGGAATATAACAGTTGGAGCAGCTATTGAAGAAAAAATTCCGAACAACTCTTCAGAATATACCCCTTCAAAATAAACCCGTGGTATCAATTGCATCAAAGGTGCGGATAACAACACAACAACTAAAGGAAAACACTTTTTAAGTAAACCCAATGAACATTTCCAATTTTCTTTAGTAAACTGTATAATAGGATGGATTGATTTTTTCATGATTTTAACATCATAAATGAAAACTACCGCCAGTGTTGATACAATTGTACAAACTATAGCAATTAGTAAATCAGAAAAAACAAACAACCCCAACCAAAATGCTCCGATTTGGACTATTCCTTTAATAGAGAGAGAGAAGCAAATACAATCGAATCTCTTTTCATTTTGAAAATATCCGTAAACCAAATCTGAAAACGCTTCAACACTTTTACTTATCATCCAAAAAATAATCACAAATTTCTGAAGAGTGTTGTAATCTTGAAAAAAAATAAAAATACAACAGGCAAAAAAGCCTATTGTAATTGTTATCCATCTTGCTATCATATATTGCTGATCATTATACTCACGTTTAATGTCTGAAACTTGAAAGCCTCTCATGCCATATACTGAAATAACATAGAATAATGCAGTAATTGCTATAGCAAGCGAAAACATCCCGGCTGATTTATATCCAACTATCCTGACGATGAGTATTAATATAAACCACTGAGAACCAAGAAAAATAATATTACCAATAATATTTTGTAATACTTGCTTCTTAAACATATTATCGCCTGTTTTTTCTCTATAAATCCGGATTAATAGGTTAGTTATTATTACAGCTTTTCACCCAATTTACAGTATAAAGTATACTCTCCCGTAAATCTGAAGAACATTCAAAACCTGTATCATTATATAAATCATCCAATCCAACATCAGACCAATCTATTATCTGCGGGGCTTCCGGATATGCTCCAAAAGTTATCTTACACTCCGGGTTAATAATATCTCGTATTTCTAATACAATTTCTTTAAATGTTTTTAACTTTCTATGTCCAATATAATACGTTTTTAAGTTCTTTCCATGATTTGCAATCGCAATAAAAGCATCTACAATATCATTAATAAAAACCATATCATATAAGTTTTCTCCCGCCACGCACTTAACTTCATCGCCGTGTATGAGATTTCTAATAAGTACACTGCTAAAACTATCTGCATGATAATTTCCGGGACCATACATCATAGAGCATGCACCGGATATATAGTCTAAGTTACTATTGTATGCGATTGTTTTTCCAATTACTTCTGCGGCTGTTTTTGATGCTGAGTAAATATTAGTATATCGAGGGTTGGAAATATTCCCGCTTATAAACTCTTTTATTTCAAGATAATTATAAGTTTGAGGGTAAATAAACCGTTTTGCTCCGACTTCTAAAGCAGAGTATACCGCGTCACAGTCATTCGTTAAGTTTTGTATTTGCAATTTTGTGTTTTTAAAAGAGTCTTTTGAATAACCTCCTTCACGTGCAAAATGAAAGAAAACATCAATATTGTTCAGATTTTTTGGCAGTGATTTTTCTAATGTAACTTCAATGACATCAACATTATTATCTTTGAGTTTATTGGATAATGCATTACCAATAAAACCATCCGCACCGGTTATAACTACACGTTTCATTTTACCATCCTGACTTCTATTAAGTTAAACTATTTTATCTCCAATAACGAAAGTAAGTTTCGCAGTTGAATGTTTAGTACATTATTAACCTGAACAAGTTTATTTAACGTTCTATATGTGCACCACCAATATCCCGGAGGCATGTCATCAATGGCATTTGCTTCTATTTGGATTATAACATTTCTATTTTCTTCATAATAGAAACGCCCTCCTTCTTCAGAAGATATAACATTGTAAATTACTCCGTTACTTTTATTTAAATAATTGAAAAATAAGTGTTCAATATCGTTTTTTGGTTTTTCTGTTGATTCCATTTGAATTGTAGGTCCCAATTCAATTTTATCAAAACACCCTATCTCAGCTTTTGCTTTTACTAAATATTCTTGAATACCATTATTTACTCTTGTGAAAAGACCAAATGTTGCCATTCCCAATGCTTCAAAGAGAGGCTGCCCCCAATGCCGGACTTCACGGCCTTCTATACTAATATCGCAAAATATTACTTTGTAATGGTATGATGAAATACATGAAAATTCTTCGTAGCTTTCTTTTTTAACAGTTTGCCAATTAGGTAAACTGTACAAAGGTACAAGGATTGGCTTCTCTATACTAAACATTTTATGATTATTCAGGTACCTGTAAATATCGGGTAAGATATCTTGTTGAGAGTTTTCTTTAACCGAGCGTATTAAAGGTGAATTCTGATCATCAAATTCATATTTATAATAAGGCATACAACTTAATACAGTACGTACATCCATATTTACTAGGTTATCATGTAACATTAGTTTTTTTATTTGGGATAGCGTCATCCACATGTGTGAAGTGCTGACGTCAATTTCTTTTTTTTCATCAAGTTTTATTATTATGTTCCTGTTACGTTTTCCTACAAATCTTGAAGATTGCTCTGATTGAATTTGATCAACTATTACTTCGCCTGTATTATCTCCAACGAAATAATCAAGATATTTCGGTTTTGCTCCACCATGTGCTTGTGTAAAGTTTGATAATGTTGCTTGGATTGTAGGAGAGATTTGTATCTTATTAATATTTCCGGGTTCAATTTTAGCTTGTAATAAATAATGCAGTACACCTTTTATAGATTTGCATAATATACCTAAATAACCGATTTCATCTTGTATAATAATCGGCTGTGCAATATTTTCATATTTTATACCTCTAATTTGGAAAAATGTTCTGTTTTTATTGACTATACTTCCGGTATCATTATCATAAAACCATGTTGATTTATCTAGTGTCGTTTTTTTTATGTCTACTTGCAAATTTTTATTATGGTCCGAAACCCAAGTTAATATTGCTTTTATTTCATCATCAACCGGTTTGTTATGTAATTCACCATGTTCTTTGGAAAAAGTCATTTGGTTGATTGCTCCTTTATGTATCAGGATTAATAATTTTAGAAAGTATTATATACGCAATCCAAGATAGCGGTATAATACGCAGCTTCTCGCCTAACGCCAGACCCCATATGAGCTTTTGTCCGCCTTTGGCAAAATAAGGGTTATATCGAAAAGTAATTAATGGATTTTTTAAGTAATCAGGTATTTTTTTTCGGATTAATTGTCTTGCATATTTATGGTTTTTTATAGCGTTTTTAAGTGATTGCCGCCCAAATTTCGCTAATACAAAGTAATAATAACTTATATAGTTATAATTAAAGCAATCCATTTCTTCCGAGTTGATCATTGTTTTCATATAGGAATAGACAGAAAATGCATTATCTATAACAGGTAAAAACTTCCATGTATCACTTGATGTCATAGATGAAGCCGTCTTCATTGAGTTATAAATTATTTTATTACATACTGCATAACTTTTTTCATAAACAGCAAACATTCCACTGATATACAGATCTTCAAGAAAATATTCTTTTTGGCATCGAATATTGTTTGATTCGAATATCTCACGTCGATAAATTGTAGCAACAAAACTTGGAAATGCCCACTTACTCATTTTATCATTAAAGACTCGTACATCTATAGTTTTTCCTTTTTCAAAATCTACTCGTCTATAATCACCTTTAACCCTATCTGCATTATATTGTTTTGCTATATTCGCAAGCTCTTCAAGACAATTATCCTCCATCCATTCATCGCCATCGTTATAAATAATATATATACCTGAAGCTGTATCTAAACCAACATTACGAGCACCACAAACACCAAGATTTTTTTCTAAGTATATTTTTTTAACGTTAAGAGTGTCATTTTTTTTACAAAAATCATCTATTATTTCACGACTGTTATCCGGTGAGCAATCGTCAATAATAACAATCTCAAAATCTTTGAATGTCTGTGCTTTTAACGCCTCAAAAACTTTAGGTAATATATGTGCATGATTATATACGTTTATAATAACTGAAATAAATGGATTCAAAAATAAAACACCTCTTTTTACTCACTCCCAAAGCTTCCACGGTGCTGTGCCTTCCTTAAGGCGTTGTTCAAGGAAGCTTCTGTCACGTTGAGTATCCATGCACTGCCAATATTTATAGTGTTTATATGCTGCAAGCTGTCCTTCATCGCACAACTTATAGAATGGTTCAAATTCTAATGTACATTCATCATTAGGTAAATAATTGAATATTTCAGGTTTCATCACCATAAAACCGGCATTTATCCAACCTCCGTCATCAACTGCTTTTTCACGAAACCCTTTAACTGCTCCATTGTCTTCGAAGTCAATCATACCATATCGCCCACCGGGTTGTATGGCTGTAATTGTGGCTATTTTGCCTTCTTTATTATGATAATCATACAATGTGTTTAAATCAATATCACCTACACCATCACCATATGTCATCATGAACGTCTCATCACCGACGTATTTTTGTATACGTTTGATACGTCCACCTGTCATCGTTTGCTGACCGGTATCGACAAGAGTAACCTTCCATGGTTCAGCAACGTTAGTGTGAACGGTCATTTTATTGTCAGAAGAAAAGTCAAAGGTTATATCAGAACGATGAAGATAATAATTTGAAAAATACTCTTTAATTACATAGCCCATAAAACCGCAGCAAATAATAAACTCATTATATCCAAAGTGTGAATAATACTTCATTATATGCCAAAGTATCGGCTGGCCGCCGATTTCCACCATCGGTTTTGGCAGCTGACTGCCTTCTTCAGCAATACGTGTACCCTGTCCTCCTGCTAATATTACAACCTTCATAACTATCGCCTTTCCTTTTATACATTAATTATACCACGAGTCAAGTAGATTACAATTACTAAACAATTATATCCAATGTTTTAAATAAATGCTCCGGTCTATTAATTTTTATGAAATATTGCTTCGCATAACTTGCTGCACTTACAGTTGTTACAAATACTGTTTCATCCGGATAAGTTGCAATATTATCGGGATGTTGTGTTTTTATCCCTTTGAATTTCAACCCTTCTTGAAGGTCATAGGCATGCATCAGTTTGGCATTTGGATAACGTTTTGAAATATAGCTGACTGTCATATCTGCCATTTGTGTTAAGCCCCAAATAGCATATCTATACTCTTTATTGTAATCAACCCATGTTTCATCAATGAATTTTTGAAGACCAATAAACGCATCTATAATATAGTCCTTGCGATTACGGTTCATATAAAACTCATGAACTGTATTTATTTCTGTAGTAGCATCCTGCTCATACATTCGTTTAATAAAAAGAGTTCTGACTTGCTCCTTATATTGCT
Source organism: Oscillospiraceae bacterium (assembly GCA_009784725.1). Lineage (GTDB taxonomy): Bacteria > Bacillota > Clostridia > Oscillospirales > Oscillospiraceae > WRMH01. The sequence continues at coordinate 32,078 of WQXS01000002.1, forward strand.
CATACTCAACAGCAATGGGGTTCCAGTTAATATCACTATACTCTTCAGGTGTATATATTTTAAGCAGAGCTTCAAGCCACGCAAAACGGTAAGATACTATATCCTTAGCAAGAATAACAGGTATTCCCATCGCTATACAAGGTACTGAGCAATGCAGTAACGATGTTATAACAAGTTTTGCTTCATCCTCATACTGCTTGTATCTATCCTTTGCTTTTTGTTTTGGATTATCAAGTTTTTCATAAAACATATGAGTATCAAAAACCGCTTCTTTTGTTAATTCTGCCGGTATAAAGTCATTCAACCCCACTGTCGGGTCGATAATAAACACTTTATTTTGCTTACCGGAATTAGCTTCACGCTTTGGTAAAGTAATTGTTAAGCAGCCTCCAAGATAAGCATCTATATCTGATTGAACCAGAGTATTATAGGTCCGCTCATCACGACATCCTATGGGTTCATGTGCTTTAAGATATTCAATTTCCTCAGACAACAGCTCATCCTTTGCCATCGTCAACCCAAAAAATACCGGGGTTATTTTTGATGAAAACATTCCGGCAATACCGGATTCTTTATAGTCAATTAGTGGCATTGATACAGGCAATAATACCTGTTCACCATCGTATGCTTGTAAATCATCTTTATCGATAATTACGATATCCTCTTCAGATAACCCCATGAGGCTGTACAAATAATCAACTGTGATTATTTGTACATGATCGCCAAGATTATTAATATTCTTGCCGACATATTTGTAATTAGCGAATTTCATCTTTTGCTAACCTTCTTTTAGGATTATCAATTGTAAATCCACGCCTCATCCAATTACGAAACGCAGACCATTTTACGCTAAAAGGAATTCTGCCATGTTTGCTCTTATACAATCTTATTATTTCTTTTAGTTCTCCGACATAAAGACCGGGACCGGGATCAGTACTTTTCATATACACATAACCCCAATGATAGCTCGGATTTTTACGGAATGCTTCAACATCAAAAACTTTATTGAATAAATCCAGCTTGTCTAATACATCAAACTCAACCATTGTATGAGAACAGTTTGCACAGACGTTGCAATTCTTTGCATTAGTAGATGATAAGCAAACCAGCAGGTTCTCTTGAACTATTTTATTATCTGCAACAAATGCTGCTTTATCAAGTCTTAACACTTCCATACCGGAAAGATAAAATGTTGTATTTTCAGTACTGAAGCAATCCATATTTAATAAATCATAACTGCATGCTTGTATTTCATCCATGAAAAACTCCCAAGCGGGGTTAGCTGACGAATAATGGAAAACAGAAAACAATTTTTGTAAAGATAAAATACCACCTGTTAGAATTGCCGGTACGACCGGTCCTTGAGCTATTCCGTAAAACTCCTTTACAATGTTTGATGTAATCTTAACAAATTTTAATCCCGATTCTTCTGTAATATGCTGAGCTTTTTCTGATATCACCTTCTCATCATTACTGCCGATTCCATCTCCATATAGTCCCCAGTCGAAATACACTGCATGTGTCAAACGAAAGGTTTCCAAAGGGTCGTCTTTGTATTTTTGAATTGTAAAATTTGAGTCTAATCCGCATGATACACTTGACCCAACTCCTTTACCAAGAGTCAGAGTATTTTTAACTTTTTCTGTTTCAATGACTATCGGTGCGTAGTAAGATATGCTTCGGCTCAGTATAGGGATATAGTAATTGGTTAACTGGTGCCACAATTTTTCTGATATAGGGTATTCACTTTTAAGTATAATACTTTGCTTGGTTTTTTTTGCTTTCATCATCGCCCACGGAAGAAGTGATAAAACATATGCATCAATTCGTTCGCTGGTAAAAAACTCGCCGAACTCGTCATCAACTTCAAACCAAACACCGGCCTTATTGTTTTCATATTCGATACTTGCTGACATTCGTGTACGTTCATTTTCTTTGCATATTTTTGGTTCACCGATTTGAACTATCATTTTAATTCATCTCCATTCTCACTAAAGTTAATTCGTTCTTTTTCAATAACAAAGGGTTCATTCATCTGTCTTTTATTAATATTTAAGATATACTCACCGATAAGACCCATAAAAATCAATTGCATTGCACCAAGAAAGAACACTCCTATAACAAGCGGTGCCATTCCCACAGGGAAGTTATACCAATCAATAAACTTACGTATTAAATAATAGATAGAGACCAGTAAAGCGCCTAATCCCATCACCATTCCTATCATTATTGCGTATCGTGGTGCATCGTCTGATACACTGACAAAACGCTTAATTGCAATGTCAATTAATGCAGTAGCACCATGGTTTGATTTTCCACTTCTGCGAGATTGTTCTTTGTACTTGATAAAAACAATTGGCGCCGCATAATTCGATACCATAGTAAAAAAATTCATGTTCATCATCGGATTGTTTCGTGTTTTACACATTTCAATAAATGTTTTGTCATATGCACCACTCCCGGTAAAACCTGAAAGTGAATTTTTTTTGGCAAGACGTTTAGTTAATAAATAATATAGGTTTCTAAACCCGCGCAATTTATCTTTTTTTCCCGGTGATTTTATTAATGCTACAGCCATTGCTCCTTTTTCCCATTCTTCTATCATGGTTGGTATAAGCTCCATGGGAACTTGAAAATCTGCAGGAATAGAAATAATACAATCTCCACTCGCTTGAAACAATACATGCATTCCTGAGCCTAGCGGGAAATTTTTTGCATTTATTATTGCTTTAATCCGTTTGTTTTTTGCACACATGTTCCGTAAGGTATCTTGGGTTCCATCTTCAGAGCAATTATCAATAAAAATAATTTCATAATCATATTTAAGGATTTTATCCATTTGAAGTATTATTTCATTTGCCAATGGTTCAACATTATTTATCTCATTACGACAAGGTACACAAATACTAATTATTCTTTTCAATTCTGATGACCCTCCCTGCTGTTATATATATTCATTATCTCCACAGCAGCATTTTTCGCTCCATTTTTATCAACACGCTCCAGCATTCTTTGCGAAAACTCACATCGTTTTTTATAATCACATAATAACATTTTAACATCGTTCTTTAGTCTATTATAATCGATATTGTCCCAATTTCCCGAACAGACAGCTATATTATTATTAACAAGATAATCAGCTGATAGGAGTTGGTTTTCTGCTTGTGTAATAAGTATGGTCGGCATTCCTATTGCCGAAAACTCATAAATCATTGATCCCGATGCAGCAACGGCTATATCACAATTTTGCATTATATCATAAATTTTTTCCGGTGTCTTATAAACTGTTATATTAACAGCAGATAATGCATATACTTCATCATCATTTGAAGTATATGCTCCAAGAACTACGGAAATATTCACATTTTCGATTTCTTTCAATGAACGAATAACATCCGGAGTAATATTACGTGCATCAGAACCGCCGAAACATATAAATATATTCTTTGCTTTTTCTCTTATTTCAAGAGGTATTGAATCACGAAATTCTCTTCGTAATAATGCATACTTACCCCCAAGCAAGAGCTTGGGGATTTTATTGCCAAAAGTAAACATTAACTCATGTGCATAAAAATTTGCATTAAGAAGGACATCACAGTTATATTTATATAATGCATTATCATCGTAACAAACCAATAGAGTATTGTTTGAGTTCAAAGATGCAATATAATTATCTGAAACCTCATAAGTATCTAAAATAATAATATTAAACTCGGTAAAATTAATTGGTTCATCTTCACTTTTAAAAAAAACGCATTCGTGCTTCATTTCAATAAAAACATCGGCAAGAGCATTCATGCGATAGAAATGCCCTGTGCCGATTTCTTTACTTATGTCAATTCGAAATGCAATTTTCATTTAGTTCTCCCGGGTTATTGGTTCAAAGTACAAAAAATGAAATCCATACATTGAATATATCGGAGCACTGTCAATATATATGTAATTATCATAAATCCACGTGAGCAAATCCGGATTGCTCTCTGTGACATAATCTAGAGAAGCATTTGTTGTGATAAACGGTCTGCCAACGTTTTCTCGGATTGTTGTATCTAAATGTCTAATCGATTCTTGTGTAATTGCATAGTTTGCCATATCAGTGGTATAAATTTGAGTATCCAACCCTAGCATTGAATATAACTCTACAGCACCAAAACCCCACGCTGTTACATTCCCTTGAACTATATAAGGAAACGATTCTACAATATGTGCAACAACAGCGTTCCTGCTCCACATGTCTCTATTGTTGTTCTGACTCATTAATGTATAACTATAGTTTGTTATAGATCCGATTGTAATTGTAAAAAGAATAAATAATGTTCCTATTCCCATTGCTCCTTTTATACTGCATAATATATTCACAGCCCCTTCTTTAAAATTACTAAAAAATTGTTTAACAGAAGGTAACCAATGTTGTGCAAGTAATGCAAGCATGACAAAATAAACCATATATGCACCTTCATGATGACCCCATGACGCTCTGTTCATATAATATGTCATACCTCCCAATGCCAAAACAGCAAAAGAAAAATACGCGGAATATATATAACTGTTATTTCTGTTGCTGTTAAATAAACGTATGTTAATCAGTGCTTTCGCTATAAAACATAATGACATAGCCAGCACAAGCATCCACGCACTTAATTTCCTTGGGGGTAGCATTTGCAAGAAATTAACAAATTGGGAACTGCCGGTAGCAAGAAAAAACGCCCTAATATCTAACAACGCCCCCCCGTGTGTCACATTGTAAAGGTTTACAAATCCAACAGCCATAAATATTGCAGCAACAAAAACACCTGCACATACGAAAAGATTTCTCCACAACTTTTTACTTTTAAAAGAATGCGTTTGAAGACTCTGCATTGCTATAAATGAAACCCATGCAAGCACAGCAACCAAACCGTTATCTGTTGACCAAACAAGCAGAAGCGATGATAACGGTAGACCTGCAATAATAAACAACTTTAGATTTTTATGCTTGAAATAAAATGCTATAAATGCAGCCATAGCTGCAATCGGTATTTGCCTGTGAGGCATTATTTGCCAATACCGGGATATCCAGAGGTTGATGCATATAACACAAATCACTGTAAGATACTTGATTGTGTTATTTTTTATTGTAATATGGATAACATACGCAAACGCAAGTAATACAAAAACACTTCCTAACGAAATAAGAATATTAAAAATGAGTAATAAATCAGTGCCGCCAAGTGCTCTAAAAATTCTCATTGGTATACTGAATAAAATTCCGTAATGTCCGTAGATACTGGTCACTTCTAAACTAAATGGAACTCCGAAAGTAGCATTATATGCCGAGACATAGTAAGCATGAGCATGTAAAGAATTTTGATAGTCTGTAAAAATATGCGGAGAAAATTGTTGATACCCAACAGCTATAGCTAAAATACTACATAATAAAATGTAGATTTTATTACTATTTGTTGGTTTATCAATTGATGATATATGTATATTTGTTGTATACAGAAATAACATAAATAACAGCACAGTTATAATAAAAATTATTGGTGTCGGTATAGTATGCCAAAATAACAACCCCGCCATTTCAGGTCCCGGGTGATTAACCATCTCATTTACATATAAAAAATAGCACATCACGCAGAATGCTAATAAAACTACACAAAATGAACTCAAACAAAGTATCTTATTTTGATTGCTAAATAACTTGAACCGGGCAGGAATTTTCTTGATAATCAACCAAAAAATCAGGAAAGTAAAAATAAACAGTAATAGAGACATAACATAAATCATTACTGAACTGAAGGGTAACGAAAATATACTGTATCTGAAATTTGGATCAAGCATGTAATACCAATATATTGCGGTAACAAATAAACTTAAGACAGCCGCAGCCGCATATTTTATATAGCTTTCATTTGTAGAACTGATATCCTTACTTTCAATCACTATTTTCTCTCCGCTTTATTATTTTGTCTTCTTTAAAATATTTAAATCAATCAAATCCTTGTTGTTAAAATACCATATAAATAGCTCCTCAATCGCTTTATATAAAGATGTTGGCTCAAACCATGAAACTTGAGCTTTTAATCTTTTATTTGAAGCGGTATATTCATTATTTCGTCCTTCAGGATTTAATACACTAATATCAAGATTTTTCTCTGACACAATTTTTATGATATCTGCAATCTCAGTGAGTAAAACCGGTTTCCCTGAAACAAAATTATAATCATTATAATCAGGTTTATTTTCAATTAACCATTCGACTATATCCGGTAAATCATCAATATAAATATAGTCAAAACAACATTCACGTCTTATTGTTAAAGGCAAATCAAATATCGCTTTACAACAAAGATTGGAAATAAATTTATATGTCCAATCTTCATACTTCCCGAAAATACCAAAAAAACGCAGATTATAAATATTATCCGAGTTTCTTGCGTATGCATTCATTATATATTTTGCCAATCCGTAGCCATCTGCCGGAATACTGTTACCAATATCATTTTCACCAACATTAATAATATCATAACGTTTATCATACTCTGCACCCGAGCCGAAATATACTATCTTTTCCAGATTATTACTATATTTTTCTAAGTTAAAAAACATCTTTAGATCAGTATCCAGAATATCATTAACGCCGGATGCAGCATGAATTAACACATCAACTTTATTTCCATCAAAATAACGCGACACCGCATTATAATCTGTTAAATCCAGCTCATCTCTTGCTGGTGTAAGTAATGAATATTTTTCATTAAAGGCTTCAACAAGATTATTCCCGATAAATCCAACCTTACCCGTACCTGTAATCATCACTCGTTTCATACTACTTACCCTCCGAGATTTTCATATTTTCACGGTGTTCATCATCGGGTAAAAATGGGAATAACAGCTCCAGCGAGGGTGTTTCCATTACACCGTTTGCTCCCATTTTACTTTTCATTATAGGTAGATACTCAACATCCATTGTTGTTATCATTTCTACGATTTTTGGTTCATTATCAATCAGTGCTTTTTTTACACATTTTTCTGCATCCTTTGCACTGTCAATTTTAATATACTTTAGTCCGTAAGCTTGTGCAAGTAACTCAAAATTCGGAAATGATATCCCGCTCTCTTTTGTGCAACCGGCATATCTGCTGTTAAAATGAGTTTCCTGCATTGTATGTATCTGCCTGTATCCCTGATTACTATCTACAAAGACAATAACCGGAAGATTATATTGTTTTAATAGAGCAAGTTCCTGTATGTTATGCTGCAGACCCCCATCACCTTCGCAAACAATTGTTCTTGACCCGGCGGCAACGCATGCTCCTATGGCTTCCGGCAATGCAGTTCCCATGCTTCCAAGTCCAATGTGGTTTATTGTTTTTTGCTCTTTATAGATGCGGGGAATAGAAAATGCATATGCAAATGCGGACGGTGATGTTACTAATACATCGTTATCACCCATATACTGCCCTATATATTGTGCCACTTTATATGGATTTACCGAAGAATTATCAGGTGCAATATATTCATTGACAGCAAGATATTTCTGTTTCATTGAATTACAATATTCCCACCATTCCAAACGCTCATTGTTAGTAACATTATTGTTGCTCAGTAGTGCGTTCAAAAAACATTTTGCGTCACATTTAATCTTAACAGTATCCGGCATGTTCAACTTTTCAAGCTCTGCAGAATCTACGTTAACAACTACTCTTTTGGCGTTTTTCGCAAAGTTGCTTTCGTTATATGCGGTGAGGTAGTACCGCAGCCCACTACCAATTGACAACATAAAATCACTGTTTTGTAAGATATAATTTGCATATCTGTCTGCTAATGCCCCGACACATCCAAAGTAATATTTCTCATCCTCATTTTTTAGTATACCCCGCACACGTCGTGATGATATTACAGGTATTTCCCATTTTATTACAAATTGAATTAATTGATCTTCTGCATGAGCAAGTTTTACACCGCTGCCTATCATCAGCACCGGACGTTTAGAGTTATTAAACAAAGAAATTATAATGTCTTCATCGCTTTGCTGTAATTTTAAAGGTTTTTCATATCCTTCCGCAACCGGGTCAAATCCTTTTAGTATTTTCGGGTCAATTAGTTTTGCCTGGATATCAAGAGGAATATCAAGCCATACCGGGCCGGGACGCTCATGTTGTGAAATAAAAAACGCTTTTTCCAAGTGATATTTTACATCTTCAGCATCCATAACAGTTACGGCATACTTTGTAACAGGCTTGACAATCGATACAATGTCAACCTCCTGCGCACCTGTTTGGCGAACTCCCGGAATTGTAGAAATTGTATCAGTCCTGACTTGCCCGGATATATATATAACGGGTGTTGAATCTATAAATGATGAAGCAAGAGCAGTTACAGTATTTGTCGCTCCCGGTCCTGTTGTAACAATACAGACACCCGGTTTTCCCGAATATAGCGAGTATCCGTCGGCACAAAAACCGCTTGCCTGCTCGTGTAAATTATGGTATCTGTTTATTGCTTTGTTTTGTACCAAAGAATCCACAATATGCATTATTCCTCCTCCGGATAGGAGGAATACATCCTTTACGTCCTCTTTTTCAAGAAAACTTACTATATAATCTGATAATTTCATTTACACACCTTTTTATATAACAAAAAGTCATTTTCTTGTTCAATATCAAATCTAAATCCACATTTCTCAATTGTTTTTATCGAAGCTATATTAGCCGAATGAATTTCAGCAAAGAAGCACCATAGTCCGGTTTTCTTATATTCTTCAATAACAGTATTAATGGATTCAGATGCATATCCTTGCTTTTGAAATGACAGTTCTCCGATAAGATAACCTATCTGTAATGAGTTTTCTTGTATATTGGACACACCGACAAGTCCGATTGGTGTCATGCTTTCCGGATGGATTATTATATATTCAACCCTTGTTTCATCGTTCAGATAAATTGTATTGAACCATTCAATGTGATGCTCTGTTGCTAACGGTTCCGGTATACGAAAATACTCATATATCTCAGGCGTACTTCGCCACTTAACTATGTATTCTGTATCTTCAATACATATTTCGCGGAATATAAGACGCTCTGACTTGAAGCTTTTAGTTTTCAAAATTAATTAACTCCTCACTTAACGGTTCACCATATGCAATATCATTTTTTGCGGTTTTTCCTATAATATTATCGTAATGTTTGGGTTTCATTCCATGCCCGGGTCTGATCACTTTAATATTTTCTGAACTGAACATTTCACCTTTTTTTATTGCTTTTGTTGAAAATATAGAGCGTCGGAATGTTAATGAAGCTTTTTCTGTTTCCCCCGGCTCATATATTACTTTGCCTTGCATTTTTTCAGCTGCTCTTATACCTTTTACCATCTCGGCATATTCATGCGGCTCCATTGAAAAATCACTGTCAGGGTTTTTTATTGCCCTGCTAAGGCAAAAGTGCTTTTCAATAACACAAGCTCCAAGAGCAACCGCAGCAATCGGCGCAACCGAACCCATCGTATGGTCAGATAACCCTGCGCTGCATTTGAACCTTTTTATCATATCCGGAATAGTTAGTAAGTTCATATCTTTATTATTTGCAGGATATTCACTGGTACATTTGAGCAGGACTATTTTTTCCCTTGAAAGACCTTCGCCAATCATGGCGTCAACAGCATCATCAATTTCTTCAATACTACCCATGCCGCATGAAACCATCATCGGTTTTCCTTTGCGTGCTATGTGTTTTATTAGAGGAATATGTACCAGTTCAAAAGATGCTATTTTATAAACATCAACATTCAGCGATTCTAAAAAATCAGCTCCGTTTTCATCAAATGGAGTAGAAAGAAAATCCAAGCCGGCTTTTTCACACTCTGCTTTTATTTCAGCCTGCCATGAATATGGTGTTGCCGCTTCTTTATATAGATTATATAAATTGTACCCATCCCAGAGCCCCCCCTTAATTTGGAAGTACTCATTGTCACAATCAATTGTTAAGCTGTCTGCCGTATAAGTTTGTATTTTAAGACAATCCGCTCCTGCTTCTTTGGCTGCATGTATGATTTTTATTGCATTTTCAAAATCGCCTGCATGATTAGCAGACATTTCGGCAATTATATATACACCTTTTTTAAGCTTCTCAACTAACGGCATCTTTCACCGCCTTGATTACATATTCGACTTGCTCATCTGTTAATGTCTGATGTAATGGTATGGTAATTAAACTCTCAAATGCATCCTCTGCTATCGGGCAAGTTCCTTTTTCGTATCCTAATGATTGATAGTAAGGCATTAAATAAACAGGTAGATAATGTGCATTAACCCCAATATTTTTTTCCCTTAGAATGTTAAAAATTTCTCGTCTGCGCAGCTTATCATCTAAGCGTATTGTATAGAGATGACGTACAGGATTGCTCCACTCAGGTGTTTTTTGTATTTTTAATGGAAGATTTTCAAACGCCTTATTATAACATTCAACTATTTCTTTACGTCGTTTTGAAAATCTGTCCAGTTTATTAAATTGTGTAATCCCCAGAGCGCATTGGAAATCAGTAAGCCTGTAATTATATCCAAGCTCCTGCATCTCATAATACCAACTGTCATTCACTCCGTCCGTATTGACATATTGCTTCGAGTCGCGTGTAATCCCGTGTGTGCGTAACTTCAACAGCTTCTTATATATTTCTTCATCATTTGTTGTAACCGCTCCGCCTTCACCGGTTGTTATAGTTTTTACAGGATGGAAAGACCATATTTGCATTCCCGGATATTCACCCTGATGTTTTCCCCGTACTAACCCGCCTATGCTATGTGCAGAATCTTGTATAATTTTAAGATTATATTCCTCAGCAAGTTTTATATATGCATCCATATCGCATAATTCTCCGCCATAATGAACAGGGATTATTGCTTTTGTTTTTTTGGTTATTTTCTCTTTAACCTTATTAATATCAAGAAGCATGGTCTCAGGGTCGATATCCGCAAAAACCGGATGTGCTCCGCAGTATAGAGCGCAGTTGGCCGACGCTGCAAACGTGATTGGTGATGTGATAATCTCATCTCCCGGTTCCAAATCCAACGCCAATGCAGCAATATGTAATGCAGCTGTCCCGTTTGCAACAACCACAGCATATTGTGAACCTGTTTTTTCTGCTAAAACTGCTTCAAACTCTGCAACCTTAGGTCCGGTCGTCAGGTAGCCGCTTTTTAGTGATTCAATGACAGCGGAAATATCATCTTCCTCTATACATTGAACGCCATAATGAATATATTCCATATTAATAGTACTCCGGCAATAGTTCCTTTAAATCATCAACACTTAGCCACCATGTATTTTTATCTGATGTATACTCCCATCCGGCTTCAACTTTTTTTCCACCGGGAATAATACCTGTTTCAACCGTCCACCAGTCATAGTTCGGGTAGATTACATAGTGGTCATCATATTCATATGTTCTAAGTGAATCCGAGGATGTTATCATACATTCGTGAACTTTTTCTCCCTCACGGATACCTGTTACATCATAAGCACCTTTTTTAAGCATCGCTTCAATCAAATCGGTTACATAAAACGAAGGATTTTTATAAACAAATGTCTCTCCACCTTTTGAAAGCTCCAGAGCTTTCATTACCAAGGAAACAGATTTGTCAAGTGTCATCCAGAATCTTGTCATATTTTCATCGGTTAAGGGTAATTTATCTATACCTGCATCTAATTTCTGTTTAAAAAACGGTATTACTGACCCGCGGCTACCCGCAACATTTCCGTATCTGACTACAGAAAAACGGACATGACGTCTTCCTGCATAACTATTTGCTGCAGTAAACAGTTTATCCGAAACTAGCTTGGTTCCGCCGTAAAGATTAATCGGACTCACAGCTTTATCAGTAGATAGTGCTATAACTCTTTTTACACTTTCATTTTCCAAAGATGCATTAATTACATTCATTGCACCTACAATGTTTGTGTTTACTGCTTCTATTGGATTATATTCACATGCGGGAACCTGTTTCATTGCTGCAGCATGTATTACATAATCAACTCCATTTAATGCTTTGCTTAACCTTTTTTCATCTCTGACATCCCCGATAAAAAACCGCAAACGGTCTATATGCTCAGCAAATTCCTGCTGCATTAAAAATTGTTTATACTCATCCCTCGAGTAAATAATAATACGTCGTGCTTCGGTATTTTCCAATAAATATCTGGTACACGCATGTCCAAATGAACCGGACCCGCCGGTTATTAAAAAGGAACAAACTTTATAACTCAAACTAAACACCTCTAAACTCAGATTTAATTGCGATAATTATAGCTTCAACTTGCTCGGGTGAAAGACCGGGGTAAACACCGACCCAGAGTGTATTATTCATTACTTTGTCTGTTTCTGTTAACTCACCTATTATACGATAATCAATTCCTTCATTCATGTTTTCAAAGCATGGGTGCTTTGTAATATTTCCGGCAAATATATTTCTTGTTTGTATGCCTTTATGTTCAAGTGCCACAGCTAATTGATTGCGTGATAAAGGTGAATTTTCTTTAATTGTAATTACAAAACCAAATGGACTCATTTTTGAGCTTGGTTCTTCTTCAGGTAAAATGAGCCACTGTGATAAATCATCCAACCCGCTGCGAATTGCCTGCCAGTTTTCACGGCGTTTTTCTATAAAACCCGGCAGCTTATCTATTTGAGCACAGCCTATTGCGGCTTGCATTTCGGTTATTTTTAAATTATATCCCAAGTGTGAATAAACATATTTATGGTCATAGCCCATTGGTAAATCACCAAATTGCTTTGAAAATCGATGGCCGCATGAATCATCCACTCCGGGAGGGCAAACACAATCTCTGCCCCAGTCTCTGAGCGATAATAATGCACGGGCTAAAATCGGGTCCTTTGTATATACCGCTCCGCCTTCACCCATTGTAATATGATGAGCGGGGTAAAAGCTGGATGTACCAATGTCTCCTACGGTTCCTGTTTTGACATACCCATTACCTAAATCATACTCTGCTCCGAGTGCATCGCAATTATCTTCTAATAAAAATAATTTATTTTTCTTGCAAAATTCTGAGATAGTTTTTAGGTCAAATGCATTTCCAAGAGTATGGGCCATAAAGACTGCTTTGGTTTTTGGCGATAATGTTTCTTCCAGCCTTGATATATCAATATTATATGACGGTATTTTTATATCAATAAATATCGGTATACAACCTAGTTGTACAACAGGAGAAACAGTCGTTGGAAAACCCATAGCGACTGTGATGATCTCATCTCCTTTTTTTATTCTTCGCTCGCCAAGTAAAGGTGATGTTAGTGCTGCAAATGCAAGCAAGTTAGCTGATGATCCGGAGTTAACAGCATAAACATATGGTAAACCAAGGTACTCTGACATTTTACGTTCAAACTCATTTGCATACTTACCTGCTGTGAGCCAAAAATCAAGTGCACTGTCTACAAGATTTGTCATCTCCCGGTTATCATAGACACGAGCTGCAAACGGAATGCGAGAACCCTTTTCGTAAGGAATTTTTTGATTATGAAAGGTTTCACAGTATGCTGACACCATTGAAAGTATTTTTTCTCTTGCCTCTGCTTCTGTGTGACTATCAAACATTAATCCTACTCCCGTGTGTTTAAATACTCTTCAATCTGGTTATTCATTATGTCGCAAACACTGTCTTTTGTCAAGAAAGCCCTTGTCCATTCAACAGTTTTGTCGACTGCTTGATTTACATTCCACCTTGGTTTCCATCCGAATGTTGCTTTGAGTTTAGAACAGTCTAGTTTTAAGAAATTTGCTTCATGAGGACCACTGGAAGACTCGTTTTTCCAGGATAATCCTTCACCCCAAGATTTACAGAAACAATCAGTTAAATATCCTGTAGTAACACAATCAATATCATCAGGACCGACATTATAACAACCTGCATACTTTCCGTCATCATATTGTTTTTGAACAATCATAAGATAGGCAAACAGCGGTTCAAGCACATGTTGATATGGACGTATTGAATGAGGATTTCTTACCGCAATAATTTCATTATTCATTGCAGCTCTTACACAATCCGGAATTATACGATCTGCAGAGAAATCCCCGCCGCCTATAACATTACCGGCTCTGGCTGTTGATATTGCTGTGTTTCCATTTGTAAAAAATGCATTTTTATAACTCCCTGTCACAAGCTCGGAGCAAGATTTACTGTTGGAGTACGGGTCATATCCGTCCAACCTGTCGGTTTCGCGGTAACCCCAATGCCATTCATTGTTTTGATACACTTTATCTGTAGTTACGTTTAAAAAACTCTTTACACCATCAGAAAGCCTTACACATTCCAATATATTAACAGTCCCCATAACATTAACATCATATGTATAGGCGGGGTCTTTATAACTGTCTCTGACAATCGGTTGTGCAGCCATATGAATAACAATTTCAGGCTTTGCTTTTTGAAAAGCATGAAGTAACTTCTCCCTGTCACGAATATCACCAATAAAAGAAGTCATTTTATCTTTAACTCTACTAATTGAAAATAAATTCGGTTCAAGAGTAGGCTCCAGAGCATAACCTGTCACTTTCGCACCTAATCCCGTAAGTATATGGACAAGCCAAGAACCTTTAAATCCGGTATGCCCGGTAATAAACACGCATTTATTATTGAAATTTTCTTTATTAAACATATAATTTACTCCAAATAAAGATCAGTTTTTATAGCACTAACCAACATACAACAACATTATCGACAAACTTCTACTGTCATTACCATAGTGTGGTGCGGGTAAAAGTGAAGGCATAAAAGAACCATTTATTTCTATTCGGATATCATATTGCTCCCAATTTTCTTTATATGGAATCTTATCTGCAGCTATGAAGCGTGAAAATACTCCAATATCATGTAAACTTATAGTTTCAATATGATTATTATCAATAAACACTTTCATTTCCAAATCTGTATCTGGATTCGCAATAAACAAATGTTCACTGACGTAGTAATCAACACGTAAACCGACTTGCGATTGATTGACCGCTTGCAAACGTAACGTAGCTGTTTGTGTTGTCCATACATAATTGCCAACGCTGGGCGAATGTTCAGGCCAATGTATTCCACCAACAATAGCAGTTGCATTCGGGGGCATAAACTTTGCGGGTTTTAATTTATGTAAAACAATCCCTGACATTGGGCAAATATCTATGTATTGAAAACCTTGTTTTAATTCAACATTTGTGATTTTTTTATTTAACCATTCAAAACTTTCTTCATTTCCTGTAAGCATATCAGTTAAATTATATGCATAGCCGGGGTTCATAAGTATTTTTCTGACATTTCCTTTACTATCATCATATATTGTCGGTCGGTTAAAAGCATAACCACCATCAACATTTTCTATGCGGCTTACGAAGGTTGTCCATAAAGGGTTATATAGAGAAGGTGCATTATTTAAAACAACACGTGCAGGAGCAAGCATTGTTCTGTAGCCCAGTGCTATATCATAACTATTGTCGTATACCAGCAAGCCGGTTAATACTACTGAAAGTGAAACTATACTTATTTTCACGCTGTTTATTATCTTCATTCTTTTTAAGGTTATATTTTCTCTGTCAGTATTTTGCCTAAGTTTAAAAAACCATAGAATACAGGTAAATAATATTATTGGTGCAGCCCACGCATTATAACGCGAAATTCCCGTCATACCGCTGTTGATATGCGCCATCCCCGAAAATAAAAACATAACTGCAAGATGCCCTATAATAAGCAAATAATACTCATATTTATTGCGGATAAAAGAGTATATTAAACAAGCAGGATACAATAGGAAAAGAATCAGGAACCATGGCAATAATCCGAAATTCAGGTCAAAAAGGTATGCAAAAAACCTTTGTGGTATAGTGGCACCAAAATCTTCCCAAGGAATACCTCCTGATCCGACCATAGTTGCAACCGAGCTTTCACCTCCCGACGCTATATAATTGTATAGGAGTGCCAGAAATATAAACGAAAAAGAAGCTGCATACTTTAATACATCGAAAAAGTTTTTAAACACTGTTTTTATGAAATTTCTGTCTACACCTTTTTCTTTTTGTAAATCAATAAAATATGAAGCTATCATAAAAAAGCCGAGTATCATAAGGGTCATATTCATCGAACCTGCAACAGTGAGGAAAAAGGCAGATCTTTTATAAGCCTTATTAAAGTAAAATACCAATGACATAACAAGAAATGCCCAAATAAATATCTCGGAACTTGCCCAAAATACATATAATACTATTGGATTAATCGCCAGCACAAGTAAAAGGAAAAATTTTAATTTATCACACTCTTTTAGAAATAGTAACATACAAAATAACGCCATAATTATTAATCCAATATTTGTAATAGCAAATGCCCATGATTGATTAAAGCCAAAAAGTCCAAGAACAACACTTGCCGGTATACAAATGAGAGAATATGCAGGAAAATAATACGATAGAAACTGACCGTTTGTTACTACAAAACGTTCAATTCCATAATAAAAATATGCTACTCCATGATAATCGTAGAAATAATAGTATACGTTATCCAATGTAGTTTGTGTTATGTATATAGATTGTTCATATTGAAGTGCTGCTGTTGACATAACGTAAAGCCAAGATTCACCCAATTGAGCTTGTATAGGTTGATTTCGCGCCATCACCATGAGTAAACATGCATATAAAATAATAAAAATAAATGAAGTAAGCCGATATTTGTTCATTGATTTAATATTATTTACAAATTTCAAAAATAATTTGGCGGTTTTCTCCATAAACTTTAACCTCATCTTTTATATTTACATTCTGTCAACTTAATAAACACCCTATTCGTTCGTCAAGTTCTGATATATAACTTTCTGAGTATAATCCAAAATCAAAAAGAATGTCTACTAATTTATCAATATTATCATCCTCTTTATATGATCCGTTTTTCATATTAGTAAGGAACTCTGTGTATTGCATACAATTTTTATCAAGTGAACAATAATCATGTGCATATTGCACCGCTTTTTCTTTTCGGGAGATTAGTTCATTCTCGTTATTTAGCAATTCCAATAGCTTTGAGTATATTCTCAGAACTTCATATTGATCTGCCTCAATCTTTATTACTACATCACTGGGACATTCGTCAAATGAACCGCCTTTTGTTACAAAAACAACTTTTCCCATCCCGAGAGCACGATGCAGACTACCTGATGACTCTCCTTGAGTAGGATACCTTAAGTTGAAACTAATATCACATGCTCCGAGATATGTTTTAAAGTCGTCTAAGTCAACGTAGCCGGTTATATAAATATGATCTGTTAAATTATATTTCTCGATTTCATTATATAGTTCCGGGATTTGCAACTCACCTACAATATAGTACCTAAAATTGTTTTGTACTTTTTTAAGCAGGTCAATTGCTTTTAAAATTTCAATAATCCTTTTTGGTGATGATGCAAACCCGAATGAAGCTAACATTATCAAATCTGTGTCTATTCCAAGTTTGCTTCTGCAATTAAGTTGGTGTTTCTCATAATCATCAATTATCTCATGCGTGTGATGTTGAATAGTTTTAATAGGTTTTCCCAAGCCCATGCCTTTTATCATTTGCTTAGTAAAATCAGAATGGACTATAATTCCCTTTGCATTTTCCAGAACATGCTTGTTTATAGGAAAAAGTAATGGGTACTTTTCCCAAGGTGGATTATTCATTTCATTAAGAAATCGAATTGCAATAAACTCTCCGGTTTTACCATGGCAGTACTTCATTATATCAATATATTCATCTCTATTTTCTTTTATGAATATTTCATCAACAATCATAAGATGTATTGAAAAATCATGAAGCTCGACAATTCCGGGGTATTTTAAACTATACTCAAGAATTCTTTTGTGACATAAAGAATTATTTCCGATGTGATAAATAAGAAAATCATATTTCTCTCTTATTTGTGGATTATCAATATCGCTAAAATTATAGATATAATAATTGTCATTTATCTCTGAGTTTGATGGTATATAATTGTCAACAAACAAATCAATGTCAACATAATTTTTAAGTTGAAATACTACTTCCTCAGTAAAATCTGAAATCCCCGATTGTTTTGGATTTAATGGCGAAAAAATAGCAACCTTCATTATATTACAGCTCCTACTCTTTCACCTAATTGTTTAATATACTTTTCAGAGTGTAGCTCCAGTTCATACAATCCATCAACAAAAGTGTCAATATAATCAATTTTTGATTTTTTCCCATTAATAATATCATTTATAAATGTATAGTATTTAATACAATTACTTTCAAGAGAGCAGTTTTCTTTTGCAAAAAGCAAAGCATTTTCCTTCATTTTAATCATTTTATTTTTATCTTTAAGTATTTCTATTAATTTTAAATAAATATTTTGCACTTCATATTGGTCATAGTTTATTTTAACAACAGCATTATCGGGGTATTCCTTAAATGTTCCTATCTTTGTAACAAAAACAAGCTTACCCATTCCGAGCGCCCGATGCAGACTTGCTGACGATTCTCCTTGAGTCGGATATCTTAAATTAAAGCATATATCACTTGCTCCTATATAATAGGAAAATTTATCGAGTCCTACAAATCCCGTTATTACAACATTTTTTGATAGACCAAGTTCCTCTGCTTTTGCTCTTACATCAACATTATCTTCTTCACCTATAACATAATAAATGAAATTGTTGTAATCTTTTTTTAGTAATGCTAATGCCTCTAATATCTCGTATATTCTTTTTGCCGTTGAAGCAAATCCAAATGACCCTAATATTACTTTCTTTTGGTCGATACCTAATTTAGCTCTGCATTTTTTTTGATATACGTCAAAATCCTCAATAATTTCAAGTGAATGCAAATTAATTTTTGTTAAAGGTTTATCGACCTTCATTCCCTTTATCATTTGTAAAGCATAATCAGAGTGAACTATTATGCCGATTGAGTTATCTAATATATGCTTATTTACAGGGAATTCCAGAGATCTTTTATCCCAAGGTGGATTCATCAATGTCCTTAAAAATTTTTTTGCCGTATATTCACCATTCCTGCCATGACAATATTTCATTACTTGTATGTATTCGTCATGTTTTCCTGTAGTGTAAAGTGTACTTGCAATCAAATAATGCAGTGCAAAATCGTGCATTTCTACAATGCCCGGATACTTTAAACTATAGTTAACTATTTTTTCATGATGTTTATATGAATTACCTATTTGATATATGATTAAATCATAATTACGTCTAACTTCTGCGTTTTCTATTTCCTCCATGTTGAAAATCTTAAAATTTTTTTTAATCTCTGCATCACATGGTTTATATCCATCAACAAATAAGTCAATATCAACATACTCTTTCAATTTTAATACAACTTCCTGAGTATAGTCCGATATACCGGATTTAATAGGATTGAGTGGAGAAAAGACAGCAACTTTCATATATTTAATCTCATATTCTCAGATAGTACTTGTTAACTTGTTAATAACTGTGTCCCAGCTTATATACCTGACCTTTTCATAGCCGCTGTTACCCAACTGCTTGCATAAACCTTTGTTATTATAGAGTTTATTTATTCGCTCACCAATTATTTTGTAATCTTTTGGACAAACATATCCATTTATACTATCTTCAACAAACTCTAATATACCTCCAGAATCGTCACATGTAATTACAGGTTTTTTTGACATAAATGATTCAATAGTTATATAACCGTAGTCCTCATTCTTTGGTGCGAAAAATACGGCAAATGCATTTGCATAGAGCCTAAGAACTTCTTCATCACTGACATATCCTAAAAACGTTACTCTGTCCTCAAGGTTAAGGTTTGCTGTTAATTTTTTTAGTTCCTCGATACAATTTCCTGTACCTGCAATAAGTACTTTAATTTTTTTATCACAGAATTGTATGGAATTAATAAGTATTTCGAGTCTTTTTAATGCGGCAACTCTTCCAACCGAAAGAATATAATCATCATAATTTTCGCAGAATAATTGATTCTCAAACCGTGGTGGTGGGTACAAATACTCAGAGTCAAATCCGTTATATTCCTTCAGCCTTTCTGATACGTTTTTGGATATAGTATATATCCCCTTTGTTTCGTGGAATGAACGATTGTCAATATTTTTAACCATTTCGCTCACTTCTTCACCATTATCTGTTAAACCGTTACATAATCCGAAATATTCTGTTTCATTTTTTAAGTCATAAGCCGGTCTGTGCTGATGAAAAAGCCAGACAACTTTATTGCTGTGTTTTACTGCATATGCCGGGTATTTTGTTCCTATCACCAAATCGATTTTTTCACCGTCAACTTCTTCCAAATCAACAAGTCTCCATGCAAGTGCGCTGTTTATAACTTCATATGCCGGATACCACTTAAACGGAAGTGAAATAACCTCAGCGTCAAAACCTCTTTTTATCAGGTTTGAATGCAAGTCTGTCGTTAATATTTCTGCACCACCTGACATAAACGGTGCTTTTGCATGACATATACATATTTTTTTCTTTCTATTACTCATTTGCTCCCTCACTATTTCAATGGAAATTATTTTTTCCCTATCACAGCATAATCTTGATATCCGTATAATGTATCGCTTACACGTTTCATTGCATCATTAAAACTTGATAAATTGTAATCGCTAATCACTAGCTGTGGAATACTAAAGTCTGTTTTTGAACTATATAAATGCTCAACATCGTTAAATCCAAAATACTCAAAAATGTATTTAATAATGTCGGGATGAACCGGTCTTATATGTGTCATATCAACATAAAAGTAATTATGAAATATCGCTAGATTTGACGGATTTGGAGTTTCTGCTATAAAGAAACAACCCGGTTTTAGTTTTGCATATGCAAGTTGTACAAGTTTATATATATAATCACTCTCCAGATGTTCAAGAACCTGAGACATAAAGATTCCCCCTAAAGAATTATCTTCTAAAGAATCTAAGTAGGTCAAAGCATCAGCTTGCTCAACATCATGTCCATTTTGTTGATTGAAATAAACAAACGAATCAACAATATCGACACCTTTACAGGATATACTTTTTTCGCGTAGAATATCTAGAAATTCTCCTCTGCCACAACCTATATCCAACACATTTTGCTTATTTTCAAAATATTTCAAGTATTTAATCTGAGTGGATTTTACCCAATCTCTTGTACCTCTGAATCTGTTTTCAAATAGAAAATAATCAAAATCGATTTTATTATCATCAATTACACTGTTATTTAAACTCGTTCTTTCTGTGTCTTGGTAATTCACATCCGACTCACCGGAAACAGATGTGCTTTTTTTCTTAAAACTATCTTGACTGATCCTTTTAATTTGTGAACCAAAATACGCCATGTTTTCATCTGCTTTATCAAAACGTTTATTAAAATAATCATTTGATTCTTTAAGATAGAAAATTTCAGTATGAAGCCGGTCGTTTTCCTGTTTAAAATACTCGCTAATTTTCTCTGCTCTATGCAATGAACTGACATAGTGAGCATTTAACCTGTTTTGTTGTTCAACGATTGGGTCGAGATACCATTTAATGCTTTTTCTTATAAAGCGTTTAATAAATATTTTCATCCGTCCAATTGGATTCTTACTGCCGGTAATTGCAACATTTGAATTTACTGTGTTATTTTCAATTAAGTATGATAAATTTTCATTATATATTTTAAATTCATGTTCAACTTCTTTCTGTTGTATTTGTGAATCATCAAACTCAGACTCGTCAAAATCCTCACCTAACGTCTTTTTCCCAGCTATACGTGTTTTTAGTTTTCTGGTTACAATTTCAGTAAAATTTTCCATAATTCACCTCAAATTAAGGTTGGCTGACAGAGTAGTTAATTAACTGCTTTAGCTTTTCAATAATGACATCCCATTGGTATTTTTCTTTAATATACTTTTTTGCATTTTCTTTCATACCATCATATATATCAGAATTTGTCATTAAATAATTTATACACTCTTCAAACTCATGATAGTCATTATAGTATACTCCCGCATTACTCTCAAGGCAATGTGCTTTTAAGACATTACATTTTCCGTTAACTATAACCGGAACCCCCACTGCCATTGATTCTAAAACAACCATTGATAAGCTTTCATAAATTGATGGCAGTATGAACACTGTAGCTCCTGCCATGCCGTTGATTCTGTCCTCATCGCTGACAAAACCAAGGGACAAAATATCGGGATGTGCAGGTATTTCTATGTATATTTCTCCCATAAGAACTAATTTTAACTTTGAATTATTACGCTTTTTATATTCGATAAAATAATCCAGTAATTCGGGAGTATTTTTTCCATGATCTATACGGCCTGTATATAAAATGTATTTATCTAAACTATGTTTTTCTTTGAAACCAGAAATATCCGATGCCTCCGGTATATCCACTCCAACACCGACAATACCGCTCATAATAGTTTGGTTATTAAATAAGTTATGGATAAAATTCTGTTCTTCTTTGGTGCTGAAAATAATAGCACGCGGACAGGTGAATATTTCCTTATATATATTGAAATAAACAAATGGTTCATCATGTGCTGTAGGTATTAATATCGCTTTTTCTTTTACCTCTTTTATTCCGCAGACTGTAAGGTAATAAAGGTATGTCACAAAAATAAAAACATCGAAGTTGTTTTTTTCTGCTTTTATATACTCAATTGCTTTAGGACAGTACGGACCTTGTTCATCTATCCAAACTTGCTCTGTTAGCGGATCATTTGGGTCAATTGCAATTTCTCCGAATTTCTTCATATCACGAATCTTATCGACTTTAAAACGATTGACCTTAACTCCGTTTACATTTGATTGTCCTTCCGGATAGTAGTTCTCCCATGAATAATAATCACGAGCACATGATGTAATAATCTCAACATCGTAACACTCCTTGAGTCTTTCTGCATACATACGCGCAAGCTGTTCTGACCCGCCGTTTACTTCAATGCCATACCTTTGTATTATTATAGCAACTCTTTTTTTGGACTCATTATCCATTGTTTTATTTGCCAATCTTTTCTTCTGTGATTTTTTCCATTTCAATTAATCTTTCGTTTATACCAAACATTAAATCGCTTATTTTATTAAGATTTGATGTAAGTTCGATTTGCACTGCCAATAGTGTATGAATATTATTGTTTAAACTTCTGTTGACTTCATTTTGTTCTTGCCAAATAAATTTCGTCAGTTTTCTTATACATCTTTGGATTAATGAAACGGGCGGGTTAAGCGCTGTATCCTCATGCTCTTTTGTATATTTATGTAATGCCAGTACATTTGTATGTATCTCTTCAAGCCTTTTTTTTGATGCTTTAAGCTCCGGATAGAGATAATCCGATGCTCTTGCAGCAGTTAATTTATTTTCAGCCATTCTTTTTTGCCCGGCTTTATTTTGTATATCTTTCATTATTTCTGTAATATCAACACGTTCATTAAGCATATTACGATATCCTTCCAAAAAACTTAATATACTTATCTATTATAGCATCCCAATTATAGTTATTTATCACAAACTGTCTTCCTTGAGTACCCATTGTGTCTGCAGATATTTTATTTATTGCTAAATAATCAATGCACCCTTCGAATTCTCCATAATTTGCAAAGAACAAGCCACCGTGTGATTCAAGTATAAAACTTTTTGTTACAGGGCAACCTGCATGTACCAGGACGGGTCTGCTGCAGAGCCAGCTTTCCATTAGAACAATTGAAAAGCTTTCGTTAAGAGAAGGTTGACACAGTACTAGTGCGGCAGTAAACGCATCATATTTATCTTGCTTTGGTACAAACCCCAAGTCTATTATATCACCCTTTACCTGCTCCGGGATATTTATATTGCCGTCACCTATCAGTACAAGTTTTAATTTACCGGGATTTCTTTTCTTATATTCCGTGAAATAATCTACAAGCGTATGTAAATTTTTCCCTTCACTTTTGCGGCCAGCATATAAAATAAAATCGTCATTTATACTGTACTTATCCTTGAACCTCTCTGATGAGCCTGATATATCTGTGTCTGTTCCGATGCCTATAACTTCGGTATCAACGTTTTTTAGGTCAAATAGCTTTTCTGCCAGTTCATACTCGGGTATTGTGTTAAATATCATCCCTTTAATCTTTGAATACACATCTCTGAATCCACTCAAGTATGCATGACCTTCATCGTGCAGGCATGGGATCAATATTGATTTTTCGGGACAAATCCTGCATCCGTAATATGTTATCCCATACATATATGGGATGAAAACGAACAAAGAGTAATCATCTTTGTTTTTTTCAATATATTCATATAGCTCCGGACTGTTTATTGATTCTCTTAGATATGTTTCTTCTTCATCAGAAATCGGTTTTCTGTAAAAGAGTTTGACATTAATTTCATTAAATGCCTGTGTATCCCTCTTGCGTACAGGAAATCTGCGCACTTGGACTCCTGCTGCTGTATCGACTCCTTCGGGGTAATAATTTATATTCCAGTCACTTGCGAGTTGTTCAACACATGTTGTAAGAACTTCGGTCTCAACTCCATATGCTGTTATATAGCTTAATATACCGTGAAGTGCAGCTTCTGCTCCTCCCGGGATATTATCGGCAAACCAGGGGATAACAAAACCGATTTTTTTCATTTTGCCCACCAAATTAATTGAATTTAACCTTTATCGTATGAAATCATCTTCATACCTGACAATATCATCTTCTCCCAGATACTGCCCGTTTTGTACTTCAATGACTTCCAGCATGATGTTTCCTGAGTTAACCAGGCGGTGTTTTTCACCGGCTCGAATATATATGCTTTCGCCACTTCTGACCAGATTTTCGTTATCATCAATCACTACAGTTGCTGTGCCGTTTACAACAATCCAGTGCTCGCTTCGGTGATAATGCATTTGATAGCTAAGCCGTTTCCCCGGCATTACTGTAAGGCGTTTCACTTTATAAAATTTATCGTCTTCAAGAATCGTATAAGACCCCCAAGGTTTATAGACAGTCAGATGGTAATCGGCACGTTCATCTTTTCTTTTCTTCAGAACATCCACAACATCCTTAACCTTTGGTGCATCTTCACGTTTACATATTAAAAGTGCATCCTTTTGATCAACCACAACAATATCTGATACACCCACAACTGCTACAGCCTTATCGCCTTCGGAATAAATAAGGTTCTTTTCGCTGTCCAGCATTATTTCGTTATTAAAATAAACATTTCCGTTTTCGTCTCTTTTTGTGTGATATCTGTCATAAAATGTGGTGAAATTACCAAGGTCATTCCACTCCATGTCCATTGGTGCACCAAAGACCTTATCCATTTTTTCAATCAAGCCGTAATCTACGGAGATTTTCGGGGTTTTATTGAATTTTTCTTCAACACTTGCCTCTTGAAACGCTTTATAAACCTCGGGGTTATTTTTTTTGACCGCATCGGTAAATTGTTTGGAGTGGAACATAAACATTCCGCTGTTCCAAAGATATCCTTCCTCAACATACCTGCATGCGGTGTCATAATCGGGTTTTTCTTTAAATTCTGCAATAACAAAACCACCGTCTACAGCTTCACCGGGTTTAATATACCCGAAACCCGTTTCAGGACTTGTGGGTGTTATTCCAAAACAAACAAATCCTTTTTCTGCAAGCGGTACAGCTTTTAGAATAATATCAGCAAGAATCTGCGGATAGTCTATGACATGGTCGGATGCAAACACTGCGCAGATATCATCACCTTTTTCTCTGATAGCTTGAACGGCAAATAATATTGCGGGAAGAGTGTTTTTTGCTTCGGGCTCGAGCATAATTTGCTCTAGTGGCAGGGTTTTTCCTATTTCTTCAACCTGCCCTTGTACTAAGTGTAAATAGTCCTTGCTAGTTACAAGGTATATATCTTCCATTTTTCCCATAAGCAAACAACGTTCGATGGTCATTTGAAAAATCGATTTATCCATTCCCGAAAGTTTTAAAAACTGCTTCGGATAATGAGTTCTGCTGAGCGGCCAAAGTCTGGTTCCCGACCCTCCTGCCATAATAATCATTTTCATACCATCACCTCTGTCATTCCAAGCTTTTTCAGAATCTTTTCACTTAACGTTTCCAAGGCTTCTTTTGCACCTTCATATGTTTTATTACACACACCAACGTATACTTTCAACTTCGGTTCTGTCCCACTCGGGCGTATTGCAGCCCATCCTTTATAATCCGTTCCTGTATCTGAAGCTCCAAAGTATAATTTTATCACATCTGCAGGCGGAAGACCATACAACCCGTTAATATAATCTTCAATCTTCATTGCTTCGCAATTAATTTTCCCGTTTCTTAAATCTGTCATTAATTCTTTCTGCTTACTTTGAGAAACCGTAAAGCTATGCAGTGACTCCAGACAATAACCGTGTTTTTTACTAAGCTCATGCCATCGGTCAAAGAGTGTAATTCCTTTAGTATCATAATATGCAGCCATTTTAACAATTAATGCTGATGCAATAACCGCATCCTTATCTCTTGCTCCGTCACCCGCAAGAAACCCGTAACTCTCCTCATACCCGAAGAAAAACTGTTTATCCACGGGAAGATTGGTTATATATTCTCCAATATATTTAAACCCCGTGAGAAGTCTAATAAATTCAAACCCGTAATCCTTAGCGATAAACTCCCCAAGCATCCCTGAAACAATTGTTGATATTACAACGGAAGACAAAGTGACGGTTCTTCTGTCTTGCTGTTCTCTCACTTGACCGGCAAGATAATTAATCAGCAACGCACCAACTTGATTCCCGCTAAGCAGCTTAAACCCTTGCTCTTTCTTGACCATAACCCCAATCCTGTCACAATCAGGATCAGTAGCCAAGATAAGTTGACAGGGGGACGGTTCTCCTGTCACTGTGTCAGGAGAACCGTCCCCCTGACAGATTTTAACCTCTTCCAGAATCCTGTCATACACAACAGGTTCCTCAGGATTTGGAGTATTCAAACCTCCGAAATCTCCATCCGGTTCTTGCTGAACACAAACAGGAGAAAATCCAAGCTTCTCAAGCACATAAGGAACAGCGTTTGCTCCCGCTCCATAAAGTGCAGAATAAACAAACGGATAATCAGATTTTTCCCGCTCAATTCCTATAAAATCGATTATTTGCCTAAAATACTCGTCAATTACCGGATTTTCGAAAACTCTAATAAGATTACTCTGCTTTTTGGGTATATTTTCATCTTCACCCAAGGAGTTAATAAAATCAGCAATCTCTCCCGCAATTTTATCTGTGACCTGTACCCCATTTAAGTCATAAACTTTATAACCGTTATATTCTCGCGGATTATGGCTTGCAGTAATACAAACTCCCCAACCTAAACTCTTAATCCGTATTGCATGACTTAAAACTGGAGTAGGCATCGGTTTTTCAAACCGATAAATATCAATTCCAAACGCAGAAAATGTTTCACAAACAGTTTCTGCAAACTCTGCAGACCTATGCCTCGTATCAAACGCAACTCCGACACTTTTAGGTGCATCAGAAGATAATATAACTTTAGCCAAACCATGAGTTACACGCTGTATAACATGATGGTTAATAAATCCATCACCATCTCCCATTACAGCACGTAACCCACCTGTACCAAATACAATTTTACTATCCATCAATCCTTATTTCCGGTAGATTAATGTAACTCAATTTCTATATTACACTTATCTCGTTGGCAACTAATTTTAAATCATTTGCTATCATCCGTGAAACCATTTCATTAAATGAAACTTCACGTTTCCAATTTAATTTCTGTTCAGCTTTTAATGGGCTTCCCAGAAGTAAATCCACCTCGGCCGGGCGATAATATTTCGGATTGACCCGTACAACAGTTTTGTTAGTTTTCGTATCAATACCAACTTCATCAACTCCCGAACCCTGCCAGTCTAACTTCACATCTATGCTTGCAAATGCGGCATCGGCAAAGTCGCGAATTGTTCTTGTTTCTCCGGTTGCAATAACATAATCATCGGCTTCCGATTGCTGCAGCATAAGCCACATTGCATAAACATAATCTCCGGCATAACCCCAGTCACGCTTTGAATCCATGTTTCCAAGCTCAACACAGTCCTGTTTTCCAAGTTTTATACGAGCAACAGCATCGGTTATTTTGCGAGTAACAAATTCTTTGCCTCGTCGTTCGCTTTCATGGTTAAATAAAATTCCTGAACACGCATATATATTATAGCTTTCACGGTAGTTTTTTGTAATCCAATGACCATAAAGTTTTGCCACCCCATATGGGCTCCTCGGATAAAAAGGTGTCGATTCCTTTTGAGGTACCTCCTGCACTAAACCGAACATTTCAGATGTTGACGCCTGATAAAACTTACAATCGGGATTAATCTTTCTTATTGCTTCAAGTATATATAAAACACCCAATGCATCAATTTCTGTAGTCGCAATCGGTTGCTCCCAACTTGCGGCAACGAAACTTTGTGCAGCAAGGTTGTATACCTCATCAGCTTTTGATATATCCATGGCTCTTACCATCGATGCCATATCTGTTATATCTGCATAAATAAGGTTAATTTTATCTTTTATATGATCAACATTTCCGTAGTCAACAACACTTTTGCGTCGTACAACCCCATGCACCTCATATCCTTTTTCGAGCAGAAGCTCGGCGAGGAATGAACCGTCCTGACCGGTGACGCCTGTTATAAGAGCTTTTTTCATCTTTAACCTCCATAAAATAACTTGCTTTAGTATATCACACGAAGCTATTCAATGCAAAAATACGGGTTAACGTTTAAACCTGTGCATTAAATGTAAAATGTGAGATTCTTCGGTCGCAAGCTCCCTCAGAATGACAAACTATTCACCTTTTAAACGCTTAAATAACCTTGAGTATCTGTGCTTTATATGCTTTTTAACAGCGAATTTTAGCATAGGCAACAATTTGTAGTTCCCAAACTGTTTATATAGAATTTCAAGTTCTTCGGAAGCTGTATCAGTAAAGTCGTTGGCTTTTCGCATCAAATCATCGTATTTGAACATTTTTTCGACTTCGATAATATTGAAAATATTCCATCTTTCATTTAATGCCGTTGCGTCAAATGGGATATTTAAAACTTCACCAAGGAATATTTCAAGTTCGACAGCAGCTCTTTCCCATGAATCTTCATATTTTGCATTCAATGAATCGTTGCCGCTATCCAATTCTCCGATAATTTCCGGGATTTGTTCAAACCTGTCATAAAACGAGAAATAAGCTTTAAACTCACTAAAATGCTGATACAGCTCGTTATTTAAAGCGTTATTGTTAAGTATTACACGTTTATTGTGATTAAGGCTCATAACAACCGGAAATCCGAAGCCTTCATACAGGCTAGGGAATATAACTGCATTGCACCTTGAATACAGAAAACGCAGGAAATCATCGTCAATAAGACCGTTCATGTACCCGAAAACATTTGGATATATAAATTCGCTCTCTCCATATCCCAGAACAATAAAATTATTTTTAGTATTTGCAACAGCTTCAATAGTTTCTTTAAGAACCTTATGCTCAAACATGTTGCCGACAATTAAGTAATAAGAGTCAAAAGGCAAGTCATAATCAGTCTTTTCCGGTGCACCGAACTCTGTTGCGGGATAAATCATTTTGTACTTTTTATCCCGGATAAACTGCTCACCTATATAACGAGCCATAAAATCATCTTGTGTAAAAGTGCTTATAAATACTATGCCGTCGCTGAGTTTAATCCCCAAATCGACTATTTTTTTCATATCGGTCTTAAAAGCATCATCAAAACGCCTTGTCATGATAATATCAAACATTGTTTGAACAATTCTAAGGCAATGTTTGTTTAGTAACACTTGATTTTCGTAGAACATTAACTGATTGGGAGCAAACCCTAAATGAAATACTCCGGTAACTGTTTCAGGATATAATATTCTTTCAAATCGCCGTGTTAAACCATGATATTCATCAGCTTCAGTATTTGCCAGCAGGAATATATTGTATTTCTCTTTATATAATTTATAAAATGCTTCATACACAGAAAGTTGATATTCCGAAGTGCCGCAGTGATAGGGGGGCATTGTACTGCAATCGAACAGTATTCTTTTTTTAGGATAATATTCTTCATCAAGCAGTTTATAAAACGTTAAAGCAGGATTAGCTCCGTATAAATCAAATTGCCGCTTCGTTTCTTCCCAATAATAGTGCTTTTTTATCAATAACTCTTTATCTGCTTCATTGGTTTCATCATTTCTCTTATCGTTATATGAAAATAAAGCATGATGTGATGTAACCATTGAATAACCGAATCGGTTAATTCGCAGCAAGTAGTCGGTCAGAGCGGCTTGAAGACAATTAAACGATGTATTAAAAAGACCCAGCTTATCAATAACCGAGCGCTTAATTAAAACACAATGAGCGTTTGCATTAATTGTTATTGAATATTTGGGCAGATATTTTTTAGCAGTTCTTACTAAACTGTCCCTGTTTTCTACTTCTTGACCGCAAACAATTGCATGTTTTTCGGCAGCATACAAGCACGACAGCATTTCATCATAAAAACCATCGTGCACCTGAACACATTCCGGTAAAAATAAAATATCATCACCG
This sequence comes from Oscillospiraceae bacterium, assembly GCA_009784725.1. Lineage (GTDB taxonomy): Bacteria > Bacillota > Clostridia > Oscillospirales > Oscillospiraceae > WRMH01. The sequence goes on from WQXS01000002.1 coordinate 62,636, forward strand.
GAATCCGCTGACATAACAAGCTCATTGCACTTTGCAACATCCAGTTCTTTAATAATCAGATAAGACATTATTTACACCCGTAATATAAACTTTTTGATTTTCTTCGGAATGCGGTAGAAAAACCTTAAAAACACGTATAATCTTTGGTGCTTGCGCAGTCTGTTGAAGAGTATTTGCCTTGTTGCACCCCATATTTTTGTTTGTTTTTTTGCAAGCAGATAGCTCAGTGTTGTCACCTCTGTTGTGGCAAATGTGTTTGTCATGATCCACGCAGAGTAATAACCTTCACTTTGAGCTGCAAAACCGTATATCCGCTCGAATGCGTGACTTATTGTGCCGTCTTCTCCAAGCGGCTCCGGCGGAAAGTCTTCATATGTGAAACCATGGTCCTTAACCTTTTTAAGTGCTTTTGGTCTGAACCAAAACATACCGCCGGCAGGAAATACCGGGTCAATACTATCGTCGATAAACACGTTAATGCCAAGTCTTTCGGCAAGCTCCAGCGCAACATGATAATTACTTGTCCATAAAGTAGATATAAGCCCTTTATACGGCCCGTGAGCAATAGGCGGAGGGAAGAGCATTCCAAGCCTCGGATTTTGCTCAAACAGCGACAAAACGTTTTGCACGTATTCGCGGCTTGCAAGCGTATTAATAAAACACCTCTCAGCAAACCCGCGCCCGATTGTAAGCGGGCTTATCTGAGGTGATTTTTTATTATGTATGTAACAAACGTAATCATACTTGTCCATATACGGGTTCAGCGCAACCCAAAGAGCTCCGACATCTCTGCCTCGGCTGTTTTCCGGCATTATTATAACCGTCGGCTCTTTTAAGTTTAATAAACCGAATCGGTCAATAATATGCCTTTTCATATCCTCCGAGGTTGTTGTAATGTAAACATCGGCAAAATCAACGGCTGATTTAATATAATCAACGCAAAACTCTATTAAATCCTCATATGTTATATGTGCAAACACAGCCGCTTTTACGTTATTTACATCAGAAGCATCATCTAACACATACTTTTCCGGGAGTAAATACGTAAGATTCAAGCAATCGTTTAAGAATCTAAGCGGTGCAGTGCGGAGAACATGCTCCCAAATCAAATCAATGTCATAATCAGTATTATCACGTATATAATCAAAGGCTTGCCTTGTTTTATTTCCGACAGTAAACGCAAGAAAATTCTCATACTCAATGGAAAAGTTTTTCCGCTTGATTACAGGGCACTTATAATCCTTTACCATTTCATAGCTCATCAGGCTTAAAAACGAAACACCCGTAAAATTACTATAGTCTTTTTCCGGATCAATATACACATCCCAGGCCATTCCAAGCTCGGCAAAATGACTCGTAAACCTTGTTTCGAATAACGAAACCGCATCATTCCATGTTTTAAGCATACGCATTTTATCCCAGAATTTCTTAAACTCCGGGTTAATAAGCATTTTATTTGAAACACAGATAAAATATGATTGTATATGCTCGGGCAATACTTTCTCTTTTTTATGCTTTCTACCATATGTCTTTAAAAACCTGCCATGCTTGGAAATACCCCAGAAATCAAGATTCTTGCTTCCCATTTCTTCAAAAATCTGTTCAAACGGGTAAATCGGACCGAATACCGAGTCATTCATAAGAATAAGCTCATCATACTCACCAAGCTTATCCCAGCCGATATATTCAAACCCTGCTTTAAATCCCCAGGCATCAAATCCCTTATTCTCTCTAACAACAATATCACTTGTGAGTTCATTAACAGCAGCTCTGCCTTCAACATTAAGCTCACCGTTACAAACAAAAACAAGCCTCTGACACACCGAAAGCAAGCTCTGCAGCATGTATGTCACATACTTGTCCACAATCCCGTTCTTATCATAAAAAACGTAAATACAAACTCTGTTCTTCACTTACTATCTCCAAAAAAATAATCGTTCAATTTTACCATACTAAGCTTTAACTTTCAATAAAAGCAACAAGCTTGTCCATGTTCATATTTCTCTCAAAATGTTTGAAATAGTATTCCTTCGCTGCCAAGCCCATTGATGTCTGTTCCTTTTCACTCAGCAAATACAGCTTCTCAACAGCATGTGAAAGTCCCTCTGAATCCTCTGCATCTACTGCAAAACCTGCTCCCGACTCACGTATAATTTCTTGTATTTCTCCATCCATCGCAAGTACAATAGGACGCTCTGCGGCGTAATATGAAAATACCTTTGCCGGTAGGGTGCAATCGAGCATGTCTGTTTTATTTAAGCAGGCAAAAAGACCGTCTGCGATACCCGTATATTTTGGAATATCTTCTATCGGCACCCGCCCGATAAACACAAAAACATCCGTGAGTCCCGCTTTCTCAACTTCATCTTTTAACCATTTCAAAGACATTCCGTCCCCGATTATTATCCATCTTATATCGTTATAACCTTTATCCTTAAGTAGGTCTGCAGCTCTTATAACCGTTTCAAATGATTGTGCAGGGCTGATATTCCCTGTAAAGACCATATTAAACGTACTTGAAAAACGAGCTGACAACTCATCATCAGTTACAACATTTTCAAATACTTTTTCACAAAACTGCGGAATATATGTGACCTTATCCTCCGCTTTACCGATTCGGTCAATAAGTAATGTTCGCAGCCTTGAGGAATTTGCTATAAGCCTATCTGTCTTACGGTAATGCCAGTTTGACACACGCATTGCAATATGCCTGAGCAGCTTGCTGCGAACTTGGAGCACAGAATACAAATTTTCCGGCCATAAGTCCAGAACGTACATCGTTGTTTCGATTTTTTTGATCCTGCCGAGCAATATACCCGCAACCGACATCATCACAGGTGAGGTATTATGAAGATAAATTTTGTCATACTTCTGTCGCATCAAATAAGGTAATGAAAACAAACTGCTGAAAGGAAAGGAAATATAATTCAAAAAAATCCTAAGATTAGAATTATTGCCTCTCTTAATCTCAAAGCACCTGCGTATTTTGACACCCTTATCGGTTACCTGCCGCCTGTTCTTAAAAACCCCGTAACCGTCGAAAAATTGCCCTGCAGGGTAGTTCGGTATCCCGCAAAGCACTTCGACATCGTATCCTCTTTCAATAAAGCCGTCGCAAATATCGTTTACCCGAAAAGACTCAGGCCAAAAATGCTGGCTCACTATAAGAATCCGCTTAGACATATATATCTCCGGTTTTAGTAATGCTTATATAACTCTTTATGTTCTTCAATCCATTTTTGCATATCTTCAATTTGCTGCTTATAATCACGAACCTTAAAGTCAAAATCCTTACGTGTATTAACCAGTGTCTTATCAACAATAAATTCGTCCTGCGGTTCAATTTCAACATCCATCCTGTTAAAAACATCCTTGAATAATAAAAGCAAACTATACTTGTCAATCGGTTTATCGGGAACAAGATGATATAAACCCGTCAAATCCTGTTGCAGTGCCGCATCAACTGCTCTTGCAAGCTCAATTGTTGTTATACCTGTCCACATGGCTTTGGTAAAACCCCGTATCTTTCCGGTTTGGCTCATAAACCAGTTAAATAAACCGACACCTGATTCATTTTGATCGGGACCGATTATGGACATGCGAAATGTCAGGTCTTTGTCATTTATTATTTCTCCCAGAGCTTTTGAACGGTCATAAATTGTTTCACCATCGGGAATGTCGTTTTCCAGGTACCCTCCGCGTTTACCCGAGAAAACACAATCGGTGGAAAGGTGAATAATTTTCACAGAGGTGTTTGCATATTTTTGCTCTAAATAATGCGGAAGATATGAGTTTAACAGTATTGCCAGATCAGGCCTGTTCTCTGATGCTTTAATGAGTAATCCCAGACAATTAAAAATGACGTCCGGTTTTACGGTATCAAGCCATGATGATAACGCAGATATATCCGTTGCGTCCAGTGCTTTGCTCTTGCTTGTTTCTTGAGCATCCAAAGCCATATAATATATATCATTCCCTTGCTGCTCAAGATATCTAACCGCCACATTCCCTGCCATGCCGGTTCCGCCGAGTACAACCAAACGCTTCATTCTTATTTTCTCCAGATTCTTTCGTTAATAATTTCTGTGTATCCCTGAATAATTTTAATAACCTTAGCAGATATATTAGCATCTTGATAATCAAGTACGTCCGGATTTTCAATACTCATCAGCGAAACTGCCAAATTTACCGCTCCGGTTATGGTCTCTTTGTTGATTCCGCCAAGTACAAAGCTTCCTTTGTCCACGGCTTCGGGGCGTTCTGTGCTTGTGCGTAATGAAACAGCAGGAAAGCGTAATATACTCGACTCCTCTGCCAATGTCCCGCTGTCTGAAATAACACAATATGCGGATTTTTGCAATTCAATATAATCATTAAATCCAAATGGTGTCATTTTCTTTATCAGCAGGTGAAATTTATGGTTTCGTTTATTTATAAACTTTTCACTTCTTGGGTGCAGTGAATAAATTATTGGCATTGAATACTGCTCTGCCAATGAGTTTACTGCATTCATAAGATCAACAAAATTTTCTTCAATATCAATGTTTTCCTCACGATGAGCCGAAAGAAGAAAGTATTTACTTGGTTCCAATTGCAGTTTCGAAAGTATATCTGTTTTTTTGCCTGCATTTACTTTTATTACCTCAGGCATTGGTGAACCTGTAACAAAAACATATTCCGGTTTAATATTCTCTGCAAGTAAATATCTGCGCGCATGTTCTGTATATGCAAGATTAACGTCACTGATTTGATCGACCATACGGCGGTTAACTTCCTCCGGCAGGTTCTCATCAAAACATCGGTTCCCTGCTTCCATATGAAAAATCGGGATTTTAAGGCGTTTTGCCGATATTGCCGATAAAGCAGAGTTTGTATCTCCAAGAATCAATACGGCATCCGGCTTGATTTTTTCAAGTAGTTCATAGGATTTGGATATCACATTTCCAATCGTTTCGCCTAAATGCTCGCCTGATACATCCAGAAAATAATCCGGCGAACGCAGCTTCAAACCTTCAAAAAACACTTCATTTAACGAATAATCATAGTTTTGACCTGTGTGGACAATTATATGTTCAAAGCATTTATCCGCAAGCTTCATAACCTCTGAAAGCTTAATTATCTCAGGGCGTGTACCGACAATAGTTACAAGTTTCAGCTTGCTCATTTAATACCCCTCTCCCTTTTTATCCTTAAACAACGCTAATCACCCCTATTTTGATTCGCTTGATTATATCAATTATTAATATTATCGTCAATCAGCTTGCACTTTCAGGCTCTTCAAGATCATCCGTTCTCTGCTCGAACAATTCGGGTTTTGATTTGATATACCAAAAGAGTCTTACGAGTAAAAAGAGCACAACCGCACCCTGGCTGATTATCATGACATAGTTTGCTCCAATCAGATCATAGCGGGCCAGAAAATAACCGGCTGCTGCCAGACATATAATCGCACCGATAATATTTCCTGCAAGAATCCCTTTTAAATCCCTTGTTGCAGAAAATATTATGTTCATTAACCAAATATATGATACAAGTCCCGAAACTATAAATGCTCCCGGCAGTAAATAATGATACTGTGTAAGAATGTCTCCGTACAGCAGTTTTAAACCCCATTCTCCTATGAATAACGATGCCGTGGTGAAAAATAGAATAATCCCGGTTATAACAGCGGATGAATATAATAAAATCCTCAAAAACCTCTTTTTATCACCCTGTTTAATGCTTGCGGCAAATAAATTCGTGAGCGGAGCCATCATCGGAAATGATGCAATTTGAACAATCAAAGTCGGAACGGTCACAGATGCATATATCCCTAAAGCTTCTGTTCCGTGAACTCTCTCAATTGAATATCTCGTAAATGAACCTATCATCGTAATAATGAATAAAACAAGCATCAAAGGAAAGCAGCGCTTTAACAATGAAAAAACCCGTTTCCAGGTAAACTTGACGAAATTTGCGAGTTTTTTCGTTCTTGGTAAATCATATATTAACCCGACAGCAATATTAAATACAGCAACACCTGTTACAGCAATAGCCAGATTGAACAGCCACATAAATACGGTAAACGCAGCCAGCATTGATGTCCCGCGGATGAATGCCGAAATCCCGACATAATCCATCCGTCCGTTTTTTTGGTCAATTCCGTGAAGAACATCAAGAAACGATTCATTTGCACGAAAGAACATATAAATTAATATAATCACTCTTTGAATCGGTGAAAATTCTATAGCAAAAATCAGCACTGCACAAATAACTATTGAGGCAACACAGGTCAGTACCCGTGCCGCTACATAGTCGCTGTCACTGTACTCCATTTTCAAATCCGAAACCTGGAAATAACGTATATTATAAAGAGCTATAGCTGCAAAAAAGTTTGTAACACTCATTGCAAGATTTAAGTACCCGGCGTTTCGGAGGTCATCGGACAACCATACTACAGCAATAGTAATTAACCACTGACAGGCATAATAAGAAAACATACCGAACGAGTTCCATGATGTATCTTTTATGAATTTATTTTCAAGTATTCTGCGTTTAATATTTTCCAATACTTTTACCACTTCATATCAATATGCAGGTTTTTAATGACCCAGTTATAAAAACGTATAAAAACCCAAAAAACGTTTGCTTTATACATATTCTTTGCAATCCACACCATCTTGCATCGCAGTGTAAACTTCCCATAAGGCATCATTTTTATTTTCCGCCAGCCCGGGAAACTTTCATCCAAATAGTCTTTGGCATCCTTGCAAAATTCCCTCAGATTAACCGAAGGGTCCTCGGCGCTTCTGTGTGCATCTGCAATTCCCGCATGAATCATTGCCACTATATCAAGCATTTTCAAGTATTCTGCCGGTAATCTGTCATTGATGTACTTTTGCTTTAATTCAGCCAAGTCTCTTCGGAAAGTCAAGGTTCTCTCTTCGGATGCCGTCGATATTGAAGACTCTTCATATACAATGTAATTATATAATGTTTCCGGCAGCATTACGTACCTTTTTGCCTTTGGATATACACTCATATGAAACATTAAATCTTCATATGCACATATCGGATCATCCGTAAAACGGCTCTCGCCAATAAATTCACGCTTAAACAGCTTGCCCCACGGAGCTGTAAAAATAAATGCAAGCCTCGGAACATTAACAGGTGTCAGGTCAAAAGCACAAACATCCTGCACCTTCAGTTCTGAAGAAAGTTTTTTGCCCGATTGATTAACACGAACAAAACCCGTTGTTATAAAATCTGCATCATACTTGACCAGCGCATCAGTGCATTTTTCTAAGATAAAAGGCGAAACATAATCGTCTGCATCTGAAAACATTACATACTCACCTTTTGCAAGGTCTAAACCTAAATTCCTTGCTCCGCCTATACCCCTGCCGCTTTGCAGATGCAGCCCGACTACATCCGGAAAATCCCGGACATACTTTTCAATTACCGAGTGACAAGGGTCATCAACCTTGTCACCTATACAAAGAATTTCAAGCTTCTCGGATACAGATTGATTTAAAAACGAATCTATACAATGCGATATCGTTTTTTCACTATGGAATACAGGAATAATAATACTGTACTTCATCGCATTCAAACCTCACCATGTTTTATGCCGGAGAAAATAATATCAAAGATTGGTTTTCATGAACCCTAGGAATGTAAAAGCTTTCTTCAATAGCAATGTAAAATCCGAAAATGACTTGAGTCTCCTAAACTGTGAAAAAACATATCCGAAGCGAAAATAGAACTTTCTGTATGCCTTTGTTCTGAGTTTTCTTAGTTCATCCCATGTAAGAGTCGGATGATTATAAACCGGGTCACGGTCTTTGTAATAAAAATAATTGTAATGCCGCCAGTCCTTCGTTAATAGGTCACCCTTTGCGTCATAATATTTATAAAGCTCAGAGCCCGGAAGCGGTGTCAGGTTATTAAATGAGGCGATATCGGGGTTTAATTCAATTGCAAAATCAATAGTATCCTGTACCGTTTGCTTCGTTTCCGACGGTGCTCCTATGAGGAAAAATGTCGTTATCTCATAACCATACTTTTTATATACAGCTACTGCATTTCTGGCCTGTTCTTTTGTAATTCTTTTCTTAAGTTCTTTAAGGATATCATCATTTCCTGAATCAACACCGAGTGCAATCCTGTAATTCCCGGCTTTTTTCATTATCGCAATAACTTCTTCATCCGTTGAGTCGACTCTTACACCATTACCAAGATACCATCCGAGATTTAAGTCGCGTTCAATCAGCAAGTTGCAAAATTCCATAGCATGTTTTTTCGAAAGCGTGAAATTTTCGTCAAGTATTGCGAATTGTTCTATTTGGAAGGTATCCTTAAGATACTCTATTTCATCCACAACATCCTTGGGATTGCGAAATCTTATACTTGTTCCGAATATCTCTTTGTAGCAAAATGTACAGCTTTCGGGGCAACCCCTGCTGCTCATTACCGGTAATATCTTGTCGGTCTTGCGCAAAGCACCGCTGTAATCTTCCTTGTTGAATAAGTGCCATGCGGGATATGGCAGTGTATTAACGTCCAAAAGCTTGCGCTTATTGGTAATAACCGTTTGTCCGTCCCTTTTAAATGCAATACTTTCAATATCATCGGGTGACAATGCATTTGGTTTACCGCAAATATAATCCATAAGCTCAACAATTGTTGCCTCCGCTTCACCTATGGCAATATAATCAATCCCCGTATCAAGCGTTTCCGCAGGAAGCGCCGAAGCATGCGGACCCCCGGCTAAAAATACCGGGCATTCATCATCTTCCTTTAATGCCTTAACGATTTCCTCGGTACAAGGCACACACAGGGTTGCAAGATGAAAACCCGCAACCCGCGGCTTCATTTTACGGATATATTCAATTACTGCATCAGCGGAGTACATGCCCTCGTTATTGCACTCGAGAATCCTGACATTGTAATGCGGCTCCAGCACGGCGGCAAGGTATGCAAGCCCTATTGACGGAACAGCTGCAGAAAAATAATTTTCAATGGGCGGCCATACCAGCAGTATATCTACAGCATCATTTTTCTTATCTTTTTGCATAATTTAGTATCCTCCCAGAAACTATAAAATATTTAGTAAAAGTAATGGTGACAACCGGCAGCAAAGACGGTCATTTCCATATTACACACTTAAAACGCAAAGTATATAAACGGGCTCTGCTCATTTCCGCTCATTATAGCAAAAGACAAGAGTAAAATAAAGATTACAAGAACCCATCGGATAATTACTGCGGGTAAACTTTCCGTAAAACGGGCGGATGAAAATATTTTTGAAACAGGAATACAGGCAATTATACCTATAATCCACGTAATAATAAATTCCGGGCCGATTCTGAGTGTATCCGTTCCAAAAAACGGATTAGCCTGTAAGCCGAACATTGCTAGCAAATACTCCCACGCATGACCGATTCCTTCTGCTCTGAAAAGTACCCACCCGATTAAAACACAAACAAGCATATAAATATTGCTTAAAACGGGAACACGCTCGGCCCACTTGTCAAACCCCGTTACTTTTTCAAACATTATCAGTACAAAAAAGAACAGACCCCAAAAAACAAAGTTCCATGCTGCTCCGTGCCATAATCCCGTCAGTGCCCAGACAATAAAAAGATTAAACACCAGTCTGAATTTGCTCTTTACACGGCTGCCGCCAAGCGGGAAATATACATAGTCTCTAAACCATGTTGAAAGCGATATATGCCATCTGCGCCAAAAATCGGATATTGAACGTGATATATACGGAAAATTGAAGTTTTCAAGAAAATGAAATCCGAACATTTTTCCAAGCCCTATTGCCATATCCGAATAACCCGAGAAATCAAAGTAAATCTGCATTCCGAATGCCGCAGCACCAAGCCATGCTGCTGTAACGGAAAGAGTTGCGGGATCTGCAGAAAACGAATATTCGGCTACATGCGCAATAGTATCTGCAATAATTAACTTTTTGCCGATACCTATTATAAATCTTTTCAGACCCGATGAAAAGTCGTCCCAGTTAAATGTCCTGTTTGATATTTGATCGGATATTGATTCATACCGGATTATCGGGCCGGCTACGAGCGACGGGAAAAGAGATACAAAAAGTAAAAAATTCGAGTATGATTTTTGTACTTCCACCTTTCCCCTATAAACATCAATTGTATATGAAAGCGTTTGAAACGTATAGAAGCTGATACCGATCGGCAGAGCAAGTCCTGTCAGTTCAGGCGTAAAACGGAATAATAATCCCAGGTTTTCAAGGAAAAAATCCAGGTACTTAAATGTTCCGAGCAGTGCAAGGTTTGTTGTTATTGAAACAATCAGCATTACCCTCGCTACGTACTTTGTTCCGTTTTTACGGGCATTGCCTATAACTCTCCCGCATATATAATCCTGTGTTGCGGAAAACAAAAGCAATATAACCCAAACCGGCTCTCCCCAGGCATAAAAAAGAAAACTGCCTATCATAAGTATAAAGTTCTTAACGTTTATACTGCTTTTATATGCCAGATAATAAATAAACAAAAGCAAAGGCAAAAAGAAAAATATAAATTCAAAACTTGAAAAAATCATAAAGGTCTGTTCCTTACAGCACACAAAGTGGGACTATACAGCTCACGAAGTGAGACTATATTATCTTACGGGCGGTGTTCCGAGATATAATCTGTCATCTTCAAAAACAGACGCCGTTTCCGTCGACACCATAACATCCGATGCCGCTAATATAACCAGATCATATTGTTTATCTTCAATTAAACCCCACATATCGGCAGGTGTTGTATGATTTATAAGATAAAGAAAGTCGAAATTCTTAATCCCGAGCGGCAGGTACATTGCCCACGATAATGAGTATGAATCCGATAAAAGCAAAACACGTTTATCTTCGGTTGCCGCATGATTTATAATGTGCGTAAAATGTGCTCCGAATATTCTTATATCATGGCATTCAAAGTGTGTTAACTCCCCACGGTAAATGGTCGGCAGAAATATCTCAACAAAATTATCCGATGAAGCGACCTGAAAACCCATGCTTGAATTACTCACTTCAAAATCCACGGGAAAATTCGGAAACAATAATGTAATATCCTCTAAATCACTGTATGCTCCAACAGGTATCGCTTCATTGCCGAGCAGCATCCTTTCATAAAAAGCATGCTCATATTTATCCGGGTCCCACACGCTCAAGTCAATATTAAACCCGTACTCGGCGTTCATCAAAGCACCGACTTTTTGTGATGCCCAGAGAACGGTTTTATTTGTCCAGTGCATATGTCTGTGGTAAAAACTGTCCTTAAAACTTAAATTATCACGCATCATTTCTGCACGCAGGTCAAATGTATCCATACCCGCATTGCTGACAAGCTCAAGCAGCTTATCTCCGTTTTCTATAATATGATTATCGGCAAATGCGCGCGGGAGCTGGGAATTATCGCGCAGCTTGTTTGGAACACGCACATACAAAAACGGTGTGCCTTTATCTGCAAGATAATTTTTAAACCCTAAAAAACTATCCGTCCGCTCGTGTAAATAAAGCATTGGCTTTAACCTGTCGAGCATATGTCTTCCGTCATTTAGAAATGTAATGCCGTTAAAATGACCTCTGCCGGTTAACTTAATATATTCATAATGTGCGTTGATAAACGAGCGTTCTCTCGGTGGATACGAGTAAAAATACCATACACTTCCTTGGATATTTCCGTGAATATCCATATATAAACTACCGGTTCTTTTTAGAAACGGCTCTTCGGAATTGAAAAATGCTCCTATACTGTTACCTATTGTACGCAATATATCTCTGTGATGCCGGAGCGTTCTTTGAGCAAACACAGTAAATAAAAAAAGTACTATAACAACAGCAATAATCCGGTTTATATAATTTGCTTTTTTACTCATAAAATAACTTCCTGTAAAACAGCTTTCTAAAAAATACTATGTCATATTTATGATGACTTTAAAAATCCGAGGAAGGAAAAAACCATTTTCCAAAGACGTCTTACATCGGAAATAGACCTGATATTTATTATCTGGCTAAAGGCATATCCCGGTCTGAAATAGAAACTTTTATACGCTTTTCTCTTTAATTCCAGTATTTCTTCCCATGTTAAATTAGGGTGTTTAAATGTCGGATTTGCATTTGGTATAAATGTATTGTAATCTCCCCAGTTTGATCCGATAAGAAGGTCCTTCGATTTGAGGTACTCGTGTACTTCGGAACCCGGGAAAGGTGTAAGGACAGGAAACTGAGCCAAGTCCGGATTAAGCTCGATAGCAAAATTAATAGTGTCTTGTGCTGTTTCTTTGGTTTCTGTCGGATATCCAAGCAGAAAATACAAAGTAAGTTCATATCTGTGTTTCTTAAACAGAGCTACGGCGTTTCTAACTTGATCCTTGGTAATTTTTTTACCCATGTCCTTAAGTATTTGTTCATTCCCCGATTCCACACCGAGTGATGTTCTGTAGCACCCCGCACGCTTCATAGCACCGACAATTTCGTCGTCCACTCTGTCAACCCTGACTCCCGAGCCTAAAAACCATGGCAGATTAACTTCTTTTTCAATCAGTAAATCGCAGAATTTTAAAATGAAATCCTTTTTTGTTGTAATATTTTCATCTAAAAAAACAAACTCATCAATCTTGAAATTTTCTTTCAGATACAGGATTTCCTCAACAAGGCTTTCCGGCTCGCGTACACGGAGCTTTGCTCCGAAAACACCCTTGTAACAGAATTTGCACAGGTCCGGGCATCCTCTGCTTGCCATAATCGGCATGCATCGTTTGTTCTTGACTGCAACGCTGCTGTATTTATCCAAATCAAAATAATGCCATGCAGGTAACGGCAGTTTTGACATATCAGTCATTTCGCGCTTACCTGTGTATACAACTCCGCCGTCCCGCTTAAAAGCAAGGCCGTCTATATCATCAATTTTATCAAATGACGACCTGCCAAAGATAAAATCCATCAGCTCCAAAATCGTATTGTCACCTTCTCCGATGACAAGATAATCAAATCCTATCGCAAGTGTTTCTTCGGTAACAGCTGTTGCATGAGGCCCGCCTGCGATAAGAATCGGACGCTCATCCTGCTGCAAAATGATTTCTACTATTTTTTCCGCTTGAGGGACATTTAGTGTTGTCAAAGATAAACCTATAACTTTTGGTTTGTGAGTAGTTAAAATGTCTTCAATAATATCATGCGGATTAAAGTTTTTATCAATATTATAATCAAACACATCCACACTGTATGCCGGTTCAAGAATAGCAGCGAGATAAGCAAGCCCAAGCGAAGGATTCGCCATCACGAAACCCTCAACAACAGGCGGCATTATTAATACAATATCCTTATCTAAACTCATTTATTGTTTCTCCCGTTATCAAGATGCAGGTTTGCTGCATTTCCGAAGCTGTCGCAGTGTTTGCATACATCCAAAGAATCTCTGCCTTCTCTTATTTTTCCTCTTATCTTAATATAGTCTTCATTGTACCATACATCCTTCAGGCTCTGTTCCGAAACATCACCCATTGTGTACTTATAAAGTGCGTCAACACAGCATAGTCCGACCTTGCCGTCCGGGCGTATATACATATGATAAAACGGTAAAAGACAGGATAACGGCAACGCCTTTTTTTTGCTGTTATTCGGTGCCTGCCCGCCTCTTGAGCTTAGAAGTCCCGTTTCCTTCCTCATCCTTATGCTTACTTTTGATTTATGTTCGGGATTTTCTTTCAGGTACTTGATAATTGCTTTTGTCGGTTCATTATACTGAAGCTTGTCGTTATAATTGTCGATTACAAGCAAATCCAAATAAGGAATAATCGCTATAAACCTTTTGAGTTCAATCACCGTACCGTTGGAAAATATCTCTATCCTTGCTTTTGGCAGTTTCTCTCTTACGGTTTTTGCGAAAGCTTCAAGGCGTGTATCCAAAAACGGTTCATTATTTGCAAACAGCCCGACAACACCCGAATAATCAAGTTCATGCAGCTCATTAATAATTTTCTCAAACAGTTCATCCGGCATTTTGAGTAAAGGACGAGGGTCATCGTTTTTATTTACCGGACAAAATGTGCAGCCCCCATTACAGCGGTTAAAAGTTTCTATTTCCACACGTGCAAAAAGCGGAACACCGTTTTTATCAATATTTTCAAAAGCTTTTTTTATTGTCTTTCGACGGCTTCCCATAGTCAAAAACAAAGCGGCTTCTGTGGACAATCTGCTCATAATCCCTGTTCCGCAAAACAGATATGTATATGTCCTCATGACAAACTCATTTATTGCCATTACTTCGTTCTCCCCGTTCCCGCTCTCGCAGTAACACAATAATCTTCTATTTTCGGCTCATTATTACCTTGCTCCCAGTCAAACCACTCGGGCTCCGAACAATATTTACATGCACTGATTGGTTTTAAGAGTTTTTTCTTCAGCTTAAAACCGTCAAGATTTTCATCGTATATATTAATACTGTTTCCCGTCAGCGACTGCGAAACCGTCATACCGAACTGCCTGTCAAACCACTTGACAAGCACCGGAAAGCTGCAAACACTGATTGTACCGTCGGATAGATATGAACATCTCTTGCGAAGGCATCTGTCGAATGCTTTTTTTACATCCGAGTTCCCGTTTTCATTAAATGTTTTCATAAACCTTGTTGCGGGAGTACCTACAAGAAAATTAACACCGCTTGCTGTCAGAATATCTTTTATATCCTCTATGTTGTCAAAAAGAGGCTTATACAGTGTTATATGTAATAACGCATCATTTTCCTTAAAAGCGTTAATCAGCTCGTCACTCATTTTTTTGCAAAGAAGCCCGTTTGTAACCACACGTATCTTCGCCTTCGGGAATATCCTTCTCGATTCACCGATAAACTCAGGCAGTTTGTCATTAAGCAGAGGTTCTCCGCCGAGCAGTGTAATATTGCGGATATTGCCGAAAAGCCCGCGAAGCCTTGTCATATCTGCCTTATATTGGTCCAAATCATAAAAAACACTGCCGTCGACAATATTGGAAAAAAACACACAACCCTTGCAGTTTAAGTTGCAATGCTCTGCAACACATAACTCAACATAATAAAGAGTCGGTTTCTTCCCAAGTACTTTCTTAACGGTATCATCTATAAAACTATATGAATTTCTGAATATAAAGAAGATAAATATCAGTACCGGACTTTTTTGTATCTCTCTGTATTTGCTTCTTATAAAACTTAACAACAGCTTACCTCCGTTTGTTTACACAACAATGATGAATATACATCATTACAGCGAAAAAAGCAAATTTCCCGTCGGGTAAAAATGATACTTTTAATCGGATAAAACAAAACTTTCAGGCGTAATTTGTGTAACGTCCGCTATCATATCTGCATTATAAATTTCACTAGCAAACCCGAGTATCATTCCATTTGCAATATACACAAACAGTTTATTATCAAGAATTAAATCCTCCGGGACAGTTTCGAATATATATACCATATCATTTTCAGCGTTGCCTTCGTATAGTTTTATCAATGTATTATGCTTATTTGCTTCTATTGCCGCAACATCCTTTCGAGCAAGATATGTATCGTTTACCGTTAGTCCGTTATGTACGGCAAATTTAAGTATACTGCTCCTGTTAACGGTAGCACCGGTATATACAAGATGGCTGTAATCCTGTGCAATTGTATCCCAAATATCCGATTGCAAATCGGTGATATATACTTGCTCTTTACGGAATATCTCACCCTTTGCATAAAAATACCCCGACAAATCCGCAAACTGGACAACAATTAAAATCAACGCCATAAATATAAGTGTTTTTTTCTTGAATTTCCCGGCGGCTGCCCATATTGCGGTTATCATAATAATATATGCACATGGCCAGATAAAACGCCCTGTTCCTCTGAAAATATCCCAAAGAATTATTATTTTCCCGGGCAATATAGGTCTGTAATCAAAAAGAATCTTATCCCCGAATGTGACCACCGGACTGAGAGCAAACACAAAAAACGCAATAAAAGTCAGCACTGTTAATATAACTTTCCGCAGTGTTTTCCTGTCGGATAGTTTTTCTTTATATTCCTTAAAATCACTAAAAAATGCAAAAACAGCTATAAAAACGAGAATAAACATCCCAAGCCCGAGATAAACATTTCCCTCGGTCTGTTTGCTGATAAACGGCCAGCCTTCAATTGTGACAAGCGGAAACGGCCTTATAAATCTTGAAAAATCTGCATATGGTGCGCCGATATCGGCATATGCCGCAAAAGGATTAAAAAGCTGATTTAAATTTGTACTAGAATCTCCAAGTCCCCCGATGCTGCCCCCGGCATTTGAATGGAATACCCCTATCAGGAACATCATCAGAGCAACAGTAAGCATCGGAACAGCAAGCTCTACAAGAGCTTTAACGATTTTTTTATACTCTAAAAAATCATCGAGTATATAAATAAACATAATTCCGAACAGCATTACAAGCAGATAAATATGCAGTCCCGTGACGAGACCCATTAAAATACTCCACAGGAAACAGTTTCGCAATGTACTTCTGTTTCTGTCTTTTGTTATACATAAGTACATTGCGGCAAGAAGCAAAAAATGTGCCGCTAAAGCTGTGTGGTTCAGCATTCTGTATGCCATAAAGGATGACATTGTGAAAAACAGGCTGCAGATAATACTAAATCCGGAGTACCCCGATATTTTTTTCACAATTAACCCGCCGAATCCACCTTGCAAAGCATAGAAAATCAACCCTACCCAGCCGAAATATTGGAAATTCCGAGGCAGAATAAATGAAATTGCTTTAAACGGGATTGCCAGTATCGGAAGTGAGTCACTGTATAAGATTGATTCAAGGAGCGGATACGTTAAACCGTTATGCATACCCGGCGGAAAAAACCAATCGGAATTCCTGTAAGCAACCCACCCGAGGTAGTGCTGAAACCTGTCTTGATATGTAGGAATAATGAGCCAGTCAACATATGTCGGGTCGAGTACTCTCACTCCAAAAAAATACATAAAAAAAACAGCTCCGAGCAATCCGCTAAGAACAAAGACAAATCGCTTGGAATCAACTATATTTGCAACCGCCGGCGAACAGAAGAACACCTTGGTTTTTTCATAGTGTTTTTTAAGAAGAGACATAATAGACTATCCTCCGGATATACTGCCTTAATCTTTTTTGTCCGAGCTGTCTTTTATTATATAAACCGGGCGGCGTTTACCCTCGAGATATGATTTTGCCATGTATTGCCCGAGAATTCCCGTACAAAACAGTTGAATGCCGCCGACAAAAAGAATTATTGTTACCGTTGATGCCCAGCCGTCAACAGGGTCGCCGAATATAAGCCACCGTATAATTAAGAAAATTATACTTATAAATGACAAAGCACAAAACAGCATTCCAAAAACCGATGATATGGCAAGCGGTCTTACGGAAAATGCAGTTATTCCTTCAAGCGAATACATGAGCAAGCCCCAAAAGCTCCACTTTGTAGTCCCCGCAATACGTGGTTTATTTTCATATGCAATCCATTTTGTTGAAAACCCGACCCAGTTGAAAAGACCCTTTGAAAATCTGTTATATTCCCTGAGTGTTAATACAGCATCAACCATTTGACGCTTCATCAGGCGGAAATCCCTGGCTCCGTCAACCATTTGTGTTTCCGATATTTTATTGATAAGGCGATAAAATCCCCGGGCAAAAAACGATCGGATTCGAGGTTCACCGAGGCGGTTAACTCTGCGTGTTGCAACACAGTCATAATCCCCTTCGGTCAACGTTTCATACATTTCCGGAAGTAATCCGGGCGGGTCCTGCAAATCAACATCCATCACGGCAACATAATCTCCTGTTGCCGCTTCAAGACCTGCAAACAAAGCCGCTTCTTTACCGAAGTTACGGGAAAACGAAATGTATCTCACACGGTCATCGGTTTTCTCAAGGTTTTTTAGAATCTCCAAGGTCTTATCCGCAGATCCGTCATCAACAAAAAGATATTCAAAATCAACGGATTGCATTGTTGATGCAACCTTTGTAATTTCATCCAAAAACAGATGAATACTCTCTTCTTCGTTATAGCATGGAATAACGATACTTATAAGATTTTTTTCCATCATGCGAACCTCCGTGTTTATTGCCTTGCCGCTATTTTCTTCACCAAAGTCCAGCCCGATTTAATACTGCGCCACCCTTCGGCAGGATCCCTGAACGCCTGTCCCAGCTTCATTAATAAATAACGGGGGCGCAGATGATAACGCTTCAGGTTTGCTTCGCAAAGAGCCACCATTTCGTCTGCCGTCATACCTTCAATATTCGTTACACAATTATGGCTTCCGTTATCCTTGAGCCATTTTGAATAATCTTCTGTAATTAAATATCCCTTTTCCTTTGCCCACTCATATGCTTCGGTGCCGGGGTACACATATAAAGGATAAAACTGCATTGAATCGCAGTTGATCTTCACCGCAAATTGATAATTTTTTTCCTGTATTTCCTTTGAATCACCCGGTGTTCCGCACATAATACAGCCATGTACCATAATCTTTGCCCTGCGTGCATCCTCGGCAAATTTATAGTACTTTTCAATTTTTTCACTCTTATGCATTAAATCCAGAGTATTCTGGTCGGCACTTTCAAATCCGACTGTTACAAGCCTGCAGCCCGCACGGCGCATCAGCTTTAATGTCTCATAATCAACATCTCCCCGCACATTACAATACCAGGTCATGTTAACCTTGCGCTCGATAAGAAGCTCACATATTCTTTGAACACGTTTTGGATTTGCGGCAAAACAATCATCCTCAATGCCGATTTCCTTTACATCGGGGAAGTTTTCTTTTATATATTCAAATTCGGCAACTACATTTTCAGGTGAACGTGCTCTGTAACGCCTGCTGTGAAAGGTTTGAGGATACACACAAAAAAAGCATTGGAACGGGCAGCCTCTGCCTGTGATAATCATAATCATCGGATACTTTGCCGCCGCAAAGAAATAATTTCTGTGATTGAAATATTTTTTATAAACCGAACTTACAAAAGGAAGCTCATCAAGATTTTCTATTTTTTCACGAGGACCGGTTCGTGTTATATTACCGTTTTGTTGTAACGCAAGCCCCGTAACATCGTTAACAGAGCCGTTACCAGCAATTGCATCCGCAAGGTCACGGATAATATAGTCATATTCACCGATTGCTATTGCATCAAGGTTGTCGGATAATTGGAGTGTCTCCTCGGGCAGAGCTGACGGATGTGTCCCGACAAGCACTATAAAACAATCGGGAACATCTTTTTTTATTGCCTCTGCTACTTTTACGTCGCTGTAAATCGATGGAGTGCTTGTATCCAAAACAGCAAGCCCGGGTTTAAAGCTTTTAATTTTTTCCAGAGTCTGTTCTAAAGAAAGACCATCGGCGGGGGAGTCTGTAAGCTGTATTTCATGTCCTGCATTTTCTGCGACTCCTGCAGCATATGCAAGCCAAAAAGGATAGTATAATGTACCGCCGCTCGTCACGGCGGGACTTCTTGAGGTTCTTGAAAAACGGCCTTTAAAGGGCGGGTTCAGAAAAGCGATTTTCATATATTTTTATCCTTTTGTTTACAGCTTTTTCATGAGCACACTCATCATTAAGTGGTCGAGAATCATATGCACATCCTCAGTAATCTGCATATCATCGATCGGCACATTAAATGAAATATCAACCATCCTTGCGAGCTTTCCGCCGTCAAAGCCTGTGATACCTATAGTTTTTATACTCTGCTCTTTTGCGTACTTTATAGCCCGAAGCACGTTTTCGGAGTTACCGCTTCCGGAAATCGCTATTACCAGGTCATTTTTCTTAAGCCTACCATGAAGCTGATACTCAAATACGTTTTCATATCCCGAATCATTAGCTATTGCCATGACAGTCGGGACATTATCATTGAGGCATATGAAATTGAACTTTTTGCCGAGTTTTTCCGAAACACCCTTGTTAAAATCATTTTGAAAATGCGAAGCGGTGGAAGCACTCCCGCCGTTACCGAAAATATAGATGCTTCCGTCATTATTATATGCTTCGACAATAGCTGTCATCACATCGTTTATCGATGATGTGTCGAGCAGTTTTATTACTTCAATTTCTTTATTTATATAAGCTTCGATTTCCTGTTTATACATTTTTAATCCTCATCCCGATATGACAATATATATTCAACCGCATCAAGTATATTCTCTGCTGTATAATCGGGTGTTACATCATACTTTTTATCTTCTCCCGCCTGACCCGTTTTCACAAGTACAGTTCTCGTTCCTGCGTTTTTTCCCGCTTTTATATCCACAGTAGTATCACCTATAAACCATGATTTTGTCAAGTCTATGTGATGTTTGACCGCTGCGGTTTGCATCAGACCCGGTTTCGGTTTTCTGCACTCACAGTCAATCTTGTATATAGGATTCTCCTCGGGAAAACCCTTGTCCGGATGATGCGGACAGTAGAATAAATCGTCGAGATACACATGATTTTCACCCAGAACAGTCTGGAGCTTTTTGTGGATTTCCTCAACATCGTCAATACTGCAAAGACCTCTTGCCACAACAGGTTGATTGGTTATAAGCACAGCAAGATACTTCGAAGTGTTAAGCTTTTTGAGCGCTTCGGCTGCTTTGTCTTCAAGCTCAAGCTGCCCGGGTTTGGATAATAATCCGATATGCTTATTAACTGTCCCGTCCCTGTCCAAAAAAACACACTGCTGCGGTTTGGAAAGATTCTTTGCAGCAACAACACCGTTTCGAAGGTCATTTGAAACCCTGTCAACCCTGTCAATTGTCCCTGCATCTTTAATATATTCGGTTGAAACATATCCGTATATATCACTGTCTTTACCGCATCTGCCGAACAATATTTCATGTTCAAGGTCAATCTTGCTGTTTTCAAGAAGCTCATCACATATCGCTTTTGAAATGATATAAAAACCGGCATTGACCATGTTCGAGTACCAGTATGAACGGACATTTTTTTTGCTGTCAAAACCTGTTATACGGTTATTTTCATCCAGAATCACCAAATCCGAGTCAAACGGGTGTGAGTTCGGGTGAACAAAAAGTGTTGCCGCTGCTTTTTTCTGCTTATGAAAACACTCCATCCGGTTCGTATCAATATCAAATATTACATCACCATAAACAAGCAGAAAATAATCATCCTTTAAGAAAAAACCGATATGTGCAAGCGCACCTGCTGTCCCCATTGGAATTTCTTCTTTGTAATAACAAATACTTACATTAAACTTACTGCCGTCACCAAAATATTCTTGTATCGTTTCGCCTAAATGCCCGATAATAATACAAATATCGGTTATGCCGTTTCTGTACAAGCATTCAATTTGCCATTCCAAAACAGGCTTGCCGTTTATCGGAATCATAGGCTTCGGAAGCTCATCCTGTGTAAGCTCTAACAGCCTTGTCCCTTTACCGCCCGCCATAATAACAGCTTGCATAAACACTATGCCTTTCTGCATTCTGCACTTATTTCTGCATTCTGCACTTATTTCTGCATTTTGCACTTATTTCTGCATTCTGCATTTTTATTTCTGCATTCTGCATTTTTATTTCTTATTTATATAAGTTAGTCCCAATATTTATCACCGATGAAAATAATCGATGTCCCGTCATTTTCGATACTAAAGGATAATTCTTTGAGATTTAATGCCTTTCGTAAGCCCTCTTGTTTATCCTGCTCACAATAAAACAGGAAGAATCCCGCTCCGCCGGCACCAAGAAGTTTACCGCCTGTTGCACCATTACTCAGAGCTTTTTCATAGATATCATCGAGATAACCGGAGGATATCCCGCTTGCCAGAGTTTTTTTAAGCAGCCAGCTTTCATTTAAAATTTCTCCGACTGCATCGGTATTTTTATTTTCCAGCTCCTGCTTCATCGTCTCCGTTAACCGGCACATTTGCTTTAGATTACTGATATTTTCAGGTTTTGAAAAGTTAGCTGTCTGCTCCGTGAGAATTTCGTTTGCATTGCGTACTTCTCCCGTATAAAACATAAGAAGGTTACCCTGCAGCTTGTCAATTTCTTTTTTCCCAAGCAATAGCGGCTCAACTGTTACAGAATCGTTTGAGTTAAAGCGTATGAAATTTAACCCTCCCATCGCTGCTGCATATTGGTCCTGCTTGCCGATGGGAGATTTCAGATGTTCAATTTCAATTTCACATGCAAGCTCTGCAAGTTTGGGTTTGCTGATAAGCTTACCCATATAAGCATTCACCGTATGCAGCAGTCCGACAGTAAAAGAGCTCGACGACCCGAGTCCCGTTCCTGCAGGTATATCCGCCATACTTGTAAGCTCAACACCGCTTAAATCATACATATTCAGCACCTTGTGAAAAATGCTGTGTTCAATATCTTTTATATCCGTAACAACTTCAGTCTTTGAATACTTAAGAACAGTCGTACCCTCATGAAAATACGGATGAATCATAATAAACATGTACTTATTTATTGATGCAGACAGTACACATCCGCCATGTTCTCTGTAAAACCCTGCAATATCGCTGCCTCCGCCGCAAAGACTGACGCGAAATGGTGTTTTGGTTATAATCATGATTTATTATCTCCGTCTTTTAAATCCCGCTCGTCAAGCTTTTCCTTAAGAATACGCAGTTCATTTTCATATATTGAGTTTAACTGTATAAGCTCGGTAACTTTTTCATTCAAGTTATGAACCGTTGCGGTCAATCTGTAAATCAGAAAGAACACAAAAAGAAACGCCATTGCAAATATAAGTGACGGCGCATAATCCACTCCAACCATAACGGCAAGTTTATCAACATAATCCATATAAAATGGTGACAAAATCAATATAAGCCCGGCAAAAGCCCATATAAGACTGTCCTTTTCGGAAAACTTTTTTCTTTTCACATTTACAATCAGAAAAACTATTGCAAAAACGCCTATTATGACAAAGGGTATGTATCTTAGATTATACATTTTTCGATTTCCTCCCGAACAATTTAAAAATACCAATCAGTAATAAGCTATAGGTACATTTTATTGCGTATTTTATTGGTTTTATTATACCCGCATGCATGCTGACCCCATCGGTTCTTTCCGCCATCTCGCATGATACCTCACTAACAACGTACCCCTCAAGAATCATTCTTGCAATCAGGTTGGCGTCCGGAAATTCTGGATACTCACCGGGTATAGAATATTTTTTTATGGTTTTTTTATCCTGTATTTGAAACCCGGAGGTAGGGTCGGTAATTTTTTTACCTGTAAGGACTTTTATCATAAACGAAAATAAAGCAGTACCTATTTTTCGGAAAAACGGATGCTTATAACCGGTATTATCCAAAAATCTTGAACCTATTATAATATTGCTCCCTGAGGTTAATATTCCGTCATACAACTTTACGGCTTCCTTCGCCTTGTGCTGGCCGTCTCCGTCAAACTGGATAACATAATCATAATTATTCCTGTTTGCATATATTATTCCCGTCTGCACCGCTCCGGAATAACCGAGATTCAGAGGCAGATTTAAGTAATTGACACCAAGCTCCTTTAGCACTTGAATCGTACCGTCGGATGAGTTGTCGTTTACGGCAATAATATCCGCATCCCCAAAAACATGCCGAATATCTTCAACAGGCCTGCGGATGTTCTTTTCTTCATTATATACAGGTATAACAAATAAAAGACTTTTCTCCCTGTCCATTACACATCCTTTATTGCTTCCGGTGTTTTCTCTGCACCGGCTTCGTTACTGCCGATAATGTTGCTATTTTTGTTACTGCCGCCGGCCTTTTCCTTTTTCCCTGCTTCAAATTCTAAAATTGCAATATTTTGTGTGAGCTTACGAAGTCTTGCCGACAAACGGGAAACAACAATTGTCAGGCTGATACAAATACATGCAAGAAATGCTATTCCGACAAGAAATAATGTATTTACCGGAACATCAATACCAAGCAGCACCGATAAACTGTCCAGTAACCCCGGGAAGATGCAGAGCACCGTTATACCGAGTAATGCAAAAATCCAGACAAGGCAATATTTTAAATCAAGCTTTTGTCTGCGAAGCATTACAATAAAAAAGATAAATAATGCAACTATAATAATAAGCATTGTCACGCGAAGTTGAATAAGCACAGTATTTCTCCCACTCTTACATAAAATAAATCATTTTGCTCTGATTGTTGAACTGATTAAAATCCCGAGCGAAACCTTAAGCATATAATATAACGGTTGCAGTGCCTTTATGGATGATTCACCGCCCTGCCGCTGCCGCATTGTTACCGGCACTTCCTTTACCCGAAGATTATTTTTCAGCGCAAGCATATTACTTTCCGGCTCAGGATAATCCATTGCATAATACCTGTCAAAAAGCTGCATCGTTTTTATATTTGCAGCTCGAAACCCACTCGTTGCATCGGTTATCCGCTTTCCGCTCAGGCAATATATCAAAAATTTAAAAAAATTGATGCCAACACGTCTCATTGCAGAGGATTGAAATCCCGTTTTTTCAATAAATCTTGACCCGATTACCAGATCAGCTTCATTTTTTTCAATCGGAGCTACAATTGTTCCAATCTGTCCGGGGTCATGCTGACCGTCACCGTCAACCTGAACTGCAATATCGTAGCCGTAATAAACAGCGTAGCGGTATCCCGCCTGTACAGCTCCGCCGATTCCGAGATTCAAAGGTAAATCAAGATACGGTATCCCTTTCTCCCGGAGCACATCCCTGCTGCTGTCAGTGCTGCAGTCGTTAATGACAATGACATCATAAGGAGTTTTTTCGCGTATTTCCTCATACAATGAAGCAATTGTCTCCTGCTCATTATAACAGGGTATAAGTAAAATTGTTTTCATATAATTAATTCCATCGGTTCCAATATATTAACCAAAATAATCATGGTAAAAATGTGTTCCATGCACCGTATAATAATATAAATGCCATAAACCCGAAAACACAACTTGAATATGCGGTTTTATTAATTTTGTTTTCTATGTTAAAGCTTAATACAGCATAGAAAAACGGGAATAAAAGAGGTATCAGATATCTTTTTTGGATTCCGTTAATAACTGAAGCACCTACTTCCGAAAATGCTATGTACATAGAGGTTGTATATAATGCTACAGTTGCAAATAAAATAATAATCATCTTGATTTTATTAGATATTGTTGAAGAAAATCTGTCTTTTTCGCTCCTGTCAGTCAGAGCAATAAACATTATAAAAAACATAGTAAAATTCGGAAACGATGAATGACCGTATGAAATATACCATGTAATAAAGCGTTCATTAGAAAACATATTTAAATAATCTTTTAAAAAGTTTAATAAAATTCCTGCATATGTTAACGGGTTTTGAAGAATAAAGCGTACCTGTCCCGATGCACTTATATTTTCTCCGGCACGTATATCTTCATATCCTGTGCCGCCCGTTGTAAAATAAGGAATCATAAAGCTTGCAACCACAAATAATACTAAACCCGTGACTGCAGCAAGATAAATTTTGTATTCCTTGCTTGAATTGAACTTACTTTTACGTATGAAATACAAAACCAGCATAACGGGAAAATATATTGCTTTCGGCGAAAGTCCGATTACAAATGCACCAATCATTATTACAATATTTTTCAGCTTGATTTTTTCGTCCGGAGTTTGAATTTCATGGAAATAATATGCAAAACCAAGTAAAAGGAAGGCTTTTAACCAGTGATCGTATCCGACAGTGGTTGATACCAGAAATGTTAAAGGTGCAAGTGCAATTGCCGCCATTAAGTATTTCCCGCTGTTAAGCCTTTTAATTGCAAAATAAACTACTGTTGTATATAAAAGATGACTGCCGAACATAACCATCCATAAAATAATATTCGGCGATAATACAAGGCTTCTGCCGAAGTAAATTACAAGCCCCATCGGAATATGTGAAATCCTGTAATATAAAGAACGCAGACTTGTATTACCTACCCATGTAAGTGTATCCGCACCTTTCGGGAATGAATAAACGACTGCATTGTCTTCTCCCGACGGCAGCCATCCGAAATATCCCGTTTGGAAGGTTCTGGCTAAAGTCAAATCCGACTGAACTACAGATACATTTAATATATATGATTCTTCCACTGCCCACGCCCAGTGCATTTCATTGTCAAGTCCGAAAAATAACATCGGGTGTGTTATTACATATAATAACCCTATTGCCGTTGAAATTGAAAAAAACAGTTTTTCGGGTTTTCCCCGAAAGATATACATAAAATACCCCGATAAACCTATCGTCATAAAAAATGCAGTTCTTCTGACAGCATTGCCTAAGCCTCTCGGAGAAAAAAACGAATAAATAAAATCAACAGCAAATGCAGCAACCAATATTAATATTAAGATGCCTATGTGTATAAGAAGCTTCCTGCGGTTTTCTCTTACATATATTTTATAATACTTAAATCTGTTTGTAATATGTTCGCATAGCTTGTCAATCCAACCGAATTTTGCCGCAGGTATCCAGGCAGCCGTTACAAACAGACACATTGTCAGTGCCATAATCACACCATCTATATCGCCGCTCCAATAACGTCCCGCTTTTTCTTCCGTTATAGGATCAATAATAAACCGATAAGAGGAAGCCGCAAAAAAATAGTTGCTCGCTCCTATCAAAAGCAAAGGTATAATTATAATCAGCAGTGCAAATATATTACTTTTCTTTAACATTGTTTAATGATACAATCAACCGGTAAAAAATGCAAGAAGGAATACGCTCCATGGGTATTATTGACTTAATTTTCGGTACATTTTTTGGTTTCATAATGTATTTTTGTTATGTCATTACCGGTAATTTCGGCTGGGCAATAGTTGTGTTTACCGTTATTGCAAGAATTGTTTTATTCCCGATAGCCCTTATTTCACAAAAAAATTCAATAATAATGGTAAAAATCCGGCCCGAGCTTGCTGATTTACAGGCACGCTACGAGGGTGAAACGGATACTCTTATCAAAGAGCAAAGAGCATTATACAAGAGAGAAAAATACAGCACATTAAAAGCTCTGCTTCCGCTTCTTCTTCAAATCCCAATAATAATCGGAGTAATAAGTGTTGTTAATAACCCGGCAAGACACCTTGGAGACGATGTAAACCGTTTCTTTTTCGGAGCCGATATGTTCGCTCTCCCTGAAAACTTTCTGATTCCCGCTCTTGCAATTCTTTCGACACTTCTGCTTTGCATAGTGCAAAATAAATATAATGTAATCTCAAGAGAGCAGGGTTTTATAGGAAAATGGGGAGTCTCTGTTTTCCTTGTTATTTTTACGGGATGGTTCGTATTTGTCGTTCCCTCAGGCGTGGGACTTTACTGGACTTACAGTAATGCAGCAGGCATAATTGTTCTTGCAATATGTAACATGATATATAATCCGGCAAAGTTTATTGATTATGAAAACCGTTCGGTAAAACACCGTAAAACAGCGGATGAAAAAAAGGCAGACCGCTTAAAAAGAAAACAGGAAAAAGAGCGTGAAAAGACCGATATGCAGCGTTTTTTCAGTGAAGAAAAAGAACTTGTTTTTTACTCGGAAGCAAGCGGTTTCTATAAATATTTCAGTTTTTTTATTGATTATATTCTTGATAACTCCGATATAACCGTGCACTATCTGACATCGGATATAAACGACCAAATTTTCAAAATAAATAAACCCCGCTTTAAATCATACTTCTGCTCGGCACATGGAATGATAACCGCTTTTATGAAAATGGATTGCGGTATTCTTGCAATGTCAATGCCGTCTTTGGAGACTTACCAGTATAAACGTTCTATTGTTAAAAAAGATATTGAATATATTTACATCGAACACGGTATAGGCAGCTACCACCTGACACACCGAAAAGGTGCGGTTGACCATTACGATACAATTTTCTGCTACAGTAAAAATAATAATGAAGAAATACGCAATTCAGAGCAGGTTTACGGACTTCCCGAAAAAAAGCTTGTTAATGTCGGCTTCGGACTGCTTGATTTACTGATAAAAAACTACGCCGTGATGGATAAGAAAACCAAAGAGAAACCGCAGATTTTAATAGCTCCGTCCTGGCAGATAAATAATATTCTTGAATACTGCCTCCCACCGCTGCTTGAAGACCTGTTTGCTATGGATGTTAATGTAATTATCCGCCCGCATCCGGAATTTATAAAACGTTTCCCCGGAAAAATGAAAGCTTTAAATGAAAAGTATTCTACTTATATCGGCAGCAATCTGGAAATTGAAACCGACTTTTCATCAAACGAAACAGTTTTCACATCTGATCTTATAATCACCGACTGGTCAAGCATTGCACAGGAATTTTCGTTCACAACAAAAAAACCCTCTCTATATATAAACACCCCGATGAAAGTCATGAACCCCGAATGGAAGAAAATAAACGTAGAACCAATGGAAATATGGATAAGAAATAAAATCGGCATCGCAGTTGAACCCGAAGAGCTCGGTGACACACAAAATATAGTCCGTGAGCTACTCGATAACAGCGATAAATACAAAACTGCAATCGAAGAAATAATATCCGAATACATGTACAACACCGGAAACGCAGCAGAAACCGGCGGGAAGTATATAATTGATGAAATAATAAAAAGAAGAAATTTGCGCTCTGAGTAGAGCACCAATAATAGTTAATTAATAATAAAATTAAATCAAATAAGACTTGACTTTGTTCATTTTAGGATTTATAATCGCCAATATGAACAAAAGGGAAGTCTTTTTATTATGAAAACCGATCATTTTGTTTTAATTTGCAGGGAGCTTGTCAAAAAGCCCGAAGCCACTCAGAGAGAGCTTGCCGCAAGCGGAAAAGTCTCCCTTGGTGTGGTTAATGCAACCATTAAGACCTGTCTCTCGTCCGGTTATTTGATGCAAAGCAACCCTCGAAAGCTGACCGTTACCGAAAAAGGTAAAGCAGAGCTCGAAAAATACCGTGTAAAAAACGCAATAATTCTTGCTGCAGGATTTGGATTCCGTTATACCCCTCTGACATATGAAACACCAAAGGGACTTCTCGAAGTACACGGACAGCCGATGATTGAGCGGCAGATAGAACAGCTGATAGAAAAAGAAATTACGGAAATAATTATTGTTGTCGGCTATAAAAAAGAGCGCTTCGATTATCTTATTGACAAATACTGTGTCAAGCTTGTATATAACCCCGAGTACGCAAGCAAAAATAATTTCGTCAGCTTGTATAACGCAAAGGATTATCTCGGCAGCACATATCTGCTTATGTCGGACAGTTGGATAAATAATAATATATTTAACACATATGAATCACAAAGCTGGTTTTCATGCTTGTATTTTAAAGGAGATACCACAGAGTGGTGTGTAAAAGCAACCCCCTCGGGTAAAATCGAGTCAATTTCCACAGGAGGAAAGGATTCCCTCGCAATTGTAGGCCCGGCGTTTTTATCACCCTCTTTCACCGGGACATATAAACAGTACTTATCTGATTATTATAACCGCCCCGGAACCGATGATTACTGCTGGGAAAGCATTCTAAAGGAACAGATAAATACATTACCCATATATATCAATGAGCAGACGGGAAATGTGCACGAATTTGAAAATCTCGATGAGTTAATGAAGTTTGACCCGACCTACACGGAAATTTCAAATAAAGAAATCATGGTTTCAATTTCCGCACACTATAATGTGCCCGAGCACAAAATATTTGAAATTTACCCGATAAAAGAAGGTATGACCAACAGCACCTTTCATTTTTCCGTCGGTGAAGATAAATACACCTACAGAATCGCCGGGCCCGGTATAGATAAGCTTATAAACCGGAAAAACGAAAAAACTATTTACAACGCCATCCGAAACACAAAAATATCCGACGATGTAATGCTTCTTTGCACAAAGTCGGGAGTTAAGATTTCAAAATTCATAGAAAAAACAAGACATGCCGATCCAAATGACGATACCGAGCTGCAAATATGCATGGATAAACTCCGTTTTATACATGAGCTCGGAATAACCTGTCCGCACCGTTACGGTATCGACAAAATGATAGATTATTATACAACCCTTTCCGAAAACTTAAACGCAATTTACTTTACCGATATTGAAGAAATTAAGCAAAAAGTGCAAAGACTTCTTGATATTACACAAAACCTGAATATACCCGAAGTGCTGTGCCACGGTGATTACGTTCACACAAACATTCTGATACTACCCGATGCATCGGTTAAAGTCATTGACTGGGAACACAGCGGCATGGGTGACCCGATAATGGATGTGGCAATGTTTGCAATATTTGCACAGTTTGATAAACCCCGTATAGATGCATTACTTGGTATGTACCTGCAAAATGAACCGTCAAGGGAAGAACGGCTTCGGTTATATTTATATATCGCTCTCAGCGGTTTTTTATGGTGCATGTGGAGTCAGTACAAACAGGCAATCGGCGAAGAATTCGGCGAGTATCCGCTTAAAATGTATCGTTACATGAAGGATTATTATAATATTGTGATGGAGTACGTGAACTAATATGAATATTTTAAAAGAAATTATCAGCAAAATAGAGCCCTGGAATACCACATCGGTTAACTGCGATTATATCGAAGATGAGCTTCGTTCATTACTCGGCGGTTATGTTAAAGAAATCAAAAGGCTTTCCGACGGATATACAAATGTATCATTTTTTATAATCGATAATAATGATGATAAATACAAGCTGTCTGTCTTTGTAAATGAGGAATCATATTTATCTGAAAATAAGCTCCGGGAATTTTTGCAAAACAGAAAAAGAATATATGACATTTACGGAAGTAAGCTCGGTATAATTTACCATGACATAAATAAAGTATTATCTTTATTTATTGACGGAACCGTTGCAACATCTGCTTTAAAAGAAAACAGCGGAGATACCGGCAGATTAATTTCATTCACAGAAGCAATCATAAAAAATATTGACAAGTTTCATAACGATATGGAGCTTGTGCATGATTTTAAGTATCTTGACCTTACCGGTTTATTTTACGATTCACTAAAAGAGCAAAATCTCATTGAAAAAGGCACAATTCCCGATGATGTTATATTGGAAAAAATAAAGCTGATAAGAAAATTCGAAGAGTCATTCTCCGAAGAATGGTTCGCTCTTTCGCACCGTGATACAGACCCGATTAATATGATTTATATTCCCGAAACAGGGGAGTTTCGCCATATAGACTTCGAATTTACCGGAAAAGGTTTAAAATACTACGATTACGCAAACTGCTACAATGTTCTTAAAAATATTAATGTTGTCGGTGATGAAGTTCTGGAAGGTTTTAAAGAAAATCTTTTATCGTTTAAACCGGAATTTAATATAGAAGACTTCCAAACATCGGTTAACATCATGACCTTTATTTGGGGTTTATGGTATTACTTATACGGCCTTAAATTTAATGATGACAGGCTTACAAAAATCGGCATCGACTGGATTAATGAACTGAAATAGGAGAGAAAATAATGTCCATAGGAATTTTCATAATGTGCGCAGGCGAAGGCTCAAGATTACCGTACGATATAGGTAAAATAATCCCTAAATGCATGCTGCCTGTGTCGCTCGTTGATGAATCATATACAGGTCCTGATTTGATAATCAGCAGGATTGTAAAGCTATTAAACACTGCTGCGGAAGGAAAAACTTGCGAAATTAATATTATGGTTTCCAACACTGACCCGCTCATTGCCGGTTTCCTTAAAAATCTCAGTGAAAATGTTTCTGTTAACGTGATTGAAGGACACGAATCCAGCATCAACACACTTAAGTACTGCGACAAAATAATTAAAGCCGGAAATTATCAGTCATGTATGTTTATAAACGGAGATATGTTTATTTCCGATACGGAAATTGTCAGTAAAAGTATGAAAGAAGTGCTCGACAGTGTTGACGTTTGTCTTGTTGAAAACCACAGAACCTTTAAGTATCTTTGGTCATCGGTGGTTTGTGATAATAATAATAAATTCCTTTCAATTTACCCCGATTATGTTTTCACAACAAATAATTTATGTGATGTAACATATTTCTGCAGGCAAACTTATGAAAAAATAATAAATGAAATCGATGCGGGTTTTTACCATCACTGGTGGGAAATGACATTTATCAAAATGATAAACAATAACGAGCTTGAGCTGCATGCAGTACTCGTCTTTAACCCCGGAGAGCAGGCACTGCTTTCAAATATAAACAACATAAACCGAAACTTAACAAAAACTCAGGTTTATGATGAATTAAAAAGAAAAATAAGTTTTTTGGAGGAGAAATTAAATGATTAGGAAAAAGTTCAACTTATCCATCCTGCTCATCCCACTTTTGGTGCTGGTAGGCTTGGGTGCGATTTTGCTTATCTTCCCCGACCAAAGCGCAGGCTTTATTGACGGCGGATTAAAAGCATTTATCGACAATTTCAGCTGGTATTATCTGCTGATCGGATTTCTGTTCGTTGCGATTCTTGTAGTCCTTGCATTCAGCAAGTACGGTAAAATCAAGCTCGGCGACACAGATAAACCAAAATATCCCACAATTGTATGGGCAGCAATGATTTATACAACAACAATGGCTGCCGACCTTATCTACTTTGCATTCAGCGAATGGATGAACTACTACAGCCTTGCAGATACCCTGCACGGTGATGCGGTAGACCTTGCACTGACGTATCCGCTATTTCATTTCGGCCCGACACCATGGGCGTTCTATATCCTTCCCGCAGTCGCTTACGCATACTGGATGTATACAAAGGGTAAAAACGTAAATAAGATGTCCGATGCAATGATGATTAAAAACAAAAAAATCGTCGGAGCAATTGATTTGTTTACAATGATAAGCGTTTTGATTGCAGCATCAGTTACACTTACAATCTCAATAGCCCTTACCCCCGTATGCTTCTCCGAGCTGTTCGGTATCGAAATGAGCCACGGTGTTTCTATAGCGGTTCTGCTCGGCATAGCGATAATTTATACGATTGCAATATTCATGAAACGCGGAATAGAAAACATGGTCAAGATAAATGTTGTTTTGTACGCTCTGCTGATAGCTGTATTCCTGTTTTCACCGAACATCCTTTTTATTATCGAAGGTGCGGTTACGGGTATCGGAAGTCTTTTCAATAATTTCATTCCGATGAGCCTAAATGTTGACCCTGCAAGAGAGCTTGGCGGCTTTGTTCAGGACTTCACCGTATTTTACTGGGCATACTGGATTGCATGGGCTGTAATTGTCCCTGTATTTCTCGGTAAAATATCCGAAGGCAGAACCATACGAGGCATGATTATCGGCGGCATGAGCGCAGGTGTCCTCGGCGGTTTCACATCGTTTTTTGTCCTCGGAAACTCGGGACTTGCAAATCAGTTAAACGGAAGCTTTGATTTTATCGGAATGATGAACGAAGGCGCGGACGTAGGTTACCTTATAATCGAAGTATTCAGAACATTCCCGGTCTTTATGCCGCTTGCAATAATGCTGCTTGTCGGTATAACAATGATGATGTTTAATGCTACCACACTTGATGTTATGATTCTGCTGACATCCGAAGCAAGCTACAGAAACGAAGAGGATTCATTGAACCCCTCGAAAAAGATGAAAATATTCTGGTGCCTGATGTTCTTCATCCTGCCTGTAGTATTTATTCTTAACGAAAACAGGCTCGCATCACTTCAAACAGTGCTTATACTGTTCGGTCTGCCGATGAGTATGCTGCTTATACGGGTTATATATGTGTTTATTAAATCACTCGTCAAAGAGCATTAAAACCTCAACATAAAAGTGCTCGCCCCCACTTTGGGGGCGAGCAAATTATTATTTAGGGGTTTTTTATCCTATCCAGGTTCCATCTGTGCGGAAGCTTCGAGCCACTCCGCCTAAGAAAAGGGTTACATTTTGTGCCATTGTTCCGTTGGCTTGGAAGTAATACCAGTTGCCTCCATCAAACAGCCAGTCATTCATTATCATTTGTCCGTTAGCACGCAGGTAGTACCAATGTCCGTGCGATAACCAACCTGTTTGCATTGCACCTGTGCTGTGGTGCAGGTAGTACCAGTAACCACCATCAAATACCCAGCTTGTTTGTCTTACTCCGTTAATAACATAATACCATGTGTTGCCTTCAAGTACCCAGTTACCGCCGGCGCTTTGTGTGCTTCCGGATCCGGTGCTGCCGCCGCCGGTTGGTGCTGAAGAACCGCCGCTGACTGATCCTGTCCATGCACCGGTGGCATTAAATCTGTTTAATACTCCGTCGGGTGTAGTGAAGTCACCTGTTACCATTCTTCCGTTAGGTAGAAGGAAATACCAGTTGCCTCCCCAAAATACCCAGTTATTTGTTACCATTACGCCGGATGGACCAAAGTAATACCAGAAACCGCCCAGAAGCAGCCAATCTGCTTCCATTCCTCCGAAATCATGAAGGAAATATGTTCCTGTATCAAGGGTAAGCCAACCCGTTTGCATAACACCGTTAGCATTAAAGTAGTACCAAATATTATCAACTGCGCGCCATCCTATTGCCATAACGCCGTTTAGAAAATGATACCAAACATTATCCTCAAAATACCAACCGTTAAATCTATCGACAGCTTGACCCTGCCAAACACCGTTTCCGTCAAAATCCTGCCTGCTGCCATTTATAGTAACAGTTCCGGTAGCCATAATTCCGGTTGTCGGATTTAAGTAATAACGAGCATTGCCTATTGAAATCCAATCAGTAAGCATCGCTCCTGTTGACGGATGGAAATAATACCAGTGAGCTCCGATTTGTGTCCAACCTGTCGCCATAATTCCATTGTCGTGCAGATAATATCTTGTTGCACCCTGATTATGCCAACCTGTAGCCATTCTTCCTGAATCGGGTATTAAATAAAACCAGGATCCATCAATAAGATGCCAACCAAACTGTAAGCTACCGTTTCTA
The DNA here is from genome assembly GCA_009784725.1 of Oscillospiraceae bacterium. Taxonomy (GTDB): domain Bacteria; phylum Bacillota; class Clostridia; order Oscillospirales; family Oscillospiraceae; genus WRMH01. Next base: position 97,515 of record WQXS01000002.1, read on the forward strand.
TAATAATACCATATATCATTTTGCTGAAACCAGCCGTTTCTGACATTTGCCATTTGTGAAAACAACCTGCCATTACTGCCAAAAACATAACTTACACCGTCAATAACTAATGAACCTGTTGCCGCTACACCGTTTGCATGGAAAAAATACCATCCTCCATTAATGAACTGCCATCCTGTTGCCATTACTCCATTAGCCGGATTGAAGTAAAACCAACTTCCTCCAATTAGATGCGGGCCACCTTTTAACATCTGACTACTTTCATAATAGACCCATGAATTGCCTTGTCTTTCCCAGCCGGTCACCGGTGATGCAGGTGCCGCAGATGCAACAGGCACTACCATTGCCGTCAGCAGTACCAGCACAATTGCGAGACTAATCAGCCTCTTTGATCTCATCTTCATCATAAATACCCCTTTTATGTTATTATGTAAACGTAAAATTTGCGCTGAGAAAATGAATTATATACACTCAATGTTATTATGTCAACCCCAAAATTACATTTTTTCTACATTTTTTTACAAATTGTTACAATTACATAAAATCATGTATGACAGCAGATCATATATCTACATATACTAGGATAATTTGACCATTTTGTTCTGTAACTTTATATAATGAATTATTTTGAATTTGCCCGACATTTTCAAATGCTCCGCCAAACTGAGTGACAAACTGTTCGTCGATGTATTCCAGATAAACATATGTATAATCTCTTCTTAAGATATCTAACCATTCATTTAGCGTTATGTTTCTTGTATAGATATCTCCGTCATAATATGGTGTTCCAATACTCCATAACATATATTCACTTATCTCAATTGGTGTCATTTCATATCTTGCCATCCAATAATGAAGACCCTCAGAATTTTGTGCTATGTAGTTAATTCTATCATCCTTATAATCAAATTCCATTGAAGATATTTTTGAAATTGTGACATTTCCACGCCCACCATCTGTAGGTGGGTCCAGTAAACGAAGTACTACTCCTAAATCAAATAAAAATAAGAAAACAGAAAGTAAAATTGCGAGATATGCAAATTTCTTGTTTTTACTGATACTTTTTTCATTTGTATAAAATATGAAAAGACAACAAAACATACATATTATTATTGTAAAGTATGTGTTCATGTATCGGCTAAACGAAGCTAATACGACCGCTTCAAAATCTGACCAAGCAAATAGATATATTACAACCAAAGAAATTGCATATAGAATCCATCCGCAAAAAATTCCGACGGAGGCGCTTATAAGGTTATTTTTTTCCGAGTTATTACTTTTCATTATCCAGATCAAAAGAATCGCCGCAAGAATTAATGCATTTTGAAAATATGTAAAGTACAAAGAACTGACTCCAAACATTAAAGATCCAATAAACCTATTTAGAACAATGTATTGATAAGGCTCTCCATTGCCTTTGATAAACTCAATAACTGCACTTAATGTCATATCACTTACAGCAGACCATGCATATGCTGTGTTTGTGAAATTTCGGTAAATACTCCATGAAAAATTAACTAATATTGGAGTAATCAAAACAATAGCGGAAATTAGAAAAGTTCTCGACTTCCAAAATCGCAGTAAAATAGTTTTTATCCTTATACCATTTTCTGAAATATATTTCTTATCATTTCTTGATTTATAGGCTTTATTTATTAAGTCAATAATAATTATTAAAGCCGCAATTAATGCAAGCCCAAACCCTGATGCTTTTACAATGGTTAATACAGCAAATGCAAGAATAATATTAATATAAAAAGAAAAATCGTAATTTTTTTCTGTAAAATATGAGAATAATATATACGCAGTAAGAATTCCAAGAAGTGCATCAACATAAACTTCAGTATAGAAATAGTTAAAGGGAAATACAGGAAGGATAAATACGAATAATGCAGCTAATGGTATTACTTTAAAATTATTCCATGTAATGTTCTTAAAAATCGGCAATAATAATGATGAACCGAGTACACCCATGCTTATATAAAAATTAGACTCGTTATAACCGCTCACTTTCATCCAGAAATAATGGAATAGTGCAGAACCCGGCGGATAACCGCGAAACGCTGTTGTTGCATACGGATGATTTCCAAAAGCATCGAGCATATACATATTTTTCACAACTAATCCCCAATGAGAAAATTCATCCCAGTATATTAATATTCTATCTCTGTGTACGTAGCAAAAAAAGACATACAAAAGACAAAAGACAACAAATCCGGGCGTAAATATGTTATTCAAAATGAACTTTTTTATATAAATATTCCACACACATACACCGAGAGCAACTACGCTTACTGCAAGAATAAAGTAATACCCGAAAAGCATAATCCTAAATAACCCAAAGACATATAAAATTACTATAATTGAAAAACATGTTATAGCAATTGTTTGTTCAAATCTGTATTTTAATAGTTGTGCAAGTGCTGAAGAAATAACAGATAAAACTAAGAAAATAATAAATAAATCCATGAACGACTCTCCTTGAATTAATTAAAATATAAATCTTTTCTGAATATAATAGCTAAGCAGAAATAAAACTGTATCAATAAGTATTTTTGAGCTAACTTCATTAAGAAATGAAAAATTAAATATTAATGCGGTGAACACACCTGAGACCAACATTATTACTGCTGCCAAACTATAATATTTTAGGAATGTACTTTTTTGATTTTTTCCTGAGAAAACAATATTTTTGTTAACAAGATAATTATAAAACGAAGAGATAATCCTTGCTAAAATCGTGGAAAAAAGTATATATGAAGCAAAAATTCCTTTAGTTAAGCATAAGATTACAGCAAAAAACCCGATATCCAGCAAAAACGATGAAACAGCTGATAATATATACTTCACAAAAGTTTTATAAATTCTTATTGAATCAAGCAAAGGGTTAAAATGTGTTCCTTTGTTTTTATCCAAATAAATAGTTTCAATAGATACTTCTTCAATTTTCGTTTTACTATTATTGCATTCAATTAGCATATTCATTTCATATTCGAATCTTTCTCCGGAAACTAAAATAACTTTTTTAATCATTTCAGTTGATATTGCACGAAGTCCGGTTTGAGTATCTTTCACTTTTAAACCACATAAAAAATATACTATGCTTCTTGTTAATCTATTTCCAATTAAGCTCTTAAATGGAATATTTTTACTGTTAAAATCACGGCAACCTAAAATTAGTTCGCAACTACCGGAAAGTTTATATATACATTTAATAATATCCTGTGCTGTATGTTGTCCATCAGAGTCTGCTGTGACAACTCCATGATAATCAAGATAATTCAACAAATAATAATTAAACGCTGTTTTTAATGCACGGCCTTTCCCGAAATTTACAGCGTGCTTTAATATTATACAATTGTACTTTTCTTGCGCTTTATTAAATAGATGTAAATACTCAGATCCGCTGCCATCGTCAACAATAATAAGAGCTACAAGTATATTTGAATTTTCTTGCTTTTTTAAGGTCTCATGTAAATTTTCTAACAGTTGTATTAGTCTATTTCCCGGTTCAAGAGATGGAATAATAATAGCAACTTTAATTTCTTCATTTTCCAATATTTTTATCCTTACAAACCACCCAGTTTCAACTAACCATTTATTTATATAAAATCAGACCTGGGTGGTTCTTTTATATTGGAAACGAAAAATGCCGGGTACGTTTGTACAGCGTCTTAACGCAGCTTACATACACAGCATATTATGTGCAACACAACTAACTATAAATGAGATACTATTGCACCTGTGTGCAATACATCATATAATAGTCATATGGTGTAGCGATTAAGCTATTGTGTACGTAGTCATTTTACGTATACAGGGCGGGGAGTGGCTTCAACACTTCTCGCCTGCCGCTGAAGCTTTATGTCATATATGACATCAAAGATGCTCAGCGAGGCACTTTCGTTTCCTAATATAAATTATAAACTTGAATTCCAAGAAAATCAACAATTTTCTCATAATTTATTTGCTCTATGGATATTATTTGCATATAATATTTCAATGTTTTGAAAAAAAATCAAATTTCTTGAATTTTTCTTTATTTGCACCGAAAATGTAGAATTTGTCACATAAAAAATTATATATATAAACACAAAAGTTGTAAAAATCCACAATTTTTACAACTTTTGTGTTTATGGACAGTTTTTTAATGTCATGATACGGTAGTACTACGGTTGTTAATACTAATTTTGTTCTCATATTTAAGGATTTATGATATAATTTGAAAGGTTGGTTCTGTTATGGATAATTCATTAACACAAAAATCAGGAAGGGAATATAAAGATACACTATTTCGCACTCTGTTCAGTGACAGCAAAAGGTTTTTAGAATTATATAATGCGGTTGCAAATGAGCAGTTACCCGATACCACTTTGGTCACAACCTTCGAATCAAATGAAATATTGGCAAAATACAACGATTTAGCAGCGTGTATAGATAACCAGTTAATTATTTTCTTTGAGCATCAAAGCACATTATCGGCAAATATGCCTTTAAGGTTGTTATCATATATTACAGATATACTCTACTTGCATGTATTAGATAGGAACAAGTTATATAACACTGCACAGGTTAAGATTCCGGCACCGAAGTTCTATATATTATATAACGGTAAGCAAAAGCTCACAATAAATAAAATAAAATTGTCTGATGCATTTCTGGTACAAAATGTAAACCCATCAATGGAACTAATCGCAGAGATAATAAATATCAATCTTGGCAGTGGTGATAATTCACTTAACCGGAGTTTAACTTTACAAGGGTATGCATATCTAATTGAAGAAATACGTAAAAATCAATCAAATGGAATGTCAAGGGACATAGCAATAGTTACAGCCATTGATTTATGCATAAATACAGGTGTCTTGTCAGATTTTCTGACAGAGCATTATTTGGAGGTGTCAATGATGTTGAACTGGGAGTACGATGCAGAGGCGGAAAAACGAGTCCTGAGAGAATCCGCCCTGGAAGAGGGAATACAACAAGGAAAGCAAGAAACTATTGAACAGTTTAATGAGCTTTTAAAAGAAGGTTTATCATTAAGTGACGCTCTTGAGAAGATTAATCAATAGTATAATTGTCTGATTTAATAATTTATATAAACATAATATTCGGTTCATTATATATTGGAAAACCAAATATAATGAACCTGCTCTATGTTTAAAAACTGTATATTTCGTCAATTTATGGGTATTAAAGCCCAATTTTCGTCTTTATTTGCGTCTCCGGATACTTCATAGATGCCGTATATATTAAGGACTGCTGATGAGCCTTGCTCTGCCCATGGTAATATCCATTGCTCTGTGCCGTACATGATACGTACAGGCGGCTCTGCACCGTTAATTAAGTCAAAATATGAAAGACCGGTCTTAAGGTCCGGTAACCCCGCAGCTTCCAAAACACTTGCTCCGAGATATTTATTGGAAAGCTCTGTTTTGGTGTCAATCTGTAATCTGCCTGTGCTGCCGAACGGTTTAATGAGCAAGCTTCCCGTTCTTTTTGCAAGCCTCTCAAAGCTCGGGTCACCCTCTCTGATAACCCTGTCAGCTCCATGGTCAGCGAGCATAATGATCATAGTATTATCGTAAACACCTAATTCTTTCATATAATTAAAATAAGTGTCTAATATCTCAAAAAACGCCCTGGTACTGTCAATCGTGTTGCCGCCTAATTTTATAGTACCGCTTTCATCATCAAAATGATAACCGTAAGAAGCCGGGTTATCCCTGTGTCCATGTACATGAGAGCAGTTGAAGTGCTTAACAGTAAAAGTACTTTCCTCTACATCTGCCGAAAACTCATTTTGCTTAATATATGACAGAAACTTTAAATCCGAATGCATTCCGATAACAAGGTCCTGAGCCCACTTTGGAAAAACGAAAAACCCGTTCCCGAAGTTTGGTCCGACATTTGCGAGAAAAAGATTTTTCATCAAATACGGTGCAGATCTGCCAAGCGAAAGCCGTGTTGTTATGTCAACAAACCCGCCGGGATTTACATCAAGTCTTTTTAGCTCCTGTAAATTATTTGTTCTTTCTTCTATCTGCTCAAGGTCATCATATGTTGATGTATAGTCGAGATATAAATTGGTATAAAAGCCGTTATCTATCAGCGTATCAATATACCCGTGCAGACTCCAGGCTTTTTCCCAGTATTCACCGAGAGACTGTCCCTGCTCGTAATAATACTGTGTCAAAAATGCGGTAACAGACGGGAACGTGTCCATATACTCAGTCATATTATCCTCAAAGTGAGTAAACCCGTCGAGCTTCTCATATAAATGCGGATATTCCTCCAGAGTATCCTTCATATATTCGACATCCAGACGGTCAAGAACAAAAACCATGATATTTTTATCCTTATTAAACCTTGTAAGGTTTTCATATGACTTATATCTTAAATCACCCTCGTCATACCCTTTTGGCAAATCTGCAGACATCGCTGCCGTAACAAGCCCTGTCGCCTGCATTAGAGCAAATGCAATCACCGAAAGTACGAGTGCTTTTTCAAACCGGAATATTTTCTTTTTCATCAGCAGTAAAACATATATACAAGGCGGTATAAGTATGACAACAACCCATAAAAGCATGTTTAAAATATTATAAAGCGAACGGTCACTATATGTTGTCTGTACTCCCCTTATTTCTATCATATTTCCGTTTAAAAACAATGTCTGAAGATATGCGGCGATAATTAACCCCCACACTAAAAGAACCGAAATGTCCAAAGCATCCGCATTGCACTTATTAATAAGAAGTGTCCATAAGACTGCAGCTAAAACAGTAAAAATAAGCATATAAATATATGAAGCCGAAAACAGATTCAGTCCGAATCTTGCAAAAATTATCGATGCAAATAAAAACGCGTGAATAACAATACCGGCTGTCAGCTTAAAACGCCATATAATAAAAAACAATGCACTGAGCAGAATAAAGAATATTAAAAAAACAAGAAGTAACGGAGGCAATAAGAACTTCCAACCGACAATAAAATCCACCGGGTTATGCAGGTAAATATCGAGAGGTGTATATATAAATATCATAAAAGCGGAAACAAACGATAATGATAAAATCGTTATCGTTTTTTGTTTATCCGGAAACAATTGTTTTATTTTGCTTGCCAATTTGAATTACTCCTCGCCATTTGAGCCATTAGTATCGGGTTGTTTGATATCCTGACTGTTTTCTTTATTTTTGTTTTGTTTTTCTGCTTCCCGTTCAATTTTCCTTTTAATGCGGTTAACATTCATGTTCTTAAAGAACATTATTATTTTACGCCGGAACACGCCAAACACAACCCCCAGCGTAATAAATGCACCCGCAATTATCTGCGTCAGCATCGCAGTCGTCGCAGGGTCGATATAAGCGGAAGCAGTCGTTGTAAGCAAAAATACTGCTCCGATAAAAGTTAATAAAAATATTATAATCCTACCTGTCATTAAATAAACCCTTTCCATTTCAGCTTAAAACTAACACATTAATTCAATCTTCATAATTAACGGAATAAATCCTTGCGCCACCCTCATTATATATTAAATCGAACTTAATATCATCTCTCCAATCAAGCCACCCTGTCGTATGGATGTATTTTACACCTGCCTGCTTTAAGTCATCATACGAGAGTTTAATATGCATATGGTCGCTTGCATGAAGTGCAAAGCTTGTTTTATTTCCTGTCAGCTCTGCAGTAATTACCGCATACCGGTTATATTCATTTTCATAAATCCTGTCAGGGTCAAGTTTATACCAAAGGTCGAGATTTGGATATATGTTTACGGATGTAATTGTTGAAGCTCCGTTTGCAATAAGATAAGACGACCCGACAATGCCCTGCAGTGAAACCCATTTTTCATCGGTATCGGTTGCAAGCTCGGAAATTTTTGCACTGAGCGGTTTTGAATATATCACATCGAGCCCCTTTGACATCGGGTGAATATTAAACCATGTAATGCAGGACAGAATAATCATATATAAACAGGCAAATGTAAAGATTTTTTTATTCCGTTGAAAATCAAGCAAACTGTAGATAATTGCAGTAAATCCAATAAAAGATGCAATCAGATAACCGGGGTATATTGGGTCGGGAAGAATAATAAACGTTTTTCTCGCAAGTCTTTCTACAATTATTATCATACAAAACCCGATAACTGTCGACCATGCAAGTAATCCTGTTTTCAGGCGGTTATTTTCCTCTTCGGATACTTTTGTAAATCTCGACATCGCACGGATTAATAAAAACACCTGAGCAAATATTATTATATCAATAGCGCGTGTTGAAATAGAAAACGACATAAGTGTTAGTTTAGAAAGCCATTCGGGCCATCCGATAAACACATATGATCCGAGTATTAAAGAAAAAGCAATCAGAAAAATACTTAGAAAATCAGGCACACGTTTTTTGATAATCATATATGAAACAAAAAGTAAGGGTACCGGGAAAAGTGTAAAAAACCCACCGAACTCACAGACATTTGAACCACCCGTTACAACTCTTGATGCCTCAAGCGGTCCGAATATCCCGCCGAGAATTGTTCTGTTTGCAAAATCACGAATACTAAGCTCTCCGCCGGTGCTGATTCTTGTGCCCGGATAAACTGTGTTTGAAATCGCTTCAATATATTCGCGCGAATATAAAACATATGTTCCTACGACAGTTGCAATCAACACAATCCCAAGAGCAATAATTCCATAGTCGATTTTCTTAAACGTTTTTACTTTGTTCCAATTTGCCGCTACCATCCAAACGGCAATACCGAAATACAAATATCCTGCAGGAACCTGCCATGCAGGATATAAGGTGACAATAAACTGTGAAATAAACATTACAACACCAAAGGATAACAACAGTTTCTTAAGAGTTGTTTCCGAGTTAATGAAATAATACAAACAAACGAGAGCACCAAGTCCCGAGGTTATAAAATATACATATGACCACCACTGGAAAAACGGCGAGAACGTAATAAGGCATGCACCAACCGCACCGATCAGACGTTTTTTTCCCGATATAATATATGAAAACTCAAACGAGACCATAAATGTTATTATCAGAAAACCAACCCACCGTGCGCTGACAAAATATTCCGCTCCGAAAATATAGAAAAGACTCATCGGAAACGCAAGCGAAGCCAGATTAATGGCTACACCATTGGGCATATTAACCGTTGCGGTACCCCGCAGCACGTCATTAAAGCGCCCAAGCGGCTCTGTGCCGAACCCGGCGGATAATTGTACCGGAGTCGTAACAAGCCATTCGTCACTGCGTATCGGGTGCGGATTATTAAAAAAAGGATTAATAAAATCCGATCCGTATCCCGGTTGAATATATGCATTAAACATAGCAACAGACGAAAAATGAACCTTATTTATCACTAAAACTAAAAATAGCAATACAGCTATAAGATATCTGTATCTGTAAACGATATCATAAAATACCGATATATTAATAATAAAGTGCAGTAAAATAAAAAATGTAATACTAAAAAATAATATAAATCTATATAGAAAAAATAAAGAAAAAATGTCAGAAAAACTAAAAAACTCCGTAAAAAGCTGTGAAGTTCCGATTAAACTCCAAATATACGGGAAGGATAAGCTGTTATAGCGTTCAAATAAAACCGCAATCGTTAAGGAACACAAAAATACTATAATTAAACTTAGCATTTTATGTTTTTCATATTTAAATATTTTTACAAAAGTGTTTAATTTTGCGGTGAGATTCATAGTTACCCCATTTATTGCTTCAAATATCTTTTTAGTGCATCCTGCCACTCCGGAAGCCTTGAGAAACTTGCTTTATCCAAGCTTACTTTTGACAAGCGCGAATTTTTTGGTCTTACCGCCTTTGTCGGATACTGCTCGGAAGGAATCGGGTTTATTTTACATTCGCTCCCGCTTTGCAGCATTATCTCGTCTGCAAACTCTGCCCATGAGCAATACCCTTCATTTGTGGCATGATACTCTCCGTATTTTCCCGATAAAACCATGTCACAAAGAAGCACAGCCAAATCTGTCGTATACGTCGGACTTCCAATCTGGTCACTGACTACATTTAACTTATCATTAGTCCCGGACAGGCGTTGCATTGTTTTGACAAAATTATTGCCGTGTTTTCCGAATACCCAGGAGATTCTGACAATGTAATACTTATAGAGCTCACTTGATACAGCCTCCTCTCCCATAAGCTTACTCTTTCCGTATACAGAAACCGGAGCTTTGACCGCATCGGTTTCATATGGTTTGTCTCCGTCACCGTCAAAAACGTAATCGGTACTGATATAAATCATCTCTGCATCAATTTCTTTACAAGCCTTTGCGATATTTCCGGCACCTTCTGCATTTACTTTAAAACACAACTCCGGTTCATCCTCGGCTTTATCAACGGCAGTATATGCTGCCGAATGTATGATGCACTCCGGTTTTTTCTCTTTTATATAAGCATCGACCGCTTTATTATCAGTAATATCGAGGTCTGCAATATCGATGCCAATATATTTAATATCACGCTTTTTTAGTTCTGAAACAATATCAGCTCCAAGCTGCCCCGCAGCTCCCGTTACAAGTATCATTATTATCTCCGTTTATAACACAGGGGGGACGGTTCTCTTGTGTTATTTTCTATTCCCGTAATTCATTTCATAATACTTTGTATACTCGCCATCTTGAACATTTTGCCACCAGTTTTTATTATTCTTATACCATTCAATTGTTTTACTTAAACCGGCCTCAAATTTGGTTTCCGGCAGCCAACCGAGCTCATTGTTGATTTTTGCCGGGTCTATTGCATATCTCATATCATGACCGGGACGGTCTTTGACATAGTTAATGAGTGATTCGGGTTTTCCAAGCTGATGCAGAATGGTTTTTACAACATCAATATTTGTTCTCTCATTATGCCCGCCGATATTATAAACTTCTCCCGGAGTACCTTTGCGTACTATAAGGTCTATCGCCCGGCAATGGTCGATTACATATAACCAGTCGCGGACGTTTTCACCTTTTCCGTATACGGGAAGAGGTTTATCCTGCATTGCGTTTATGAGCATAAGAGGTATCATCTTTTCGGGAAAATGGTACGGACCGTAATTATTGCTGCATCTGGAAATGGTTATCGGCATTTTAAATGTGCGTACGTATGCAAGACAAAGCAAATCCGCACCTGCCTTTGATGCCGAATAAGGGCTTGAGGTATGAATCGGTGTTTCCTCGGTAAAGAGCAGGTCGGGTCTGTCAAGCGGTAAATCACCATAAACCTCGTCGGTTGATACCTGATGGTATCTTTTGACATTAAACTCCTTTGAAGCATCCAGCAGAACCTGTGTTCCAAGTATGTTTGTCGTTAGGAAAACCCCGGGGTCCGTGATACTTCTGTCAACATGACTCTCCGCAGCAAAATTAATTACATAGTCCGGGCGGTATTTTTCAAAGATTCCCCTTATTGCTGCAGTATCGGCTATATCCGCTTTTTCAAAATGAAAATTCTTATTGTCCGCAGCAGATGCAAGAGTTTCCATATTTCCTGCATAAGTAAGCTTATCAACACAAATAATTTCATCATCGGGATAATTAATTAAAGTATCATGTATAAAATTCCCGCCTATAAACCCCGCTCCACCGGTTACAAGTATTTTCATCAGTACATCTCCTATATCTTACCGGATTTTCCCCGGTACAAACTTTCTGTATATTTTTTGTATTTTTTCTCCGGTTTTGTAAGTTTTTGATTTGTATATATTTTCTATTTGTTCATTTTGAGCTGCAATTTGTTCTTTTTGTTCTTTGATTGTTTCATATTGCTTATCTATGTATTCTTTTAGACCATTTATCTTTTCTGTGGAATATTTATCCGGTTCACCGGGTTCAAGTTCATTTTTTGCATTAAGTGTCAGCCTTAAGCGTTCCTCTTTGCTGCTCTGAAAGGGAACATCCCGCTTGACCAGAGAGACATAAAACTCGTGTCCTTTTGTATCAAAGCTTTCCGCAACAACTAAATCAATTAAATCCAGACAATTTAAGTTATGGATAATAAGTTCAAATGAGTTTTTTGTAAATACCCAATTATGTATATCAATATATTTTTCATTGTTTAAAACTTCTAAGTAAGCTTCCTTTGCATCCGATGTATCATACGCCAAACCCACATCAAACGGCGGGTGAAGCCCTTCCCACGCCAGATTATCACCGCAAAAACATACACTGCTGTAATAATCATACACACTCCCGGGTGAATTAAAGGTGCATTTGCTTAAATGACGGTCAATCACCTGTGAAATACATGTTACCGGGCGAAAATAATCATAACAGAATCTTTTGTCCGGTATAACTAAAGACAATACCCCGTTTTCATTAAGCAGCTCTGAACAATCACAAAGAAAAGCTATTAAATCGCATGTATGCTCTATCACATGAGAAGCGATTATATAATCATAATGGTTTATCTTACCGGTCAATTCTTTATATGATTCACCATTCCAAACATAATCAACTTCTTCAATTTTATCCAGATTTATCCCATGCGAGCTGTATTTTTCAATTAATCCTTTTTTATCGGTATGGTCAATGGTTTCTATATTATACCCGTCGCATTTCGGAACAACAGGATTGATACTCGGCCCTATTTCCAGACCGGCACCGTTTAAGTTGCATTTGCTTATTATTTTATCTCTTCTATCCATTTAGTTCATTCAGCGGCAATGCTGCTGCATCCTTTTCGGATACGACCGGATTATCCGTGCCCCAATCAACTCCTATTTCCGGGTCTGACCATAAAATCGCCGAGTCGTGTTCAGGGCTGTAATAATTATCAGTTTTATATATAAACTCGGTATCATCCGTCAGAGTTATAAAACCGTGACCGAAACCTCTCGGAATAAAAAGCTGTTTCTTGTTTTCAGCTGAAAGCTCTACACTTACCCACTGTTTATATGTCGGACTATCGGGACGCAGGTCTACTGCAACGTCCATAACAGCGCCTCTTGTGCATCGGAGAAGCTTTGCCTGCTCCATCGGCGGTTTTTGGAAATGGATACCGCGAAGTGTGCCTTTTTGGGCCGAAAATGATTGATTATCCTGCACAAAATCGCAATCAATCTGCGGTATTTTGATTTTACTGTAAGTCTCCATAAACCAACCGCGCGCATCACCAAACACCTGCGGTTCAATAATATAAACACCTTTAATTTTGGTTTCTGTTACTTTCATTTTATCCTGCCGCTTATAACTTTCATCAAATACTCACCATAAGGTGATTTCCCATATCCGTCAGCAAGCCTTTCGAGTTGCTTTATGTCGATAAACCCCATACGGTATGCAATTTCCTCTATTGCCGAGATTTTTATGCTTTGTCTTTTTTCTACTGCCATTATAAAGTTTGATGCATCCATAAGACTGTCTATTGTTCCCGTATCAAGCCAGGCAAATCCGCGCCCGAGCGTTGTCACCTCAAGTGCTCCGTTTTCCAGATATATACGGTTAAGGTCTGTAATTTCAAGCTCACCTCTTGCGCTGGGTTTTAGATTTTTTGCATATTCTACACATTTATTATCGTAAAAATATAGCCCTGTTACAGCATAATTCGACTTCGGTTTTGAGGGTTTTTCTTCAAGACTTATTGCCTGACCGTTTCGGTCAAACTCCACAACACCAAATCTTTCAGGGTCATCTACATAATATCCGAACACAGTTGCTCCGGTTTCCTTTGCCGCCGCTTTTTGAAGCATACCCGAAAACCCGTTACCGTAGAATATATTATCTCCAAGCACCATTGCACAGGATTGATTTCCGATAAACTCTTCTCCGAGAATAAATGCCTGAGCCAGACCGTCGGGTGAAGGTTGTACCTTGTATGAAAAACTTAAGCCAAGATCATTACCGTCACCTAAGAGCCTTTCAAAGTTCGGCAGGTCTTCGGGTGTGGAAATTATCAGTATATCTTTAATCCCCGCAAGCATTAATGTGGAAAGCGGGTAAAAAATCATCGGTTTATCATATACGGTCAAAAGCTGCTTACTTGTAACCCGTGTAAGCGGATATAACCTTGTTCCCGCTCCGCCCGCCAGAATAATACCTTTCATTAACAACCTCCATTATTTTATACGGCAGTATAACATATACTATAGTATTTCAGCAAATTACGCCCCGGCTTATATTTTCACGTTTATTATAGCTTCGGGGATATCCGCAGCCAGTCTTTAAATGTCATATTTCTATTGTATTTAATAATACCGTCAAGCTTCCCCGAATCAAAAACCGTATCGCCGGATTCAACCTTTAGTGCCATTTCCGGCCAGTCTTCATATTTAACCGGGACACCATACTTATCCGCAATCAAAGAAGCCATTTCATTAAGGCTGTAATCCTCGCCTCCGATGTTAAATACATCATTTTCGCAAGACGTTGATAATGCACCTAAAATCATGCTTTCACATAAATCCTCAATATATGTCAACGTACGCCTTGCGCTGCCGTCTCCAAAAAGAACAATCTCCTCTCCTTTTTGAGCGCGCCCGAGCATAAATTCTGCAGTTCCGTAAGACGAAGCCCCGTGTATAAATGAACCGTAAGGAACACATGCACGAAAAATACAATACCTCACCCCATATGCCGATGAGTATATTTTCAGATACTGCTCACTTGCATATTTATTGACCGCATAAATTGTTTTGAATTCTTTTTCCGAATCCTCTTTCAACTGCCCTGCAAGCCCTTTATAAACGAGCCGTGTAGACGGATAGATAATTTTCGCTTTTGATTTTTGCCTGTGATATTCAGATAAAATATTCAACAAAGCCTTTTCGTTGAGATCTATAAAGGATTCATATTCGTCGAATCCTACTGCAGTGCCTGTTTTACCCGTAAAAACAAAAACCAAATCAACATCAAGGTCTATCTCTTGAATCGACTCTGTACACAAAACATTGATTTTCTTGTAACCCGATGCACCGTCAGCAAAAGAATCCTGATAATCATACAGCAAAATATCATAACCGGCATAACGGTTATTTAATACATAAACCATATTGCGTGCAATATAACTGTTTGCACCGATTATACATATCTTTTTTTTCATGCAAAACACCAGCTTTATAAATATATACTGTCTTCCCGGATGCAGTGACAGAGTTATTTTATGAGATTTTTCGTTGCTGATCTAAGAAACTTTTCCAATAGTGAAGCTTGAAGACTTATATCACCATATCCGGTTTCTCTTTTTTCTTCGGATGCTATACACTTTTTAAACCATTCGATGGATTTCGCAAATGCATCATCCGAAGGCAGTTTGATAATCTCTTCCTTGCCTCCGGCTTTAATGACAGCCTCCGGAACAAAACCCTCCGGTGCCGTGAGTATCCTGCCCGTTGTAAGCATCCCCTTGCTTCCCCAAACTTCAAGCTCACAGCGGTATTCATTATCCATCCCGTAGGCAGCCTGTACTGTAACGCCTTTGTCATTTACAAAAGCAGCCGAGCCGTAAATATCAACATCAAACTCTTCTGTATGATTCATGTTTGAATAAGCAAGATTAATACTGTCCCCAAGAAGCATAGACGCATATTTAATTAAATACCCGCCCGCATCATATAATGCACCACCGCCGAGTTTTTTGTTGTAACGAAAATCATTTGCTTCTCTTTTCGGAAAACCAAAGGATATACGGTATAAACGTACATCTCCAACGATACCGTTTTTTATCAGAGAGCTGATATGTTCAATCTGATTATGAAAAACAAACATATAGTTCTCATGAAGAGCAAGCGATTGCTTTTTCGCAATGGAAATTAAATCCTGTGTTTGTGACAGTTCAAGGGTCGCCGGTTTTTCAAGCAGCACATGCTTCCCGTTTTCCAAAGCAATTTTCGCCCATTTATAATGCAGCGCAGGCGGTAGCGGAATATATAATGTGTCAATACCGGGCGATACCGCTATTGCTTCATAACTTGGAAATATCTCCCCGCCGTAGTTATCAATAAATACTTGCGCCTTTTCTTTTTCACCGTTTAAAATACTCTGCCGCTTTGCTTCATCCATGTCCGGTGGAAAGCAAAAATTATCTGCATTTGCATATGCTATGCCGGCAAACACAAAATTTTTATTTTTCATTAAAGCCGGCATAAAACGCCTTAGCGCAATCTCCGACGGGCATATAACCCCGATACGAACCATCGTACCCTCCATGTAATCTACAGTTTTATTAATGATAACAAATTACGCAAATGACCTCATTTACGGTTTTTTATTATAAAACTTTATTTCTCTTCGCAGTTTTATTCCCTATCGGTTGAGTCTTTAATTATGTATTGCGGTGCTTTGTTAATACTTATATATAACCTTCCGATATATTCACCTATAATCCCAAGCATTCCCATTATTATACCACCGACCAGCAAGAGTATTGATATGGTGATTGCATAGCCCGCAGGAAGCCCGGGATTCAAAATCCGCTCAATAATAGTATAAATAATAAAAATAAACCCGATAAACGAACAAATGAACCCCATTACCGTTGCTATCCGAAGCGGTTTTACGGAAAACGACGTAAACCCGTTGAGCCAAAGCGAAAGCAGCTTGGAGAGAGTATATCCCGATTTCCCGGTTACTCTGTGCTCATGTTCAATAGTAACATTAACACAATTACTTGTTGTGCGGAAAATCAAACCATGAATATAAGGGTATGAGTTTTCATACTTCACCATCTCAAGTGCAACATAACGTTTAAGTGCATAAAAACTGGTTATTTCAACATTTTTCGGTTTGCCTACAAGCGTTTCCGCCATTTTTTTATTCACATAGGTGCCGAATTTACGAAAGCTGCTGTCCTTTCTCTTGCGGTATCTTCCGTATACAACATCGTACCCTTCATTAATTTTATCAATGAGTATCAATGATTCGCTTGCAGGCGTCTGACCGTCATCATCGAGTGATATAATAATATCTCCCGTTGCTTTTTTATATCCCGCCATTAAAGCCGCATGCTGCCCGAAGTTCTTCGAAAGGCAAAATCCTCTTATTTTCGGGTTTTCATTTGATAGTTTTAATATTACATCCCAAACATCATCAGGAGAATAATCGTTAACAAGCACTATTTCATAATCCAGCTCGCCGGACCTTGTTGAAATAACTGCCTTAACATCATCCACAACAGATTTTATTGTTGATTCCGACCCGTAACAGGGGATAACATACGAAATTTTTATCATAGTATATCACTGCTCTTTTCGAGATTATTTTCTTCCGGCTTTTTATCGCTGCCATAAAAGTAAAAATATGCGAATAATAAAACAAATGACAATAGCGTTAAAGCCAGCATGCTTACATTCATATGCGAAAACCCTTGCTCTATTGATTGATATCTATAAAGTACAAATGTAAAAATAAACATAATGATATTTATTATAAAAACCGGAATTGCAATATATCTGCTTGAGTACTTAACTCCGAAAGCAATCACCAAAAATAACAAGACAAGGTTAAAATAAGACCCTTGATATAAAATTGCTCCGGTGTTCATCAACAATGGCCAAACTGTAAAGGATAAAATGGTAAACCATAAAATAACCCGGTGTTTGTAACAGAGCCGCTCCTTTTTAAAGCAAAAACGATATAAGAAATACAAAACTGCAATAACTAAAAACACATTTAATACAGCAGCTGTTGCAATAGATTTTGCAAATACTATTGCCCGAATATTCTCAAGAGTCGCATACTGCCATATATCAAATACAAACATATCAAAAATGTTCAAAAACTTTTGGGTAAAAATATGATCCACATGGGTTTGTGTATAATATGCCATAACTCCTTCGGTAAGTGATAAATGCTCTGCTCCGGGACCTGCGAAAATCAGTTTAAGCAATTTATTTCCGGAAGGGTCCTGATATCTACTGAACAATTGCCAGGGTAAATACATAACCGCAAATGAGCCTAATGAGTAAAATATGTCTCTGTAGTTAAAATTAAATCTCTTTTCGCAAATTATAATCGCCATCCCAAGAGCAATAAACGAAAACATTATTCCGCCATGTGTAAGGATTGCCATCGCTGTTGCAATACCAATCAATATCGCAGAAGCCGCTGCTTTTTTTGTGTTCTTTTTTTCATCAGCCAGTTCGAATGTCAGAAATAGTACCAGACAAAAGTATACGGTCGTAGAGAGTTTTGGCCATACGTAAACAGAATTAATCAGAAAAACTCCGGAAAATACGGCACATAAAATGATAAAACTGCGAATACGTCCCGATAACGAAAAGAAATCGCATAAACAGTAGAGTACCGGAATCCACAATAACTGTATATGCATCCCAAGAAATTGAATAATTAAGGAGGGGTTCATGATAAAAATATTTAAAGGATATAAAAGTAATGTAATTGCAGAGGCAACCGGTGGTCTGTCGCTTACAAACCAATAGTTATCAATCATATACAGCGGTGAACCGTTATATGCCATATCAAAGACTATACGGGGTATTATATTGTCATGTGCCATGTTTTCAAAAAAACGGTTGTTTGCAATTGCAGATATATCTCCGGACGAGCTTCCGTATAAAAGTAAAATACCCGAGTACATACATCCGACAATAAAGCATATTGTAAGCGGTTTAATGAATGATGGGTCAAAAATGTAATCCTTTATTGATTTAAAACGGAAAAAGAACAGAAAAATGCACAAAAGAATAACAATAAAAGCAGTCACTCTTCCGGCAATATGATTGAGAAAATAAACCCAGAACACTAAATAAGCCAATAATGAACTTAAAGTAATTGATATTAACAGCACATGTTTCTTTTTTATGTAATTTTTTTTAATAAGCAGATGAACTATAAATAATCCGGGCAATATAAATAATAATAAGTAAACAAAGCTTGCCGGAATTGCAACAAGTGTATTAACCGATGCAAGAAAGCCGGTTTGCAGCTCTGCAGAAAAACGTAAAATAAGATTTATTGTTGCAGAGCATACACATGCTGCTGCAACAAATAAAAAACAAATAAATGAAAATCGGCTCGCAGCTTGCATATCTTTAATCAAACGGATCATCTGTTCACCCCTGAGCATCGTTTATACAAACTGCTTTACCTTCTTTAACCCCTTGCCTGAACGCTTTTAATCTTTGTTTTCTGTCGGGTTCAAATATAAACTTTACAAAAAACGCTATGTACATACGGACCCTGCGCAGAATAGGGTTTTTTGCATATTCGCTGCCGTATTTTCTAAGCATAAAAACCAGATTTCTTGTCATGTAGTATACACTAACCGGTGAATAATTGCGATAAACAATTTTTTTAAAAAGAAATTTTCTGACAACTGTTTTCTGTCCGTGCTCATGGTAAAGCCTTGTACCGTTCACTCTAAGTAACCTGTACCCTTTACGTAACAATCGTATACACATTTCACGGTCAACATCATAAACAAACAGCCACTCACTAAAACCGCCGGTTGCAAGTATTGCAGAGACATTTGTCAGGCATCCCGAGGTTATACACATTGGTACATCTTCTATAACAGGCAAAGGCTCATTTCTTTTGCGGTTAATTTCGGAAAGACCTCTGTCAATAATAAGCGGTGACACCATTGCGACTCTATCATTGTCCGTTTCGGTCAATCTGTAACCCGGAGTATTTGAATTATCTTTTTGCTCTGCTGTAACGGCAGACAGTTTCTCAACCAATCCGTCCTCGCATATGCTGTCCTGGTCAAGTGTTAACACCCATTTATAGTCATTTTCATCTGCATATTTTATCAGCTGATTTAAAGCGGCAGCAATACCAAGATTTTTTTCGTTTTTTATCCAAATAAAACTTTTTTCGCTAAGTTCCTTTTCTATTTCTTCCGTGTTATCAGATGCATTATTTATAAGTATCAGTCTATCAACCTGTGAATAAACAGCATCAATACATTTTTTTAAACGCTTTATATCGGGATTATATAACACAATACCGGCACAAACTTTCATCCGAAAATCCCCGTTTCGTTTTTTGATGCTGTGAGCAGAAAAAATAATTGCGCCACTTTTCTTGCTTTCCCGTACATATACGTTTTATATTTTCTGACAATTCCAAGTCTTTTAAATTTCGGTAACACCGGAATTGATGCATAAGCACTTATCAGTTCCAAGTTCTCTGCATTTATCTTGCTGCCGTACGTTTCCAAAAACGCTCCTGCTTGTTTATAAGAATCATTAATCATTGCCGTCATTGTTTTTACATGTGTCATCACATAGAAAAAATATTTTGCAGAAATGACCCTTTTTGCACCTTTTTCATTACCCCTGTGCTGACGGTATAAAATAGGCTGTTTATTTACTGCACCGATTTTGCCGAAAACCGCAGCGGTCAATGAAAGCCACCAGTCATGCATTACAAAAAAGCCCGGTACAGCGGTAAAATAACCGGCAAGCGCTTTATTATATAATGCTGTGCAACCTGCGACATTATTCATTGTAACCGCAAAATTAACCGAGGTTTCGGAAAAATCCTTGTTTGACATCTTTTCATAAGAAGATGAAATTACATCAAGATTATCATCAACAACTTTCAAATCCGTATGAACCAGAAGCGGTGTATCACTGCCGGACTTTTTTTCCATTTCTTTGATTTTAGATAAGCTGACTTCTATTTTATCCGGAAGCCAGACATCATCCTGGTCGCAAAGCATAACATAGTCATCCTTATGCCTGACCATCATCTGCATAAAATTAAGCTTTGTACCCCCTGTATTGACGTCGTTTTGAACGACGGTTATTTTCTCCGGGAACTTTGATGCATATTCTGTAAGAATAGAAAATGTCTTATCGGTTGATTTATCATCATAAATAAAAAGCCGAAAATCCTGATTTGTTTGCGACAAAATAGATTCGACCTGCTGTGTTATGTACTTTTCACCGTTATAGGTTGCTAATAAAATTGATATCATTTCTTATTTCCACATCGCTGTTGTAGAGTCACCTTCAATACCTTCCGTGCTTGAGTTTTGGAACAGAACTTTAACTGTCTGCAGCATTAGCTTAGTATCTTCAAGAATTGAAAATGTTTCAATGTACATAATATCCAGAAAGAGTTTTTCCTCCGGTGATGTATTATATCTGCCGTATACCTGTGCAAATCCGGTTATACCTGCTTTAACCTTTGTGCGGAATGCAAAATTAGGGTATATTTCCTCATATTGTTTTGCAATCTCCGGTCTTTCCGGACGCGGACCGACAATTGACATCGACCCGGACAGCACATTAAAAAGCTGCGGAAGCTCATCGAGTCTTGTTTTACGGATAAAACGCCCGAACGGAGTAATCCTGTCATCATCCATCGCTGCAAGCCTCGGGACACCGTCATCCTCGGCATTTGGCCGCATACTGCGAAACTTGTATAAAGTAAACGGCTTCCCGCCTTTTGTTACCCGCACTTGTTTATAAATCGCAGGATGGTTGTCGTATAATCTCACGGTAAGCCATATCCCAACCATAAAGACACCCGAAATAATTATTCCGATAAGAGAAATTAAAATATCCATAAATCGTTTTATTATCCGCGTACTCATATCGGGCTCCGGGCTTTTTAAAGAAAATACCGGAGTGTTTGAAAGCCATAACGTGCTTGCAGTATTTATCAGAATGCTTGAAAACGTCGGCAAAATATATGTATGTTTATTATGCAGATAACAGTACTCAAATAACCAGTCCTGCTTCTTTTCCTCCATATTAAGAAAAAATACGGATTCTGCCCTGTCGATAACATCAAGAAGTCTCTTTGTTTCTGCATTCTCGGATACGACATGATCAACCCTGAATTTATTTCTCTGCATGGTGACAATACTGCAATATTCGTCCAGCTTCTCGGCACTTCCGTAAATAATTGCAGCCTTGTGAGCCGGATTTAACCGGAAGAACAGTTTGTTGATAAACGCAGTTATCGGTATTACAAGAGCAATCTGAACAATGGTAATTACAATAATACCGTATACTGGAAGCAAACCAAGTGCGAGCAAGCTTAAAATAAAGTATTGAAATATATTTACACTTACAAGGCATAAAATCCACGACAGAATAATTTCCTGCAAGGTTACATTTCCAAAGTTAAACGCTGTGTAAATCCTGCTCATCAGGTAAATAATCGCTGTGTAAAGCAATAAGATTACATTATATCCCCAGAAAAAAAACAATGGTTCTGCATAAAGGAATCTTTGCCCGAAAAAATAAACAGCAAGTACAGTAGCAAGCAGAACTGCTTTTGATAAAAAAAGTATTAAACTGCCTGTTTCTTGTTTCATGGCACCTGCCGCTCCAACTTAATGATTTGGTTATTTTATCATAATTTATGTGCAAATGCAAAGCTTGACACACATTTTACATTCATGTTACGATTCGGAAATGAACTTTAGATTTAAAGCTTTAATTCAAACATTATTCGGACTCTTTCCAAACAGCGAGAGTTTGAATTATTTTGCTCAAAAACACATTACCAAAAACCTTCCTCTTTCAAAAGAAGCATTTGATGCAAAGTATAATCAGGCAATATCCCACCATGAAGTATTTTTAAAATACGGCGAAACTAAAAACGCAGTTATCTATGAAATAGGCTGCGGCTGGCATCTTGCAACAGCTCTGTCCCTATGCTCCTTCGGCTGCTATGAGAAAATAATCGCTCTCGACATAGTCAACCACGTACGAAAAGAACTGGTCGATATAAATATCAACCACCTTGAAACAAGACAGGGGGACGGTTCTTCTGTCACAAGTGCACAAGGGGACGGTTCTTCTGTGCTAAAAGAGTGGGATGAAATAATTGATATTTCGGCTCCATGTGACGCGCGAAAAACAGGATTACCGGATGAATCAATTGATTTTATCTACTCCCAGGAGGTATTTGAACATATATCCCCCGCACTTTTACCGGATATTATGGCAGAATCATATCGTATTTTGAAACCCGGGGGAATTGTTTCCCTTGCAATCCACTACAATGACCATTATTGCAGTATAGATAAAAATATCTCTCCATATAACTTTCTTCGTTATTCAGAAAAACAATGGAAAAAATACAACCCCCAATTACATTATGTTAACAGACTGCGCCACAGCGACTTTATCCGCATCTTTAAATCCGCCGGCTTTAAAATCCTCGAAGAACACCCATCACGCCCCGGCAATTGGGAAGAGCAGATAAAAAACTTCCCGTTTGCAAAAGAATTTACTGATAAATATACTCAAGACGAGCTGAGTATTTTATCAGCAAACATTGTATTACAAAAAACTTAAAGCAAGAGGCCGAGCAATTCTGCATTTTGCTTTCTTATTTCTGCATTTTGCATTTTGCATTTTCATTTCTTAATTATTTTCATCTATTGCTTTTTGAACATCGGCTTTAAAGCGTATCCAGGCATCTTCGTTTTCAACGAAGTATCTTGGGCATTCTTTGCCTTGCACATCGAAGTGCCTTATAACATCCTCTGCCGTCAGCCAAAATTTCGCACAAAGCCATGCAGTTAAGCGGACTGTTGCATCATATGACTCTTTCGTAAAAACACCTGTATCATCGGGGTGGCATACTTCAATCGAAATTGTATCATCATTTCTTTGGTTTGATGCATACGCAATTTCATCAACGGGAACACATTGAATAACCGCTCCGTCCAGGCATACGATAAAATTGCTGCTTGCATGTCTTTCTTCCGTAACTGCAAGATTTGCAAAGAAATTCCTGTTTTGCATTGCGGTTGTGTTCGGATTGCCGATGTTATGAATTACAATACCGTTTATTTCCTCAAGCTTTGTACCCGGCCTTGAAAAAGGATTTATGGGCAAATACTCCTGCTCTACCCAGTTTAACCTGTAAATCTCCGCCTGAACCTCGCGCCTTGTTAAAGCATGGTCTGCAAAGGGAATATCCGCTTCTCTGTTGGCTCTTGCTTCATTTATAAATGCAAAAATAATTATAGCCAAACCAACAGCAGCCGACACTATTAATATTATATTATTTCTTTTACTAAACATGGTTTTATGATACAATTATTTGCAATACTTTGCAAGGAGACAGCAAATTTTGGATGACAATAAAAGTAAAGAACGGTATGAAGATTATTACAGCTCGGTAACTTCATTCATGGAAGCAAGTCCCGGTAACAGGTGGATTTACTCAATGCTTGATGATCTTTTTGCTAAAATTTCTCCCGATTCTGTTAATAGTATACTGGATGTCGGATGCGGTGAGGGGTCAAAATCAGTATTCTTAAAATCGCGTTTTAGAAATGCCTCTGTTTTAGGTATAGATTTTTCTGCATCCGGGATTGATATTGCCAAAAAAAGAGAAAATGAAAGCGGGTTACAGTTTAAATTGGTTGATGTTTCAGATGAGTCGGTTTGGGGAGAAAAGTACGATTTGATTTCTGCCTTTGAGCTTCTTGAGCATATTGAAGATTGGAAGGCACTTATTGATAAATTCGCTGCACAATCATCAAAATTCATACTTTTATCATTTCCGGTCGGAAGGATGAGAAAGTATGAATCAAAGCTGGGGCATGTACGTAATTTTAAGAGAAAAGAAGTTGAAGCATATCTTGCGATAAAAAACTTTAAACCTGTTGACGTATATTATGCCGGTTTTCCTTTTTTCAGCCCGATTTCCAGAGATATGATGAATTTCTTTTTCAAAACTCAACAAGAACACATTGAAAGCGTAAGTGAACCAACTCTCCTTACTAAACTTTATTCAAAAGTATTATTTTTTCTTTTTAAGTATTGCTCAACAAAAAAACACTTTGGAGAACAGTTTTTAGGGCTGTTTATTAATGGAGACGCAATAATCTAGGGCTATATAATTAATCGGATTATATTTTTCCTTCTTATATAACCCGCTTCTTACATATCCAGTTTCATTATGTCCCTGTTTTTTACAAAATATTCTACACCGGAAACCACCGTTGTTACACCGATTAATACCCAGCAAACGATAAGCATCCATAAGCTGAGTGGTAAAAACATCACAATCAGACATAAAATTGTCACTACTGTTTTTATTTTACCGGACATTGTAGCAGCAATGACACGGCCTTTTGCTACAGCGACGAGGCGCATTCCCGTAACCATAAACTCTCTGATAATGACAATAAGCACTAGCCATGCAGGCATGATTCCGATTTCAACGAACCACAGCATGGCAGCAAAGGTCAGAACCTTATCGGCAAGCGGGTCCATAAATTTGCCGAAATCCGTTATCTGATTGCGTGTTCTTGCAACAACTCCGTCCGCAACATCCGTAAGTGCGGCAATTATAAAAACCGCTAAAGCCAAATATACATTTGTAACGGTAATATTAAAAAGTGTAAATTCAAAATCAATATATAATAATACCAGAAACACCGGTATCAATATAACTCTTGCCATTGTTAGCTTATTTGCTGTATTCATAGTAGTTCACCTATTAACTCCCCGCTTTGGATTCCTGTTATACGACAAGGGGACAAAACCTTTGCTTTATTTTCCGAAGAATTGAAACGACTCTCAAAAGACCTTGCTTGCAAGAGTATATATCCGTCTATTTCCGATGATTCCGCATAACTTCTTGCAAGGTTGTATTCTATACCATCGATTTCCACAAGCATGTCTTCAACTATTACGTCGGTAATGGTGCCAAGCCTGCTTGTTTTCCATTCCAGCATGATATCAGATTGCAGTTTAAGAAGCTTCTCCGCCCGCTCCTCTGCAATATCACCGCTAACATGCTCCATAAGAGCAGCGTCTGTGCCTTCCTCGGGTGAATACGGAAAAACTCCGGCATGCTCAAACTTTGTTTCACGGATAAAACCACAAAGCTCTTCAAACTCATTTTCATTTTCAAAAGGCAGACCTGTAATCAGGCTTGTTCGCAATATAACACCGGGTATACGCTCCCGCAGTGATTTTATCAGTTCTTTAATTTTTTTCCCGGTGCCTCGTCTGCGCATCCCGGTTAAAACAGTATTATTAATATGCTGAATGGGAATATCGAGATATTTTAGTATTTTATCACTTTTTGCGATTACGTCAATAAGTTCGTCATTAAACCCGTCGGGGTACAGATAATGAAGACGTATCCATTTTAAATCAGTAATTTTCGTAAGTTCTGAAAGTAATGCGGGCAATCTGCGCTCCCCATAGATATCAAGTCCATACATTGTTACATCCTGCGCAACAATAATTAACTCTATAAACCCGTTACTTACCAGCTTTTTTGCTTCGGCAATAATATTTTCAAGCGGTCTGCTGCGAAACTTCCCTCTAATCCCCGGTATTGCACAGTAGGCACATTTATTATCACATCCCTCGGCTATCTTCAAATACGCCCACACAGATGATGTGGATATAATCCTTGGTGTTTCACTAACAGGTGAATTTATATCAGCAAAAGCAAGGCAGGGAAGACAGGGGGACGGTTCTTCTGATATATTATTTTGTAAGACAGAAGAACCGTCCCCCTGTCTTCCCTGCCTTGCAGTTATTGCATCAGCAACCGTAGCAATATCGTCAAAGCTGCCTGTGCCGATAAAAGCATCAACTTCCGGCAGTTCTTCTGATATATTATTTTTATATCGCTCCGGTAAACAGCCTGCAACTATAAACTTGCCTATTTTCCCTTCTTTTTTTGCTTCCGAAAACTCCTGAATTGTTTCATATGCTTCTTTTTTTGCGCTTTCAATAAACCCGCAGGTATTGATCAAAACAATATCGGCTCCGTCTGTTTCACCTGTTACAATGTAACCCGCCGAGCTCAGCAAATACATCATTTGCTCTGTGTTTACACGATTTTTCGAACACCCGAGCGATATAACGCCAACAAGACAGGGGGACGGTTCTTCTGTCTTGCTCAAAAATAAGACAGAAGAACCGTCCCCCTGTCTTGTTCCCTGTCTTATTTTCTTATTTTTATTCTTCGCCATACTCAATATACTCTAAATACCTGTTAGTTGCTGCTCTTGCATCATCAAAGCTGAATCCCCTTCGGACTAAAGCGTCGGATGCTCTGCGCAGGTCATCCTTGTCATCACTGCCGCGGAGTTTTTTCTTTAAAAACTCCAATGCTGCATCATTTGATTCCTCATCGTCCTGCTCCGTAAGCTTTTCATCCCACAAATCCCTTGGAACCCCGCGTTTATATAACTCATCCCTGATCCTTGCCTCACCATAGCCCTTGGATACATAGTGCCTGACAATAAGTGTTGCATAGTCCGAATCATTTATATAACCAAGTTCAACAAGCCATCTGACCGTTTCCTCTGCATCCTCCGGGCTTTCTCCTTTTGAAGCAAGGCGCTTTGCCATTTCCTTCTCCGAGAAATTCCGGCTGCCGAGGATTTTTAACGCACGCTTTTTTGTTTTCTCCAAATTATCCATTCAAATACTTTCTGAATAGGGCACAGTAAGACACAGAGTCGGGTTCTGTCTTATCTCGCTTACCCTTCAAAATCCTCTGCATCAATATCAATAGCGCGTCCTGCTGCTTTTGCTGCCGCCATTTCTTGCGGTGTCATCAGTTTTGCAGAGTCCCTGCGTATTGCGGCTTCAAGCTCGTCCGATGCTTCGGGATTTTCCTTCAGATATTCCTTTACATTATCCCTTCCTTGGAAACGAAGCTCATTAAATGTGAACCATGCACCGCTTTTTTCAATAATATCAAGCTTTACGCCGAGGTCAACAAGCTCTCCGTATTTTGAAATACCCTCGCCGAACATGATATCAAATTCACCCTCGCGAAACGGCGGAGCGACTTTATTCTTAACAACCTTAGCACGTGTGCGGTTACCTACATGCTCTGTACCTGCTTTGATATATTCCGAACGCCTGACATCAATTCTGACACTCGAAAAATACTTGAGCGCCCGTCCGCCCGGGGTGGTTTCCGGATTACCGTATGTAACACCGATTTTTTCTCTGAGTTGATTGATAAAAATAACAACACAATTTGTCTTAGAAATTGAGCCTGCAAGCTTCCGCAGTGCTTGAGACATAAGCCTTGCAACAACACCAACGCTTGCATCTCCAATATCGCCCTCTACTTCGCTGCGGGGAACAAGAGCGGCAACAGAGTCGACTACTACAACATCAACGGCTCCCGAACGGACCAGTACCTCACAAATCGCAAGAGCATCATCACCCATATCAGGTTGTGAAATCAGCAGGTTTTCAATATCTACACCCAAGGCTCTCGCATAAGCAGGCTCAAGCGCATGCTCGGCATCAATAAACGCAGCCTCACCGCCTGCTTTTTGGGCTTCAGCAATAATATGCAGCGCAAGCGTCGTTTTACCCGAAGACTCGGAACCGTAAATCTCAATAATCCTGCCTCTCGGTACACCGCCGATACCCAAAGCTAAATCAAGCGAAATCGAACCCGTTGAAATCGAATCAACATTAACAGCCTGCCTGTCACCCATACGCATGATAGAACCCTTACCATGATTCTTCTCAATCTGTGACAGCGCAGTTTCCAAAGCCTTTTTCTTGTCACTTGCAGGAATTGCAGGAATATATTTCTTCTTCTCAGCCATTTTATTTTCCTCCAGTATATAATTTAATAGGTATTTTATTTAAATAGAGATATAGGATTGCTTTACTTTACCATCCCCGTTATTACACGTTCAATTCCCAATGTATCTTTATATGTCTTTATATCACCGAAGCCGTTTTGCTTCATGATATAACGTACTGCCGCTGCTTGTCCTTCGCCGCATTCAAACGCAAGGTGACCGCCGCGTTTAAGGAGCTTATTCCAGTTCCCGGCAATAGCATGGAAGTAATCCAGACCGTCTTCTCCGCCGTCCAGAGCCATTATAGGTTCATAATCCTTGACAGAGCTGTCAAGTGTATTAATATCACCGGTTGGTATATATGGAGGATTAGAAACTATTACATCAAACTCTCCGAGTATTGCAGGCGGCTTTATTAATATATCCGCATCCATTGCTGTAATATGACGGCTTAGGTTTGTTTTTATCATATTTTGCCTGCAGACTGCCAAAGCATCCTGCGATGCATCAATCATCACTATTCGGCACCCCGGCACATTTGCTGCTGCTGCAAGCCCTATACACCCGCTGCCGCAGCATAAATCCAGAAGCCTTGTTTGCCAGACCTTGCGTTTTAATAAATTTATAGTCTCTCTTGCCAGTATTTCAGTATCAACCCTCGGAATTAACACACTACTATTTATTATCAGCGTTAAACTGTAAAATTCCCACTCACCCAAAACATATGCAAGAGGTTCTCCTTTTAGTCTTCTTTCGAGACCATCTTCAATCGTTTGCTTTATTTTCGGGTCTGTTGCAAATATATTTCCTATTGCAAGCATCTCTTCTCGCGATTTTCCCATTGAGTGAGATACAATAAACCTTGCTTCAAGCTCACTTGCTTCAATTCCCGCACTTTTTAGCCTTTTTCTGACCCTTAAGTAAATGTCATTATACGTTTCCATCTATTTGCTCACTTCTATCTTAGTTGTCCTTACTTTTGGAATTGTGTAATTTCCATGTTTTCGTCATTTTGCGAGTTTTGTCACCACTGTGCTTCTTTTTCGTCCTCCGGAATAACAAGCTCGATTGCCCTTTGTGCAACTTCTATCATTTCATCATCCGGAGTACGTGTTGTAAATCGCTGAAGAGCCTTTCCCGGTGCCGAGATAATTCTGGTAAGGATGTTGTCATATCTTCCTGCCAGTTTTATTATCTCAAAGCTGATTGAAACTATCACCGGCAGCAGTGCTATCCTTAAAGCAAACCTGATAAGTAAGTTATCCCATGAGGTGAATGAGAAGACAAGTATACTGACTATCATAACAATAAATAGGAAGCTTGTACCGCATCTCGGATGTAAGGAGGACTGTTCCCGTATGTTCTCGACAGTTAACGGCAGACCTTTTTCATAACAATAAATAGCCTTATGCTCTGCTCCGTGATACATCCATATACGTTTAATCGCACCCATTTTTGTTGCTGCCCAGAGGTATGTAAGGAATATTGTTATACGCAGCAAACCCTCCAATAAGTTCCTGATTATAGTGGTTTCCACGTATCCTGCAATAAAGCCCGCAAGAAAAGTCGGCAATAAAAAGAATAGTCCGATCGAAAACGCAAAACCAAACACAACCGCTATGGTAATGATTACCTTTTCTGCTTTTTCGTTCCCTAATTTTCTCTCGAGCCATGCATCATACTTGGAAACTTCCTCTTGCTCCTCCTCGGGCATTTTATCCGCCGAGTACATAATTGCACGTACACCTAATTTCATCGAGCTGACAAAATTGACAATTCCGCGGATAAAAATAAATCCCAGAATCGGAAATTTTTCCTTTAAAGGTTTTAGCTCTTCCGTCTTTTCGACAAGCCCTTCTTTGGTGCGAACCACTATCGAAACCTTTTTCGGACCCCTCATCATGATACCCTCAATCAGAGCTTGCCCGCCAATTGACGTTTTAAAGTCCTTACTATTTTTGCCTTCGGTCATTATAAATACCCACTATATATTTACTAAGTTATATGTTACTTATCAGGCTCTATTCCTTACTCTCCGACAGTTCCTGAGGTCGGAAGCATCAATGTAACCATAAAACCGCCGGAATCTGCGTTGGAAAGCTCAAGCTGCCCGCCATGATATTTGATTATTTCATCACATACGGCAAGACCGATCCCGCTCCCCCGTTCTTTTGAGTTACTACCCTTATAAAACTTCATTTTTAGATTATCGAGCTCATCATCATCCACACCGGGACCAAAATCGCGGATGGTTATTATAACGTCTTCGTCAAGCATCCCCAGATAAACATCAATTCGCTTTCCTTCACGGCCGTATTTTAAAGCATTATCAAAGAGATTTAAAAATACCTGCTTTAAACGGTTTGTATCGCCGGGAATCATTACAGGATCCCTTAAATCATTTTTATATTCAAACTCAAGCTCATCCTGGTGCAGCAGCTCCTTAAACGTAAAAATCGCATCCTCAAGCTCTGCGCCTATATCAATTTGAGCAATGTTTAAGGTAAAACGCCCGTCTTCAATCATTGTAAACTCAAGGAGCTCTTCAACCATTTTTGTAAGACGCCTTGCTTCCTTAAGTATAATTTCTATCCCGCGCTTTGAATCCTCGTCAAGGTCTTCACTGTATGTCAGTGTTTCACCCCATCCGGTAATTGCAGTAAGCGGTGTCCGAAGCTCGTGAGATATTGAAGAGATAAAGCCTTTTTGGATTTTTTCCGTTTGAGCAATTTTCAGCGACATTTCGTTAATTGATTCAACCATATCGCCGATTTCATCACGGTAGGCGTTGTTAATCTGTATTCCGTAACTACCATCGGCAATCCGCTGAGACATTTTAGTAATTTCACTGACCGGGGTAATAATATAACGAATAAAAATTAAATTAAGCAGAAATACCATACCAAGAACAATCAGTCCTACCCCTATAACCGCAAGAAGATTAAAAAACACCTGTCTGTCAACTAATCTGAGGCTTGTCACATAACGCATGACACCGATAACTTCGCCGTCAGCATAAATCATAGGAGCGGAAGCCGCCATAATCCTCTCACCTGTTGCAGAGCGTCTTCCGACCCAGGTTGATATCTCGCCCGACCTTATCGCTTCTTCAATATCGGGTGACCCGGGTGATGTTCCCGAAGTCATTGCAGAGGTTGATATCATTATTCTGCCGTCTCTTGTAAGAAACTGCATTTCAATGCGGTCTGCTTCGCGAAACGTCTCAGCATAACGAAATGCACTGTCATAATAATCTTCGTATGACCTTCCTACATAGTTTGCAAAAAAGTCCGTTGCAGTTCTTGCTTTTGCCTCAAGACCTGTTCTGATTGTTGCAAAATAGTAACTGTATATAATAACCGCAAACATTGCAACAACCAATACAACAACCAGAAGTGCGATAAAAACCGTACCCCTGAGCCACCGTCTGCGCAAACCCCGAGTAAAGTTTGCATAAAATCTAGCAATACTCTCAAAAACCACGTGCATCTTTGACTACTTCTCCATGGCTATAATCCTAATCTGTATCCGTAACCCCACTCATTAATAATATATTTATGAGTAACCGAATCATCTTCGATATTGTCCATTCTGTCTATTTTGGTCCGCAGACGTTTTATATGAACATCAACCTTCTTTTCATCACCGTAATCGTCGCAGCCCCAGACCTTTTTTATAATATACTCGCGCGAAAGGGCTTTTCCCGGATTATCCATAAACATTTCCATCAGCATGCACTCTTTTGGGGTTAATCTTGTCCTGACGCCGTCTTTTTCAAGAATTCTTGTAATTGTATTGAGTTTAAACGGGCCTTGAGAAATCTCTCCCGTTACGATTTCCGCAGGATCGTCTGCGCCGATGCGCTTAAAGAGCCTGTCTATAATTGTTGTTAAAACAGGGGGTGAAAAAGGCTTGGTAACATATTGGTCTGCTCCTGCAGAACGTCCCGATAATTCATCGAGTTCCGTCGCTCTTGCTGTCAGCATAACAATACCGATATCCTGGTCAACTGTCCGTATCTTCCTGCATACCTCAAACCCGTCTGTATCAGGAAGCATAATATCAAGTATTGCCACCTTGATATCCGGATGCAGGCGAAGCTGCTCAAACGCTTCGGCACCCGTGCCTGCTTCAATAACCTCATATCCTGCCCGGTTGAGATTAATAACAACAAAACTGCGTATGCTTGTTTCATCTTCAAGTACAAGAACCTTTTTCACTTTAACACCAATCCTTTCGATTAATTCGTGCTGCCGACAAGCCAGTCGGAATATATTAATCTGAAATTATCTTTAATTACCGCTTCATTAAATGTCAACCCAAAACTGTTGTCAGGTGCTGTTATTTCAAAAGCATAAACAGCAGTCCCTTCGGTCATCAGCAGGATTCTGTTGCCTGCTGTAGCTCTTTCCTGCGCACTTTCTCCCGAGAGCTTAAATATTTTCAGAAAATCCTTATGAAGCTCTGTTTCATCTTCAAAATATGAAAATATTATTGTTCTTTCACCCGCCACCGAGTCCTCTCTGCGCACTGAAACGTTTTCCCGCCAGTCAGAAGGTAGAATCAAAAACCATTCATCAAAATTATTGTGATAGGTTGTAAGCATCAGGCTGCTGACACCCGAGCTTCGAAACGCATACCAGTCAATTGCAAAATATTCCGTCTCCGATTGAGCGATCAGGGGTCTTAGGGCAGGCACTTTTATTATACCGTCTTTATTTATATCCGAGCTTGCCATTCTGTGCCGTACAGTTCTTTCACTGACTCCGCTCTCTGCCCGAAGTGAAATATTTGTAAAATTATCGTTTTGAATTGCAAGCACGTCTGTAACGAGGCTTCCGTTTTCAAAGGTTCCTTCACTGTCAATAAAAATCGCATGATTTCCGTTAATCAGTTTTCCGGGTAAAATACGAGATATTGATTCGATTCCTGCCGACAGCCTTGCTTCTCCTTTTACGATTTCACCGTCCTGCATTAATGAATAAACTTCTGCAACCGCACCTGTCTCCTGAGTCGGCATTCTGAAAACAATTATATCTTCCGTCCCGTCATTTGAAATATCATAAACAGAAATTTCCGAATATTCTACGCCTCCTACAAGCGACTGGCTGTGAAAGTCAGTCATGGAATAGATTGACATATAACGGAGAGCCGGTCCCATCTGCCATCCGATGATTATTTCCATGATTCCGTCGCCGTCCATATCGACATATCTGACACTTTCGATTTCGGTGCCGACCCCTTCAATAATCTCGGCAATGGTATAGTCACCGTCAATCAGTTCAAATATATAAACCTTAAGTGCACTCTCTGCGGGAATGGAAAAAAAAGCAATTACTTCACTTGAACCTGAACCGTTTAAGTCAATGAGCTGCACCGATTGTCTGTTCGGTCCCCGGGACGGCGGCGCAAATTCGGCACCCTGGCTGAGCAGAACATTTATTTGTGCCCGAAGCCTTAAATATTCTTCCGAAACCTCGGGTAAGCTGTAAAGCTCATCAGCTGTTATACTAAGACATCCTGTCAGAAGAATTGTCATAATAACAGTGCTTAAGGATATTATGATTTTCCTTTTAAAACTCATGACTTCTAACCTCGGACGTACATATTACCACAAAAAAGAACGCTATGCCAGTAAAAAAACACAAAAACCGCATAACGATACACAGGTGTAGAAATGTATATATAAAATGTAGACTTTTCACAATTTCATTCTTTGATTGATACCTTAATTGCCTCACCGATATTTTTAACATGTATAAGCTCAAGCCCGGGCGGTGCCTGCAGCTTACTTTTTGATTTCCCCGGCATTATACAAGCCTTAAAACCCATACGTGCAATTTCTGCAAGCCGCTGATTAATCTGAGAAACCTGTCTTAGTTCTCCCGTCAGCCCGACTTCGCCGAATACCGCCGCATCTCCCCTTACCGGTTTATCCTTATATGCGGAAGCTAAAGCCAGAATAGTTGCAAGGTCGGCTCCCGGGTCATCAATACTGAGGCCTCCTATTACATTTATATATGCATCACATCCGCCGACTCTTAGACCGCCTCTTTGCTGAAGCACAGCAAGCAGCATCATTGCACGGTTATACTCGATACCATTGGAATTTCTGCGCGGCATGTTTGCACTGCTTGGAGTTACAAGAGCTTGAATTTCTGCTAAAATCGGACGAGTTCCTTCAATAACACATGTGACACATGTTCCCGGAGTCATTTCCGGTCTTCCCGAAAGCAGCATTTCCGACGGGTTTGCGACCTCTGTCAGTCCCGAATCAAGCATTTCAAAAACACCTATTTCATTTGTTGACCCGTAACGGTTTTTTGCTGCTCTTAAAATACGGTAGTTCATTGACCGCTCACCTTCGAAGTATAAAACGCAGTCCACCATGTGCTCAAGAACCTTTGGTCCTGCAATCGCACCTTCCTTGTTTACATGCCCTACAAGGAAAACAGTTACCCCGACATCCTTTGACAAGCGAAGAAGCGACATTGTGCAATCCTTAACCTGCCCGACACTGCCGGGAGATGCTGTCAGCTCGGGATTATAAAGTGTTTGTATTGAGTCAATAATAAGAATATCCGGCATAAGCTCTGCGGTATTTGAAAGAATTTCGGATATTTCCGTTTCTGACAGTACAAAAACGCCGTCGCCCTTAACACCAAGACGTCCGGCACGCATTTTTATCTGCCGTTCGGA
The DNA here is from genome assembly GCA_009784725.1 of Oscillospiraceae bacterium. GTDB lineage: Bacteria > Bacillota > Clostridia > Oscillospirales > Oscillospiraceae > WRMH01. The sequence continues at coordinate 132,699 of WQXS01000002.1, forward strand.
TTCTTCACCCGAAACATATAATACTTTTGACTCTTTTTTGAGTAACCCGCAAATTTGGAGCAGAAGTGTGGATTTTCCTATGCCGGGCGCACCTCCGACAAGAACAAGTGAGCCGACAACAGCTCCTCCGCCAAGTACACGGTCAAGCTCGCGAAATCCGGTGGAAAAACGCAGTTCATTTGATGCATCAAGGTTTAAAAGCTCATGCGGAGTGCTTCGAGGAATATTAAAATCAGCGGTTTTACCCGAAACGCCTCCTCGGATTTTTCCCGAAGATGAGCCGCTCTTCGGCTTTGTATATGATGGCTGCTCAACAATTGTGTTCCACACACCGCAGGCTGAGCATTGGCCGGTCCATTTAGGGGATTCATTTCCGCAATCGGTGCAGAAAAAGACTGTCTTTTGCTTCAATATGTTTTCCTATCCTGAAACGATTATTCTTCAAGCTTCAGCTCGTACATAAAGTCTTCGGCAAGCTTTGCATATGTTTTATCACCCGCCATCAATGTTTTTGCTGTAAAAATAAATTTTTTCAAATTGTTGTCAATTCCCGCACGATGCTGCATTCCTGCAATTGAGAGACATGTAATCTGCTCCTGCACCGGTGTCAGCCTGCTTTCTGTATAAACCTGTTCATACGCTTCTGCCGCTTTTCCAGCAGCAAATATTGCCATTTCCTCGTCTTCAACATCCTCATAAAGCCAGCTTAAGTTCCCCCAAAGCTTTGCCCGGATTTGTTTTCCCATTGAAGGGTAACCTTCTGCACATATAATTGCAAGATAGTGTGTTGTAAAAACAAAATCGATATTACGTTCCGAATCGAAATCAAGCAGTATTTCAGAGCGTGCATGTGCAAGGGTTTCATTGATTTTTGCTTTTTGCATTGGCTTCGGGTCGGTAAAGTAATTATGAAATGTACTGAAAAAGCAGCTGCGGCATGTGAGTATATCATACCATTCAGTTTGGAAATCGGTAAAATATTTTCTTAAATCAAACCGCATTGCCTGACTTTCATATAATTTGGAACGAAATACCCTGTAATCTTTAAATGTTTTTTTACAAAACGGACAATTATATTCCTTCGGGAAAATAAGCTTTGCATATTCCGGTCTTGTCACATTGGGATAATGCTTGTGACCTTCGGGATATAAACTTCCTACCGCAGCGGCTCCCGAATTGGCTCGGACTGCAGCCTGCGCTTTTTTTCTAATATCAACCTTTTCTTCGGACTTCTCCGCTGCCGGTGCTTCTTTGGTATCTTGCGGCAAGTCCTTACCTGCAGCCGGTGGTGCCGTCGCTGTTTCTTTTTCTGCCGGAGCAGCCGACGCTGCCGTAGCCGCAGGTGCTGCCGCTGCTTTTTCCTGCTGTGCTCCGCGGTCTGCAGCAGACATTTTTCTCATCGGCATATATGCAGCCTTAAGAATATCAAACAATATTTCGGGGCGTGACCATGAAAGGTCGTTAAAGGATTCTTCCGTAATTACATACACCGCCGAATCAATACCGGCAACATATGTACAGTCATCGGCACCTGCAAAATACTCGCGGCCGCCGAAAACATCACCCTTGAGCAGTGATGCAATAACCTGTGTACCGCCTGCAGCGCTCTTTTTAAGTACATCAACCCTGCCTGCAAGTAAAATATACATTGCTCTTGAAGCGGGATCCGGTCCTCCCGGACACGCAATATTCATTCCCGCAGTGAATTTCTTACACGGACCATGCTCTATCAACCAACCAATGTCCATTATAATTCCCCCTAAAAAAACACGCTATCGCCGGACAATAACCACCTGTACTGCTCTTGCATACGGCTCCGATATGTTGATGAGCCCTTCACCTTCACCGGGATGCCATCCGAGTGCCAAATCCGCTCTGCCATGCCACACTGCTGTAACAAGCTCCCATGCATCGTATTCAAGAGGTATGAACTTTACGCCTAAAATATCGCTCACAGCAATTGCAACGTCAACATCCATACCTATAAAATTACCTTGTGCATCCTTAAAAGAAAAAGGCGGCGAATCGGGTGGCAGTGCAATTGTCAGTTCTCCCGTCCGCGGCACATCATCACCAAGCGGGGTATATGAAAAATTTCCTCTTGAAAAGTACCTGTTGTAAAGACCTCTGAGAGTTCCGTTTCTGGAGAGTTCTTCCAAAGCAAAATTAACGGCATCAAGTAAAGCTGTATTTTCGAGTGGAATAGCAAAACGAAGTTCATACTCAAGCAGAGGCTCTGTCAATATCCTTACACCAGATGTATTTGAAACAAGCTCATTAGCTGTTGTCCTTTCCATAATGGCACAGTCAATGCCTGCCATACGGAGCTCACTCATCATTTCCTCTTCCGAAAAAAAGGCCTTTGCCGTTCCATGCTCACTTGCAAGACGTAATGACGGAGTGCCTTCAAGCCCGCCTATAAGCTTACCGTCAACATCCTCGGGCGAGTGGACAGTATTCGGGAATCTGCTGCACCCGGCAATTATAAGAATTACTATGAATATTATTGACGATAAGTAAAAAAGCTTTCTCATTTATCTTCAAAAAAACTGCTTAAATCCGGAATTTCCGGAAAATCCCCATCTCCCGCAGGCTGCTGTGGTTTATACTCAGGCTCTTTTTTCTCCGGCATTACACCGCCGTTTTCGATAAACGCTTTAAACTCCTCACCATCCATTGATTCATGAACAAGCAGATACTCTGCTGTTGCTACAAGGAGTTCACGGTTTTCTGTGACAATTTCTTCACAAATTTCGCTTGCGGAATCAAAAATCGCCTTTACTTCATCGTCGATTGCCGCAGCTGTTTTTTCGGAATAACTTTTTGTCTGCGAAAAATCACGCCCGATGAAAACTGAGTGGCTGCTGTCATCGAAGGATATCGGGCCTATTGCATCACTCATACCGTATACCATTACCATCCCGCGGGCAAGAGCACTTGCGTGTTTAATATCGGTTGCCGCACCGGTTGATATATCGTCGAGAAATATTTTTTCCGCCATTCTTCCGCCGAGAGCCGAAACAATACGCTCAAACATTTCACTTCTTGATGTATAATCCTTATCCTCCTGCGGACGGTAGACAGTCATACCTCCTGCCTGGCCCCGGGGTATTATTGTAACAAGATGCACAGGGTCAACATGCCGAAGATTATGAGAAACAACAGCGTGTCCCGCTTCATGATAAGCTGTTATTTTGCGGCTCTTCTCAGTGCTTACACGGCTTTTCTTTTCCGGCCCCGCCATAACCTTAAGTGTAGCGTCCTCAATATCCTCCATGGTTATTACACGTTTATTCGTACGTGCAGCAAGGAGTGCCGCTTCGTTTAGCAGGTTTTCCAGATCCGCACCCGTAAATCCTATTGTACCCTTTGCAATTTCGGCAAGATTTATATCCTCGCCGAGGATTTTACCCCGTGCATGTACTTTAAGAATCTCCTCACGCCCTTTAATATCAGGCAAACCGATATAGACCTGACGGTCAAATCTGCCCGGGCGAAGAAGTGCGTTATCGAGAATATCCGCACGGTTTGTTGCTGCAATGATAATTACGCCTTCATTTGTGGCAAAACCGTCCATTTCAACAAGCAGCTGGTTTAATGTTTGCTCACGTTCATCATGGCCGCCGCCGAGTCCTGCACCGCGCTGACGTCCGACAGCATCAATTTCGTCAATAAAAATTATCGAAGGAGCTGCCTTTTTCGCCTGGTCGAATAAATCCCGGACACGGGAGGCACCGACACCGACATAGAGCTCAACAAAATCAGAGCCGGAAATTGATAAAAACTGAACTCCCGCTTCTCCCGCAACCGCTTTGGCAATAAGGGTTTTACCTGTTCCCGGAGGTCCGACAAGCAGCACACCCTTGGGAATACGGGCACCGATAGTTATATATTTTTGCGGACCCTTGAGGAAATCGACGATTTCGCTAAGCTCCTCTTTTTCTTCCTCCGCACCTGCAACATCGGCAAATGTTACTTTCTTTTTATCATCGCCCGCAACACGTGTCCTTGCTTTTCCGAAACGCATTGCACCTTTTTCACCGCCGATACCCGAACGGTTCATCATTGAGTTCCAAATAAAGAAAAATACGGCAATCAGAATAATATAGGGTATAAGCGATACCCACCACGGAATACGCATACCCGGCTCATAGTTATATGAAAAATTCTCATTATTTGCCATCATTCTGTCGATATATGTGCTGAAATCGGCATGGAACAGCCCAATATCAAGAAGGTCGTGAGTCACAACCGGACTGTTGGTATTTTCATAATTTCTTTTGAGCGTTGCGGTCAATCTGTTATTGTTGCTTATTTTAAATGACGCAACATCATCATTCATAAATAAACGCCGAAGCTCCGAATAATCAACCGATGTGGAACCCTGGTCACCCGGAGAGTACATTAAATAAAATGCCGAAAGTATGATAATCAGTATTACTATATATAAACCTATTTCCCGAGGGCTTCTGTTACGTGTCTTCAACTAAATTTCTCCTACTATTTTTACTACGAGTATATTTCAGGCTTAAGCGACGCCACATACGGCAGGTTCCTGTAACGCTCCGCATAATCGAGCCCGTATCCGACGACAAACTCGTTCGGGCATTCAAAGCCTGTATAATCAGCGGTTATCGGAAGCTGTCTGCGCTCGGGTTTATCGAGCATTGTACACACCTTTAATGAAGCGGGTTTATGCTTTGCCACAAAAGCACGAAGTGCGGTAAGTGTAATTCCGCTGTCGAGAATATCCTCTATTATAATGACATCCTTACCTTTTACGTCAAAATCTATACCCCCGTCAATATTCACCTTGCCGGAGGAAACCGATGAAAATCCATATGATGATGCGGTTAAAAACCTTATTTCACATTCAAGTTCAATATGCCTTGCAAGATCTGCAAGAAAAATAAAGCATCCTTTAAGTACACCTATCAAAAGAAGTGATTTTCCTGCATAATCGCGGTTGATCTGATCTCCCAATTCTTTAATCCGCTCTTGAATTACCTCCTCCGAGAATAAGATATCCTTAATATCATTTTTCATTAATAAAAGCCCAATCCTTTCAAATCTCTTCAAAAATAATCATTGTAACAGGGTCGCCGGGCATTGGTGCCGCTCTTGCGCCTGCTCCGATTTTATATACTCCGAGAACCCCTTCATCATCACAAATAACCGGAATCAAGCTTCGTTTTCTTACAGGTATACGTTTTTCAATAAACAGCTTTTTGAGTGTTTTCGTGCCGCTTTGCCCTATAAGTTTTACCGAATCTCCTTCCCGTCTTGACCTGACGGATATTTTACCACAAATGTCAATAGTTTTGAATACAAAAGTAGTAAATTCCTTATTAATTTCCAATTTGCTCATATTTTCACTATACACAACAGCTTTGCAAGTTATCCTGAGCCCAAGCCCCAATATAATAAAACTGTTGCCGGTTGTCGGATAAACCGGAGCAAACTCATTGTCGCTGTCTTTTGGTTTTTCGTCAAATATCACACGGGAATATTCCCTGTAAACAACCATCCCCGGCAGCGATAAGCTTGCAGAAGGATTATCTCCCGCACATAAAGCAATAACATCCTTGACATGATTAAACGAAAGGTTGCCGCCGTAAAGTTTTCTGATAACACGTGATGAAACGGAAAACGGCAGTACCGCAAGACCCGAAGCTTCTGTTGTAAGCCCTACACAGCAATCATGAATAAAAATATTTGCTATTTCGGAAATAAATTCTTCATCTGCTCTGAATATTTCTGCTGCAGCACTTGCCGCCTCATTAAATCTCGGATTTATATCCTTAATAAGAGGGATAATTGAGCGGCGGACCTTATTTCTTGTATGAATCTCAAGACTGTTGGATGAATCATTAACAAATGGTATTTCCCGTTCTTTTATAAATGCAATAACTTCATTTCTTGAAACATGCAGCAACGGGCGTATAACGGTATCTCTGACAGGCGGGATTCCCGACATCCCGTTTGCACCTGCTCCTCTTGCGAGATTTAAAATCATCGTTTCCGCATTGTCATCCATGGTATGCGCCGTTGCTATCCGCTCTGCGCCGGTAAGCTCCGCAGTATTGAAGAAAAACTCGTAGCGCATGTTACGTGCCGCCTCTTCTATGCTGAAACCTCGTTTTTTAGCAAAATTCGCAACATCTCCCCTGCCGGAATAAAACGGAATCCCGTGGTCTTCACAGATTTCCATGACAAATGTTTCATCCCTGTCGGATTCTTCACCGCGCAGTAAATGATTATAGTGGGCAACGGCAATGGAAAAGCCCGATTCATATGAAATATGCCTCATGACTTCAAGAAGGCACATTGAATCGGCTCCGCCCGATACGCATAACAAAACAAGCCCCGATTCCGGCAGCATTCCGTATTCATCGGAATAATCCAGAACTTTACTGATTAATTTTGACAACTTACAGTACTCTCCCTAGTTCCTAAGCCTTATTCTCCATGATATGTATCAAGCGATGAGAAGTTTGTATATTCCGGTTCCCACCGCATTTGTACAGTTCCTGTTTCACCTCTGCGGTTCTTCAAAACAATACATTCTGCGATATTGGGCATTTCCGATTCTTCATTATAATAATCATCCCTGTAAAGCCCGATAACAATGTCGGCATCCTGCTCTATCGAACCGGATTCGCGAAGGTCACTCAGCTGCGGGCGCCTGTCTCCCTTTGCACGTTTTTCATTATCACGGTTGAGCTGTGACAGGCATATTATCGGAACATTTAATTCCTTTGCCATAACCTTCATGGTACGGCTGATTTCCGTAACAATCTGAACCCTGTTTTCACCTCTGTATCCCCGTTCATTTGTAGCTGCAGACATAAGCTGCATGTAGTCGATAACAACAAGCCCCAAATCCGTCAGGCGGCGGCACTGTGCGTTCATTTCCGTGACTGTAAGCGATGCATCATCATTTATTAAAAGCTTTGACTCGCTGATTTGCGCTGCAGACTCTGCAAGTCTCCGCCATTCATCATCATTTAACCTGCCCGTATGAATCCTTTTGCCGTCGACATAAGCAGATGAAGCCAAAAGCCTCATTGCAAGCTGCTCACGTGACATTTCAAGCGAGAATACCGCAACGGATTTATCCGATTTTTTTGCAACATGGAGGGCAATATTAAGTGCAATTGCCGTTTTCCCCATGCCGGGTCTTGATGCAATAAGAATAAGGTCTGAATCGTTAAGACCCATAATAACCTTGTCAAGGTCACCAAAACCTGTTGTTAAACCGGGGATTCCGGCGCCTGTTTTTGCCGCTTCACTAATGCTTTTATAAACATCCTGCATTATTTTTGAGATTTTTTCGAGTGAAGCCCTGTCTCTGTCCTGGCGAAGTGAGTATACCTTTTTTTCCGCCGCTTCCAGAATATTCATTGCTCCTGTTTCTCCGGAAACAGCCATTTCGGCAATTTCTCCGCCGGTATCTGCAATATTGCGGAGAAGAGCTTTATCCTTAACAATCCATGCATATTCAATTACATTTGCCGTAGTCGGCGTAATCAGCATCAAATCACGCAGATATGCGGGAATATCATCCGTCCAAACCCCGTCCTCGCGCATACGTTCCTGAACGGTAACAGGATCAATAGGCTTGGCAAAGCTGAACATTGAAAAGATGGTTTCAAAAATGTTCCTGTTTGTTGCCGAATAAAAATCCTGTGTCCGCAGTATGCCGATTACATCACTTACACATCTGGAGTCAATAAGCATTGCCCCGATAACCGACTGCTCTGCTTCCGTACTGTGCGGCACCTGCCTGTGCAATAAATCATCCATCTCGTCCTCACAAACTCTGTTACGCTTTTTTCTCAATTACCAATACATGAATTGTTCCTGTTATTTCAAAGCCCAGTTTACATTTAATTTCATATGAACCAAAGGATTTTATCGGTTCGTCCTGTATTATTTTATTTTTTTCGACTTCAATGCCGTGTTGTTTCAGCAGCTCTTCCGCAATTTCCTTTGAAGTGATTGAACCGAAAATTTTATTACTTTCCTCACTTCCTTTTGCAGAGATTTTAACAAGGACATCACCAAGCTTTTCCGCTGTTTCATTTGCTTTTGCTTTATCTGCCTCTGTTTTTATCTGCCTCGCTTTTTCTTCGCGTTCCATATTATTAAGGTTCTCCGGAGTAGCGGGAACGGCGAGTTTTTTCGGTAAAAGAAAATTACGTGCGTATCCGTCGGAAACATTAACAAGTGCGCCTTTTTTCCCTTTGCCCTTAACATCCTGTTGAAGTATAACTTTCATATTTTCCTCCCTACGCTTTGTTTCTTTTCAAATAATCATCTATTGCTTCTTTAACTTCCCGGGTTACTTCCTGCGTGCTTTTCCCGCTGACCTGCAATCCTGCCGTCGACTGGCTTCCGCCGCCTCCGAGCTTTTCAAGAATCACTTGAACATTTATGCTTCCTATGCTCCGTGCCGAAACAAATACCATATCTCCGTCACTTGCAATTACAAACGATGAAGTAATTCCTCTGATGCTCAGAAGCTCATCCGCCGCTTGTGCGATACTTATTTTACATTGCTCTGCTTTTCCCGATGAAATTGCTATACCGTCTTTATATATTTCCGCAATTCTGAGAAGCTCATATCTTGCTGAAGCGATTTTTATATCCGACTGCAGAATCTGCTTAACCGCTGCGACATCTGCACCCGCTCTCTTCAAATATGCTGCTGTATCAAATGTCCCGCTCCCGGTATTAACGCTAAACCCTTTTGTATCAAGAACAATACCGGCAAGTAACGCTTCCGCTTCCTCCCTGAAAATTTCATCCTTATCGACAAGATACTGCATCATTTCGGTAATAAGCTCGGATGTAGAAGATGCGTACGGTTCATGAAAATTCAGCATCGCATTTTCGATATATTCCGATGCTCTTCTGTGATGGTCAATAACGGCAACATGCGTACATGAAAGAAGCAGCGATTCCGATTCGACCTTTTCGGGCCTGCTTGTGTCGGTAACAACGAGCAGGGTCTTGCTGTCGGCTTCCAGAATTGCATCCTGAACCGATATAAAAGTATCTTTATACTCGGGAAGTTTTTTTACCGACTCGATAATAGCACCTGCAATACAGGTCTCCATATCAATAACAATCCGTGCCTGCTTGCGTTTTGCACGTGCTATGCAACACACTCCGATAGCAGAACCCACAGAATCAAAATCAGCTGTTTTATGCCCCATTACAAAAACCTTTGAAGCATCACCAAGCAGCTCGCCAAATGCACCCGCCATAACTCTCGCTTTTACTTTTGTCCGTCTTTCATGCCTTTGCGGACGTCCTCCGTAAAACTCAAATCCATGGCTGTTTCGTAAAACCGCCTGGTTTCCTCCGCGGCTGAGAGCCATTTCAATACCAAGATTTGCAAAACGGTAGTTTTCCTGCGGTGAATTACCGTCTTTTCCGATTCCGATACTAAATGTAGCCTGAACCCCGCCTGCACCAATACAGGTACTGACCTGCTCAAGAATTGAGAAATTATCTTTTATAATGTTATCTAAAAATCTTTCTTCAAACAGGAAAAAATATCTGTCCCTGTCAAACTTACAAAGATATCCGTCCTTATCACCGGCCCATGTGCCGATTTTATCATCAACCTCGGAAAGCAGTGACGATTTTTCCTGTGCGCTCATTCCCTTAAGAAGCTCATCATAATTATCCAGTGTAAATAACGCAAAAACCAGGCGCGAATTGACATAGGCATTACACATTTCGATATATTCCGTTACGTCAATCCAATATGTCATTGCAACATATTCACGGTCGGAAAGCACCAGGCTGCCATATACCCAATACAACTTGTCTTTAATCTGAACAGGCTCCTGACATTCACTTTTGCCATCAAGCAGCCAATCCCATGTATAACCGGGAATTATATCGGTAATATTCCGCTGAAAATAATGTTCATCTTCGTCGGTAAGAGCAGCAAACCTGTCGTTTGACCATATAACATCACCTGTTTCCGTATTATAAATTACAACAGGAAGCGGTGTATCACGCACAGTTAAATCCATGCTTTCGGACATGGATTCAAGGTAGCTCAAAAGCTTGACGGTACGCCGCCTTGTTGCAATATGCAAGTAGATGGCAGCAAGGATAATAATTGTAAGTTGAATGATTGCAAGAATTCTTCCGTAACCGCCGAAGAAAAACGTTGCAACGGCAAAAGTTATGAGCAGTAAAAAGTAAAGCCTTACATTGGGTTGAAGAAATCTCGGTAATTTTTTGCTCATCCTTACGCCTGTCTCCTTTATGATTTTGTGAACAATAAGTATAACAAGATTTAGTATAAAATGGAATCAAAAAAAAGACGAAAATACGGAATTTGAAAAAAACATACGAAAAAGCTTGTGTTTTCAATAAAAGCATGATAATATACCTCATGTGTTACTCATCCGTGACACAACTTGGATCCGACGAGTGGGAAATCCCACTCTTTTTTCTGCAAATATGTCAGTTGCATTTTTACTTGCACCGCAACGATTATACACTTAAGGAGTAAATTACTATGAACGCCGAATTTTTCTCTGCAATTGCTGATATTGAAAAGGAAAAAGGTATTCCTCAATCCTACATGCTCGAAAAAATTGAGCAGGCACTGCTTGCCGCCCTCAAAAAAGATTATCCTTTATACGCCGAATGCGCACGCGTTACACTCGACCCCGTTGAAAAAAACGTGGATATGTTTATGCAGCGTGAAGTCGTTAAGGAAGTCGAAAACCCGAATACGCAGTATTCTCTCGATCAGGCAAAGAAAATTAAAAAAGGTTCAAAAATCGGGGATTTAATAAACGAACCTGTCGACACGAGTAAGTTCGGGCGTATTGCGGCTCAAGCTGCAAAACAGGTAATTATCCAGGGAATACGCGAAGCCGAAAGAAATATCGTATATGATGAGTTCACCTCAAAAGAGCACGAAATATTAACCGGTGTAGTAACAAGAGTTGACCCCCGCACGGGAGGAGTTTCAATACAAATCGGCGGAAGCTCCGAGCATACAGAAGCAATGCTTTCACACGGAGAACGCATACCGAACGAACCTATGCGCGACGGTGACAGAATAAAAGTTTATGTTATTGAAGTTAAAAAAACCACACGAGGCCCTCAAATCCTTATCTCACGTACACACCCGGGCCTTGTTAAGCGTTTATTTGAGCTTGAAGTGCCGGAAATCCACGAAGGAATTGTTGAAATTAAAAGCATCGCAAGAGAAGCCGGAAACCGCACAAAAATTGCCGTTGAATCAAACGACCCCGATGTTGAACCGATCGGCGCATGTGTCGGCTCTAAGGGAGCAAGGGTAAATACAATAGTGAATGAACTTGGCGGCGAAAAAATAGACATAGTCAGATACAGTGAAGACCCGACCGAGTATATCGCATCGGCGCTTGCCCCGTCGGAGGTTGTTGAGGTTATGATGCACGAGGACGGAAAGTCCTGCAGAGTTATAGTTCCCGACAGCCAGCTTTCTCTTGCAATCGGCAAGGAAGGGCAAAATGTCCGTCTTGCAGCAAGGCTCACAGGCTATAAGATAGACATTAAACCTGAATCACAAAGCTAAAGGTACATTTACAATGGGAAAAAAAGTACCCATGAGACAATGCCTCGGATGCCGTGAAATGAAACCCAAAAACGAGCTTATCCGTATCGCAAAATCCCCGGATGGTGAGATATCACTCGATGATACCGGGAAAAAACCGGGGCGCGGCGCATATTTATGTAATGATTTAAACTGCTTTAAGCGGATAATTAAATCCAACGCCCTCGCAAGAGCATTTAAAACGAAAATACCGGATAACATCATAAACGAGCTTCAGCGAAGCTATGAATCTAATAAGCATAAGGATATTTAATGAATCGTTGTTTAGCAATGCTTGGAATGGCAAAAAAAGCGGGAAAGCTGGCAGTTGGCGGAGAAGCCTCTGCAACAGCGGCAAGACGCGGAGATGCAAAGCTGATTATTACGGCAAGTGACGCATCGGAAGCATCCGTAAGACGTGCAAAAACAAATGCCGAATCAAACGGAGTAAAATATGCAGCAGTACCGTTTACAATGTTTGAGCTTGGAACCACGGCAGGACGAGGTTCACCCGGAACTATAGCATTTTTGGATAAAGGACTGGCAGACGGATTTATGAAAAGAGCAGCACAAGCACAAGATACAAAGGAGAGTGATGCAAATTGAGTACAATGTTTAAGTATAGAGTTCACGAGGTCGCAAAGGATTTTAAAATACCTACAAAAAAAATCAATGAAATCCTCACAAAATATGCGGAAACACCAAAAAACCATATGCATATTCTCTCTATTCAGGAGTTGGATATTATTTTCGAATACCTTACTTCTAATAATCAGGTCGAAAGTATTGAAGAAATTTTCTCCGATTCTGCAGTACCTGCCGCAGCTCCCGCTGCCACCGAGGAAGGAAAAACTGCAGAATCACCGGCAGCCCCGGATGCTTCACCGGCCGGAGGTGCATCTGCTGCCCAGCCGGCTGTTGCCGAGCAGCGTAAACCTCAGAAAAAAATCGATAAACCGTTTATGCCTCATAAGGCTCCGCAAAAACGTGTTGTTGACACTTCGGGTGCAACAATTAACATGTCAAAATATGATGAACGCCTTGATAATCTGGTTCCCGAGCGTGCCGAAAGAATGAGCCGCGGTAAGGAAAAAATTGTCCGTAAAGGCCGCACACCGCAGCAGACAATTGCACACGGGGCAAAACGACGTCAGGAAGAACGTGACAGAATGCACCGTCTTCAGCTTGAGGTTGCGAAGAAAGCAACTCTTAAGGTTATGATACCCGATGAAATAATGGTAGGCGAGCTTGCTATACGTATGAAAAAGACCGGAGCCGAGGTCGTAAGGCAGCTTATAAAAATGGGTGTTATGTCATCTGTATCCGATATTATTGACCATGACACAGCAGCTCTTGTTGCAATCGAGCTTGGCTGTAAGGTCGTGCATGAAGTAATTGAAACAATTGAAGAGCGTCTTATCGACGACAGTGAAGACACAGCCGATGACCTTATTTCACGCGCACCGGTTGTTGTTGTTATGGGTCATGTTGACCATGGTAAAACATCACTTCTTGATAGAATCCGCAAGGAAAGCGTTGCAACGGGCGAAGCGGGAGGAATAACGCAGCATATCGGCGCATATCAGACATCAATACACGGCAACCCGATTACATTTCTCGACACACCCGGACATGAGGCATTTACTGCAATGCGTGCAAGGGGTGCGAGCATAACAGATATTGCAATCCTGATAGTTGCTGCCGACGACGGTATAATGCCGCAGACAATCGAGTCCATCAACCATGCAAGAGCAGCGTCAATACCAATTATCGTCGCAGTTAACAAGATAGACGTTTCGGGAGCAAACCCGGATAAAATCAAGCAGCAGCTGACAGAGTATGAGCTTGTTTCCGAAGAGTGGGGCGGAGAAACAATCGTATGTGAAATTTCCGCAAAGTCCGGCGAAGGCATAGAGCACTTACTCGAAATGATTAACCTCACAGCGGAAATGGCAGAGCTTCGTGCAAATCCGAACCGTCTTGCCAGAGGAACCGTAATCGAAGCAAGGCTAGACAAAGGACGAGGCCCGTTAATGACAGTTCTTGTCCAAAACGGAACATTAAAACAGGGTGATACAATAATTGCAGGCACTGCAGTCGGCAATGTACGTGTTATGATGACAGACTCCGGTGAACGTATAGAATCCGCCGGTCCGTCGGTACCTGTTGAAATTTCAGGTATGTCGGAGGTTCCCGATGCCGGCGATATGTTTAATGTCGTAACGGACGAGCGGATGGCAAAAGAACTTGCCGACCAGCGTAAATCCGAGAAACGTACAATGGGTTCATCAACTGTTAAAGTATCACCTGAGGACTTATTCTCGAGGATTCAACAAGGTGAGCTAAAAGACTTAAATATAATTGTTAAAGCAGACGTTCAGGGAAGTGCCGAAGCTATTAAAGCATCGCTTGAAAAAATTACAAACGAAGAAGTCCGTGTCCGTGTAATACATTCGGGCGTTGGTGCTATTAACGAGTCCGATATAATGCTCGCATCAACAAGCGGCGCTATTATTGTCGGCTTTAATGTCCGCCCCGATAATGCAGCAAATGACAGCGCACTGCGCAACAATGTCGATATGCGGATGTACCGTGTTATCTACGACTGTATTAATGAAATCGAGCTTGCAATGAAAGGCATGCTTGCACCCAAGTATCATGAGGTTGTTTACGGACATGCCGAGGTCAGAGAATTATATAAATCCTCAGCAATCGGAACGATTTGCGGCAGCTTTGTGCAAAGCGGGAAAATCCTCAGAAACGCATCTGCAAGGGTTGTCAGGGATGGAATTGTCATACATGAAGGTGAAATTGCATCGCTTCGCCGCTTTAAAGATGACGTCCGTGAAGTTGCAACAAACTATGAATGCGGCATCGCACTTGAAAAATTCGATGATATCAAGCTCGGCGATATAATTGAATGCTTTGCAATGGAAGAAATACCACACGAATAAAAAAAATGGGGACATTTCTTAAACGCCCAAAAGGTAGTGTCCATTGTCTCGCAAGCGAGCCATTGGGAAAACGCAAGCGTTTTCTATCCTCAACAACAGAGGTAAATCATGTCAAAGTCTACTTTAAGAATAAATGAAGATATTCACCGTGAGTTAACTGCAATTTTGCGCAATATCAAAGACCCTCGAATAAATCAGGGAATGATAAGCATTACAAAAGTTGATACAACCGGTGATTTGGCTCAGACAAAGGTTTATCTGAGTGTTTATGATTTGAAGTCGGCTTCCGAATTTAAGAAAGGTCTAAAGTCGGCTTCCGGACACATCCGATATGAGCTTGGTAGAGCACTTAGCCTGCGTCACACTCCTGCTCTCCATTTTGAGCTTGATAAATCCCTCGAAAGGGGCGCCAATATAGCTTCTATCTTGAATAATCTTGATATTTCTCACGATGATGCAGATTCCGAAGATAGCGGTAATCCCGGCGGAGGTAGCAATGAGTAAGATATTTACTGTGCCGGAAACTGCACAGTGGCTTGCAGAAAACGATAATTTTCTTATACTCACACACCGCAGACCTGACGGCGATACACTCGGCTGCAGCAGCGCACTTGCACAGGGATTGCGCGAACAGGGAAAAACAGCATTTTTGCTGCAAAATCCCGAAGTAACTCCAAGATATATGAAGTTTGTTAAGGATTATTTTGCACCCGATAGTTTTGTGCCCGATTATATAATTGCCGTAGACACTGCTTCGGTCGGCTTATTTCCCGAGAATGCCGCAAAATACACAGATTCTGTTTCATTATGTATTGATCACCACAGTTCAAATACACTATACGCTGATTTTACATGTCTCAACGCAGATCGTGCATCCTGCGGTGAGATTATTTATGATATCCTCACAGAGATGAAATGTCCTGTAAGCAGTATTTCTGCAGAGCGTTTATATGTTGCATTATCAACCGATACGGGTTGCTTTTCATTCGGAAACACAACAGCGAACACACTCCATGTTGCATCTTTAATGGTAGAGGCGGGAGCTCCGAACAGGGAGCTTAACAAGCTTCTTTTCAGAACAAAATCCCACGGCCGTATTGCCATAGAAGGAAAACTTACAGCAGGGATTGAATACAGCTTTGATGATAAGGTTGCAATTGCATCGGTAACAAAGCAAATGATGGAATCATCCGGAGCCGATGAAGATGATATGGATGATATCGCTGCGCTTCCAAGCTCTATAGAAGGTGTTTGTATCGGTATTACAATACGTGAAATGAAATCACCGCATGATTGTAAAATATCTGTAAGAACCAGAGCACCGTACAACGCTCAGTATATCTGCTCGCAATTTGGCGGCGGCGGACATAAGCTTGCAGCGGGAGCCATGATAAGCAATACCATTCCCGAAATCAAGGAAATGCTTGTTGAAGTATTGCAAAATGCTCTTTCTCAAGGGTAACAAGGGGACAAGGGGACGGTTCTCTTGTGTCATTAACAAGACGTTGAATACATAGTGGTTATTATGAACGGTATTATAATTGTTGATAAACCTAAAGACTGGACATCACATGATGTAATAGCAAAGCTTCGGGGCGTTTTGAGACAAAAACGCATCGGGCACGGAGGCACTCTTGACCCTATGGCTACAGGAGTGTTGCCTGTTTTTATAGGCAGAGCAACAAGAGCAGCCGAATTTTGTGAAAACGCAGACAAGGAATACATCGCCGGGTTAACGCTTGGAATTGTTACGGATACACAGGATATCACAGGAAATGTTCTTGATAATAAAAATATTTCCGTGACCGCAGAAGACCTTATTGCTGTCCTCCCGCAATTCACAGGAGCAATTAAACAAATCCCGCCCATGTTCTCGGCGATAAAAAAAGACGGCAAAAAACTGTATGAGCTGGCAAGAAAGGGTATGGAAATACCTCGCGCGGCAAGGGATATATTCATTTCCAAGCTTGAATGTGACACGGGGACGGTTCTCCTGTCACAGTGCCGGGAGAACCGTCCCTCTGTCACACTCCGTATTGTGTGTTCAAAAGGCACATATATCCGTACATTGTGCCATGATATCGGAGCAGCTCTCGGATGCGGCGGTACTCTTTCATCACTTAGGCGCACAGGAGCCGGTGTTTACACAATTGAAACTTCACACACCATGGATGATGTGATTGCAGCGCAATTGTCCGATTCGGTCAGCGAGATATTATTACCCACCGACAGCATTTTTTCAAATTATCCTTTAATAAAAATCAGTACCGAAGAAGCAAAGAAAGCAAAAAACGGTGCGTTATGTGTGACACAGGCACCTGTTGAAAACGGAAAATACAGAGTATATGCACATGATGGTGAATTTTTACTTCTCGGTGAGGTTACAGACAATAAAATTAAAACAATAAAAAGCTTTTTCGAGGTTTACCAATGATTCAAAAAAAGCGCGTTATAGCACTCGGATATTTTGACGGTATTCATATAGGACACGCCGCTCTGATGAGACGGGTCAGAGAAATTGGTGACAGAACGGGGCTGATACCTTCGGTTATCACCTTCGACTCTCACCCGAGAAGCCTTATAGATAACAGAAATGTACCTTTGATTAATTCTCCCGAGGACAGAGCAGGTTTAATACGGCGTGTTTTCGGTATTGATGATATTATCTTTTTACACTTTGATAAATCGACAGTTTCAATGACTTGGAGTAAATTTATTGACCATCTTACCGAAGAATTCGGCGCAAGGCATCTTGTTGCAGGAAACAACTTTAAATTCGGCTTTGCAGCCGAAGGCAGCAGTAAGCAGCTAAAGGAAAAATGCGATGAGCTGGACATAGGCTGTGACATCATCCCCGATATTAAATACGACGGTATAATAAGCAGTTCAACATATATACGCGAGCTGCTCACTGCCGGCGATATGGAGCGGGCAAACAGTTTCCTTGGTCACCCGCATGTACTGACCGATGTTGTCCGCTACGGGTATAAGCTCGGCAGGACACTTGATGCTCCTACGATAAATATGCGCTTTGCTCCGGGTGTACTTGTCCCCGCATTTGGTGTCTATGCAACAAAAACATATCTGGATGACAGCTTAAGCGCAGAAGAAAGTAAAGGTCATATAAGCGTCACAAACATCGGAATCCGCCCGACGGTTGATAACTCCGAGCATGTAACAGCTGAAACCCATATACTAAACTTCCAGCAAAACCTTTACGGCCACCAGGTAAGAGTGGAGTTCCACAAACGCCTGCGCCCCGAAGTTAAATTCAACAGTATCGAAGAACTTAAAGAACAAATCCAAAAAGATTGCAAAGCATCTACAGCCTATTTTACCGCTTTTGAAAAGAACTGTTTTGCTGGTAAAAATTAATCCTTGAAATCTTATATAAATAAATGTATAATTTGCCATGGCTTTTGAGCCTTTATTAATAAAATCGGGGTGTGGCGAAGTTGGTATCGTGCACGTCTGGGGGGCGTGAGGCCGTGGGTTCAAGTCCCACCACTCCGACCAGTAAAAGTGTCGTTATAGGACTTGAGAATGTCTTATAATGGCACTCTACTTTTAGCCCGTTTTTTTATAGCTGTTAATAGCTTGTTTTCTTTGTAACAATCAGCATATTGACCGATTCGGTTATTTTGGGTTTTGTTGTTTTTTCACGGAATTTATCATAGGTGCAGGAGTTCGGTGGCGCGTTTTTCGATGATTGTGGCGTAGGAAAAGTCGGTTGAGACGTTTATTGCACGGAGGCATAAGTCGTGGATATAATTGCGGTAGTCTTGAAGGGCGTTATTTGGGAGTGCGATGGATTCGCCTGACCAGGCCCAGTCGAAGTTGAAATATGGTGCCATTGAGATGTAATCACCGGTGTTTGCATCCCGGAGATACCCGTAGTCGTCTGAAAAGCGGTCATTATTTTCGATAAGATAATCTACTGTAAAGAGAGCAACCGCAAGCTCTTTGCTGCGTTCTACCGCAGTATGGCGCAGGTCTTGTTCATCTCCTTCAATACTTGATTGCTCCATAGACTCAAAGAATATATCAGATGATGTAAAGTTGCTAAGAAGCAACCCATCATCTGATTTTTGTGTTTCTGTCACATTTCCCAAACCCAATAAACTGCAAAGCAGATAGGGTTCAGCTTCTCTGAACGAATCTATTTTTAATAAAGTCGAGGCATCAAGCCAGCGTTTATCTGTTTTTCCGCTTACAAACAGATTTGAAAGTGAGCCCCAGATATAATCATTTTGAATGCCGTTTGCATCCAAACCATCCCACTCCTTATTAATATAAGGTGTTACATCCGCGAATAAAATATCATCCTCCCGCCGTTTAAGCCAGTAGCAATCGGATAGTGAAAGAGCCCCTGTTGCATGCTTTGCATGTTCATGGTCATATACCCCGAAAGCACGATGCATCAAGCGTTCGGAAGAGAAATTCGTGTCTCTGCTGTATCTTGTTTCCATCCACTCATGATAACTTAGTTTATTCTTAAGCATACACCCGGGAAGCAGGTTTTCGTTTAGAACCAACTCATTTGAAATATCGTAAACCGCCGAGTCCTTGCACATTAAAATATAATTATCTGCAGAGGGAACAATAACCGACGGCAGCGTTGATGCTTCGTCTGTTGCAATAGCAGTATCACCTGTTTCTATTGCTGTCTCCGGAGCTGTCTCCGGCGTAATATTCATATCATAATGCTGTTTTATTGCGATATCATCGGTTCCCTGTGTTATCCGCTGCGGTTTTATATCATTGGTTGTATTATCATAATCTGCATAACCGCATAAACGTGCTATTTCGCTTTCGGGAATCCGTCGTTGATTTCCCGGGGTACGAATGGCACGAATTTTTCCGGTCTTGTCCCAATTTCTGAGAGTCTGTGTAGTGACTCCCAGTAAATCTGCAGCCTTTAATAATGTATAATGCTTCTCCATTTTCACCGATATTCCTTAATCGATTTGCATAATTAAATATAAAACAGAAAAAGGCAAATGTCAAGAGTATTTTTATACCTTTTTATAAGATTTTATAAGTTTAAAACAAGCAAATATGAAATAATTCATCTCGAAATATCAAAAGTTCACACCCGTTTTCCTACTCTTTCAGCAATAAAAGCGGAGCGTTAACCGACTAGGTCAACGCTCCGTTCCGGTCTTTATATTCTTCGAAAATCAAACAAGCTCTTTCATCAGTTCATGTCTTTCCGGAATTGCATGAGCAAGAGAAACCGGCTTGAAGTTTTCATTAATAAATGCATGACGGCTTTCACCCTCAAGCAGAACATTTCCGTCTTGATTGACTACAATATACTCAACATTAAACCGGACACCTGTATATTTAAGCATTTTCAATTTTACTGTGAAATTATCACCAAATCTTGCCGGATATTTAAACTTTATGTTTGCTTCCGTGATAGGGCATAAAACACCATAACTCTCTGTTTCATTATATGCAAGATTATTATCGTCAAAATAAGTAATTCTCGCTTCCTCAAGCCAACGCAGATAATTCGAATGGTGGACAACTCCCATTTTATCGGTTTCATAATAATAAACCGCCCGGGTATACTCGTACATTTGCTGTTATTCCTTTCTTTTTTTGCGTAAATAATGAACAGACAGTAAGTCCGGCATTGCACAAAATACCAATCAGTTGTATAATAAGGCATTGATAATTATATAACAAGAATATTTTTTACGGGGTGTTTATTGGTAAAATTTAAGATTTATGTTAGGACCCGCAGGAGAAATAAAAACTAATGGGGAAATTTTTTAAGAGAATCAGACCTTTTTATCTGCAAGTATTGTTTGTTTTCCTCGCTTTTGTAATTATGGTTCTTGTCAGCTACTTTTACGTAAGAGGAATGGTTCAGGAGCAAATGCTCAGCTACAGCGAGCGAACAATCGGCTCTGCGGAATATGAAATCAAGTCTATTTTGTCACAGTACGAAATATCCTTGCACAATTTTGCATTCTCCACAGAGCATATGATAAAAAATAATTATTCTCAAAGTGAAATATTGGTTCATTTCAAAAACTGGACCGAGTGGCTTTCATCTAATCAAGAGAATTTTCAGGAATTCAGCGGAGTCTATGGTGTAGTAAGAGGCGATTTTCTTGACGGAACGGGATGGGTTCCGCCGGACGATTATGTCCCGCAGTCAAGACCCTGGTATGTAGGTGCAGCCGCTCTCAACGGCAGAACATATTATACTGTGCCGTATACGGATGTCGATACCGGCGAAATTGTTATATCTCTTTCTGTTACAATTTATGATATCGATTACAGCAGGGCCGGCGTTCTTGCGATTGATGTCAATATTTCGTCTATTGTTGAATATGTCAGCACCCTGAATATGGCAAATGACGGTTACGGAGTCATGTTAAACGAAAAAATGGTTTTTGTTATGCACCCGAACAGTGATTATACGGGAGTCAACATAGTCGATGCGGGCAACGACAACAACTATGCCGAAATCGGAAAATTAATCTCAAACGGTGAACCTGTCTCAGCAGTAGTTTTTACAGATACAGACGGAAACAAAAGTATTGCTTACTTCAGAACACTTTTTAATAACTGGTTGATAGGTATAGTAACTCCTCTTGCAAGCTATAACAGAAACGTAACCCAGCTTGCAATTGTTTTATCGGTTCTTGGTTTTGTTCTGATGTCAATTCTTTCATACTTTCTTATAATGCTTTCAATCGCAAAAACCCGCTCGGATGAAGCAAGTAAAAGCAAGAGCGATTTCCTCGCAACAATGTCACATGAAATACGTACTCCGCTTAATGCAGTTATAGGAATAGCACAAATTGAACTGGAAAAAGATGATACCCCCGATGATCATACCGAGGCATTTGAGAAAATCTTCAACTCCGGCAACGGTTTGCTTGGAATCATAAACGACATTCTTGATATGTCCAAAATTGAAACGGGAAAAATGGAAATCAACCCCGAACAATATGATGTTCCAAGCCTTATAAACGATTCGGTTATGCTTAACATTGGCAGAATTGGTACAAAACCAATTGAATTTATTCTTAACGTTGATGAAAACCTCCCGCTCAAGCTCATTGGAGATGAACTGCGTATAAAACAGATCTTAAGCAACCTGCTTTCAAACGCTTTTAAGTATACAGACAGCGGATTTGTAAAAATGACCATATACCACTCAACAGAGGTTGGGAATTTTTCATTGCATTTTATTATTGAAGACTCCGGTCAGGGTATGAAACCCGAAGACAAGGAGCGGATTTTCTCCGAATACTCCCGCTTTAATGCTATGGCAAACCGTACAACCGAAGGCACCGGCATAGGTATGTCCATAACAAAAAGACTCATAGAGATGATGGACGGTATGATTTTGGTTGAAAGTGAGTACGGAAAAGGCAGTACTTTTACTGTTATGGTCAAGCAGGAAACAGTAGATTGTGAAGTTATCGGAACCAAGCTTGCACAGCAGCTTAAAAACTTTACATTCCACGGTGAAGGTTTCGCAACACACACAACACATGAGCAAATGGCATACGGAAACGTTCTTGTTGTTGATGATGTCGATATCAATCTTTATGTAGCCGAAGGTATGATGTCTCAATACGGACTTAATATCGAAACGGCACTGAGCGGCTTTGAGGCAATTGACCTTGTAAATTCAGGCAAAATCTATGATGTTATATTTATGGATCATATGATGCCCCAAATGGATGGTATTGAAACAGCAAAAAAGCTTCGTGACGATGGATATAATGGCTGTATCGTGGCTCTCACGCAAACGCTCTTGTCGGAAACAGTGAAATGTTTTTGGAGAACGGTTTTGACGGGTTCATTTCAAAACCCATTGATATTGTTCAACTTGACAACATCTTAAACGAGTTTGTACGCGATAAACACCCGGACGGGAAATAATCAATATGTCAGATTCAAGCAATGTATTAGACGCAAAACATATTCATTCATATTTACATGACAGCTTAAAGGATAAGCTATCATGTAATATTTATATATATGACTGTTTGGAATCTACAAATTTAACAGCAAAAAAGATGGCTTTATCGGGTGCAACGCATGGTACCGTTATAATTGCAGACCGCCAGACTGCCGGAAGAGGGCAGCATGGAAAGTCATTTCATTCACCGCAGGGTCATGGTATATATATAAGTTTTATTCTTGATGTAAATCAGCTGAAGCTTACATCCCATAACACAATAACCACTGCTGCTGCGGTTTCGGTATGTGAAGCTATTGAATCGGTTTGCGGCAAATCGCCCAAGGTAAAAAAAGTAAACGACATTTTCCTTGATGATAGAAAGGTTTGCGGCATATTGACCGAATCGGTTATCGGTGCTCAAAGCCATGAAATCAAGCATTTAATCCTTGGAATCGGTATAAACTTCACAACTCCGCCGGAAGCATTTCCCAAAGATCTGCAAAACATCGCAGGAGCAATATTTCCGGATTGTTCTCCCCCCATCACAAGAAACCACCTAACAGCCGAAATCATCAACCGTATTTTATCTGTTGAAGCATCGGGGAAGACCTTTCTAGTTTTTTAGTATCTCAGTCAGTTCCGTGTCGGTTGCCGGAATTCCCTCGATACTAAAAAACTAGAAAGGTCTTCCCCGATGCTTCTTCTATAACTCATGCACTTCTTCCTGATTTCGTAAAATCCGGAGACCCCCAAGAGCTAAGGCTTCCATTTCGTATTCGCCGGGCATGACTACGATTTTTCCGAGCCAGCCGATGTATTTCTTTACATCGTCGATAAGATATGTATTATATGCAAGACCTCCGGTGATAATTATTGCATCACAGTCACCTCTGAGTGCAGGTGATAAGAGTGCAATACCCTTTGCTATTTGATAAGCCTGTGCTTCCATTACAAGAGCAGCGTTTTTATCACCGCTTTCAATTAACTTTTGTATCTCTCTGCCGTCGGATGTGCCGAGCAATGAGCGAAGGCCTCCTTTGCCTCTCACTTTCCCCATCATTTCTTTTTTTGAGTATTTACCGCTGTAGCACATTTCAATCAAATCCAGTAGCGGCACACTTCCTGCTCTTTCGGGTGCAAACGGGCCGTTATCATCGGCAAGTGAGTCGATGATTTTTCCTTTTGAGTGCGCTCCGACAGTAATGCCGCCGCCTAAATGAGTAACCAAGAGGTTTACATCCTCGTATTTTTTGCCGACGGATTCGGCATAACGGATAGAAACAGCCCTGCAGTTGAGCACATGATAAAAGCTTCGGCGCTCTATCTCCTTCATTCCTGTAATTTTAGCAACAGGCGGAAACTCACATGCCGTAACCGCATCATAAATATATGCCTTGACACCTGCGGTTTTTGCAATTTCATCTGCCAAAACCGCTCCGAGGTTTGATGCATGCTGTTGTATTTTTTCATTCTTGATTAAATCGAGCATTTTAGTATTGACGATATATCCACCAACCTTAACAGGCGGAAGCATCCCCCCTCTTCCCATAACTACCGACAGCTCCTCCGCTTTGAAGCCATGCTTTGAAAGTGCGTCCAGTACAGTCTTCATCCGCATAGGCGCCTGATCTGTAATGCTGTCATATTTCTCTATTTCGTCATGGGGATGAGTTATGCTTTCTTTAAAGAGCTCCTCTTCATTTTTATACAAAGCTATTTTTGTTGATGTTGAACCCAGATTTATTGTCAGAATTAAATAGTCCATTATACTATTTATGCTCCTTTATATAATATACTCAGCATGATTGAAAACAGCTTTTCCTCCATGCTTGCACCGCGTGAGGTGAGGACAACAGGTACTTTTGCCCCAAGGACAATTCCTGCCATTTTCGCACCGGCGCAATAAATCAAACCCTTTGCAAGTACATTGCCAACGGTAAAGTTCGGAACAAGCAATATATCGGTTTCACCGCTTATCCGGCTTGAAAAGCCTTTTATATCCGCAGATTCTCTGCTAATCGCCAAATCAAACGACAAAGGTCCCTCAAGCAAACAGTCACCAAGTTCGCCGTTTCGGCACATAATCTGTAACTCGGCAGCTTCGATGGTTTCGGGTATTTTCGGGTTTACGGTCTCCGAAGCGCATAGTGCTGCGACATTCGGTTTTTCATATCCGAGCCGTTTAAAGAACATTACTGCGTTTTTTACAATGTCCGCTTTTTGTTCAAGCACCGGATTCGGAATCATACCCCCGTCGGTTATCCCGATAAGCTTATGATAACCCGGTGTTTCCAAAATTGCCAGATGTGACAGCGTACCCGAGTCTCTTATACCGGTTTCCTTATCAAGCACTGCTTTTAGCATTGTCCCGGTATCGAGAAGGCCTTTCATCAGAGCATCTCCGGCCCCTTCTTTTATTAATGCAACTGCTTTCCGGGCACATTTAATACTATCCGGTTCATTGATTATAGAACCTTTATCCGGCGTTTTTCCAAGCTGTGACAATAGCAGTTCAATTTCTGCGGAATTTCCGACTAAAATATAGTTTATATCCAAATTGTCCGCTGCGGTCAGCACCGCTTCCAACGTATGCTTGTCATGTGCTGCAGCAACTACAAGAGTTCTTTCCGCAGACGGTATACTGTCGCTCAATTCTTTAAAATTCCTGAACATAAAAACCTCCGTAACAGTTTGAATACACTTCATTCTAACATACACAGCTTGTAAGAGAAACTGTTTTATAGTATAATGTCCGATATAGCATAATAGGTGCATTTTTTGGGGATTTATTTGCCTATGAGTCAATGTAATATGAAAAGAGACAATTGAGCCGATAGTGGGCCAAACCATCTCATATCATTAGCCGAAAGGGTTAACAGCAAAATGTTTCGTTTTTTCGCTGATATAAATAATATTTCTGCTGCTGCGATTAAGCTTAGTGATGAGGACTCAAAACACATTCGTTCATTACGTCTGCGCCCGGATGAAAAATTCATAGTTTGCGACGGAAACAGCACCGAATATGTTTGCACGCTTGATCAGCCCGATAAGTTCACAAACGCAGTAATAATAAGCAGCCACAACTCAAAATCGGAACCAACAGTTTCATGCAAAAGTTATATTGCATTTTCCAAGGGTGACAGACTTGATTATGCCGTGCAAAAGTTAGTAGAGCTCGGAATTAATGAAATTATACTGTTCAAATCAAGCCGCTGTGTTGCAATCCCGCATGATATTCCGAAAAAAGTCACAAGGCTGCAAAGAATAGTTCTTGAAACAGCAAAAATGTCCGGCAGGGGGATTATCCCTAAAGTCTCATACAGCGGCGATTTTGAAGAAACGATTACCGAAGCTTTAACCGAAAGCAAGCTGACACTCTTTTTCTACGAAAACGAAGAAAAATTAAACATAAAAAGTATTTTAAATCAACATTTCCCTGACGGAGATGAGAATAAAATAAACAATAATAAACATATTTCAATAATTACCGGGCCGGAAGGCGGTTTTACAGAGCAGGAAGTTGAATATTCCCGCTCCAAAAAGATACCTGTCGTATCGCTGGGCTCACGGGTTCTGCGCTCAGAAACAGCGCCGGTTGTTGCACTCGCTGCAATAATGTATCACACGGATAATTTGTAATAAGGATTAGTGGAATACAGATGAAAACTGTTCTTGTCGTTGATGATTCATCTTTAATGAGAAGATTGATAAAAAACATCGTAACCAAACACGGTTATAATGTTATAGGTGAAGCCGTCAACGGTAAAATTGGCGTTGAGAAGTATAAGGAGCTAAAGCCCGATGTCGTAACCCTTGATTTGGTTATGGACGAAATGAACGGCATTGACGCTCTTAAACTTATAATCAAAGAAAACCCGGATGCAAACGTTATAATGGTCAGCTCTATGGGGCAAGATGTAATTGTAAGGGATGCAATCGTTTCCGGCGCAAAGAATTTTCTCTTAAAACCATTTGATGAAAACCAAGTTATGGATGCCTTTAATAAACTGTAGTTATAGTTTAAGGTGATTTATGAGAAGAAGATTATTAACTTTAGTATTGACACTGCCACTTATGAGCGGTTGTTTTATGCTGCCTGTTGATCAGCCGCCTCCGCCGCCTCTGACAATTTCAGTTCCGCCGGAGTTTGAATATATAACCGTTCCTGTAGAGCGTGGTGATATTAAACAGGAACTCAGAGCAATTGCTTCATATACTCCTTCGAAAAGGGAGTTTCATTATTTCCCGGCAGATGGCATACCTGTTCTGGGAATATATGTTACTGCAGGGCAGGAGGTATCACAGGGTGATTTAATAGCCGAGCTTGATGTTCTTGAGCTTGAAAACTGGTATGAAGAACTCAGCCGAAACCGTGATTTATCAAGGCTTGAGCTTTCAGAGCTTGAAGAAAAACAAGCAATCCTTTCCCGTCAGGCGGCAAGTGCCGGTTTTAAGCTTGATAATTCATCCTTCATATGGAGCCGTGATACCCTGCGACTGACCATAGCGAATCTCGACAGGTTAATTGAATATGTTGAGCAGCGGAAAGTAGACAGGCATATACAAGCTGCCATTGATGGAGTAGTTACCAGTGCAATGATATATTTCGACGGTATGATTTCAACTTATGGCACAAGTGTTGCAACTGTTTCCGTTGACCTTGTCATATCGTTTTTTGTAACCGGAGATGCGGCGGAGCATATGAAAAAAGGCGACAGATTTGAAATGATTCTTGGTGACGATGTACATCTGATGGAAGTAATCGATCCCGATGAGTTTAATATTACAGTAACCGCCGAACCCCCGTATGCATATTTGACCTTTACCGGCATACCACCCGAACCGGGATTTGATACAACAGGCATTATATACATACCTCTGGGTGAAATTGAAAACGTATTATTTATACCCGTTTCCCATCTTAACCGGACTGAAGAGCGTTCTTTTGTATATGTTCTTGACGATAACGGATTGCGTACAGTAAGAGATGTTGAAACCGGCTTTGAAGGCGACGGATTAATCGAAATAAAAAGCGGACTTTCGGAAGGAGAGCTTGTAATACAATGATCAAAAAAAGATTTGTATTATTAATTATTGCATTATTAACAAGTTTGTTTCTTTTCTCATGCGGAAATGCAGTTTCTCTTCCTCCTCCGACGCTTCTTGAACCGATAGCCGGTAAAATAGAAACAGTATTTGTTTCACGCGGTACCGTTGAATCTCTGTTAATTTTACCGGGTATAACAAGAGTGCCGGTGGTTGCGGCACGCCTTGAGACCGGAACCGGAAAAATCGGCGGACTTTATGCTTTCCCCGGTGACATCGTAACACAGGGACAGCTGCTTGCAAGGCTTGAGACACCGGAGCTTGATACTCAAATAAAAGACCTTGAAGAAACGCTTGAAAATACACTTGCCCTCAACAGATTATATTTAGAAGAAATATCGGCACAAATCAGGCTCTTTGGCTCTGCCGGTTCAAACAACCCGCAGGTCAGGCTTCTGCGGCTCGACAGGCAGTATGCTGCTGCACGCCACGAGCTTGAGGTGGAAAACCTTGAAAAACAACTTGAAGTTCTGCGCTATGAAAAAGAACAAACCGAAATATATGCACCCATCAGCGGAGAAATAGTCCAATCTGTCAGATTAGGTGAAAGAATATATGCAATGGGTGCCGTAATGTTTATAGCCGATGAGGGGAATGTGTTTGTAGAATTCATAGGAGAACGTAATGTAAGATGGGACGTACCGATGCAACTCAAAGGTGAAATAGCCGGCAGTGTATATGATCTCCGCCCTATCAGGCACACCGCTTCCGACCATGTCGGTTTTCGCACTTTTAACGTTGAACCGCCCATACGGTTTGACATCATAGGCGGGTCACCGGGTGCAATCGCTGCAGGCGAACCGGTTTTTATCCGCCAGTATTTTGCTCATGAGGAAGATACCTTGCGGTTACCCGAATATGCATTATACCGTGATATTGACGGAGTTTTTGTTTATCGTATAAGGGACGGGGAGCAGGAAATCGTTCATGTAACCGTAGGAGTTGTTACCGATATATTTGTCCAGATACTCGACGGTCTTGATGAAGGAGATGAAATAGTTGTCAGGCAATAATCAGATGCAAAAAAACAATAACTTTTTATTCCGCTTTTTTGCGGTTGTTTTGCTTTCATTTTTATGTCTTGCAGCTGTCAGTGCATGCGGAAATACACTTATTCAACCCTATAGCTTCGAGGATGCCGTCAGGGACGGGACAATCAGCAGCTTCGTTACTGAGGATATACCCGAAGATGATTTATCAAGTTTAGAAATTGTAACACCTACAATGCAGCAACTGACTATCAGCGGCAATGTATTAACATCGGTTGTTTTTCCGGTTGAACAAATATTGCATTTTGTTCGCAATGAGGGTGATATAGAAATGATGGTTGAAGAATACCAAATTGTCGCCAAGGACGATTTATTGGCACAATTAACATACGAAACAGATGAAGTGAATCAGATATATTATGATTTCGCAATTGATTATCTGGAACGGTTTGAGCAGGAAATAATCAACGAGCGCAGAAAAAAGCAGACGGAAATTTCAAAAGCGCGTAGAGATATGTCTTCTGCTTCGGGCAGCTTAAGGCAAATGCTTGCAACGAATGTACGCCTGCTCGAAATTGATCTGGAGCGTTACACAATAAACAGCAACATAACACGCAGTAATTTGGAAAAAGAAGCGGCAATCACAAGAGAATTTCTCGGATTTGAAGATATTACAGCTCCCTTTGACGGAATTGTTACAAATATTTTCGAAGGGAATAAACTATATACAAGTACACGCCAGCATTCGAATATGGATATGATGAAAATTAGTGACCCGAGTGTATTCTTTTTCCAGGCATCCATACACACGAACCCGCTCCGTCCGTTCAGTAATATGGCTCATGGTGACATTGTTTCGGTCCGCGGATTCTATGATATGGACGAAGAAGACGATGATGATGACCGTATACCCGATTTGGAATTTGAAGCACGTATTGTTTCGGATCACTGGGCTGCCGGACAGTGGAATTTTACAGCATTTTTACTTTCACCTACGGATAAAGACGCTTTACTTAAAACCCTCAGTGAGTTGGGTGACCCGGCAATCACTCTTCTTAATACACGCTTCTATATAACGGTTGAATATGTAGCATCTCCACCGGGCTTAACTTTACCTACGGTAGCGTTGCGTCATGACAGTGCCCGTGAAGACCGTTATCATGTTTTGATTCTCAATAACGGAATATTAGAAAAACGTTATGTTGAAATAGGAAATATACTAAATAACTATATTTATATTCTTTACGGGATTGATGAAGATTCAAAGGTGGTGATTGCTCGTTGATTTCTTTTCTTCTTCGAAAAATCCGTAACAATAAATGGCTGATGCTCTGCCTTATTTTCGGAAATATCATCCTGATTGCAACGGTATCGGTTGTACCGTTATTTATCTCGGCTACAAATCAGCGCCTGTTTCAGGAAGAATTCCGAAATACTCAGGAACTAAAAAATATATACCCTGCACTGACACATTTGAGATTTAGTTTTTCTGCTGCGCAGGATAGCGAGAGGTACGCAGTTTATACTAATGTAAGAGATAATTTATTGCCGGATGCAATATCTCAAATGGGAGTTCCTGTTCAGTTTGAAATACAATCATATATAATCAGTTCCACAAGTATGCACCCCGTCACCGCACGTGAGCTTCCGGTACGCAGCCGTTCGCTGCAGCTGTCGGCACCGCAGGGCTTTGAGAATAATATCCAACTTCTCCACGGCAGAATGCCGGCAGGTGAGCTTTTAGTCAACGACGGACCGACAGGCGGGTATATCATAGAAGCACTTGCAATAAATGATGTTATGAGCAACTATGATTTGCTTATTGATGAGCTGATGGAGCTTGAAGATATTTATGCTCCTGACGGAAGCAAGCTGCATGTACGTGTAACAGGTATATTTGAGCCAAGTGATTACTCGGGAGAATATTGGTCTGTATCATCTATTCACCTGCGTTTGTCATTATTAATTTCAAACAGTTTAATTACAGAGAATTTTATTAATGATTACACCCCATCGCTTTCGGTAAATGCTCATTGGATACAAGCTCTGGACTGGCAGGCTATGCGTGAGGACCGTATTGATCATTATGCGCAGGCGGCAGAAGACAATATGGACTTTTTCAATGAAGACAGAAGGCTCCACGATTACAGCATAAATTTTTCCGATATTATTAAACGAAGCGCAGAAGATGAACGCCCGTCCAATGATGAGACAAGACGGCTTGATACAATAGTATGGGTTCTCCAAATCCCGATTTTTGTTATGCTTGCACTCTTTATGTACATGG
The DNA here is from genome assembly GCA_009784725.1 of Oscillospiraceae bacterium. GTDB lineage: Bacteria > Bacillota > Clostridia > Oscillospirales > Oscillospiraceae > WRMH01. The sequence continues at coordinate 163,588 of WQXS01000002.1, forward strand.
TTACAAAACAAATACTTGTCATCGACAGTAATGATATTTCCGTACTGAAAAGCAGAGGTGTAAGCCGCCGCCAGATATTGTGCATATATATTCTTCAGGGTACTTTTGTTGCAGCAATCAGTTTTCCCGCAGGGCTCGGGCTTGGAATACTGCTTTGCCGGGTAATCGGTACGAGCAGCGGGTTTTTGGAGCTTGCGGACAGAGCCTCACTGAGTGTCCGTATCACTGACCGTACCGTGCTTTTTGGTGCGGTGGGAATAATAATTTCATTTTTATATATGCTGCTTCCGGTTATAAGGCTTTCA
>WQXS01000003.1 GCA_009784725.1 Oscillospiraceae bacterium
ATTTATATGCCGGATGCTGGCGGGCAGCGTAAAATCAGTCATTAATGGGGCGGAGTGCAGACCTACGGGTCGCCACGCCCCATTTAAACGCAAAGGAGTACATTCAATGCATATGAAAATGAAGCGTAAAACTTTTGAGGAAGCGAAAGAGATATTACGTATTGCAGCACAAGCGTATAAGGATAATTACATAAATAAGAACGTGCTTTTTGTAGCAATACGTGATGAAGTAATCAGTCTTTATGAAGTTTCATTTTTTGCTAAGAATTTCATGCACTTAACCGGAAACACAAAACCCATGAGTTCTAAGTATTTCTTTAATCTGGCAAAAAACGGTAGTTTAAAGAAAAGTGATTTTACCTTTGCAAATGACGGTACAACTGATATGAAACTCGATGTGTTGCTACCGTTAATGAATATTCTTTATAATGCACAAATGATAGGTGATTACAATAATTTACATGAATGGGTTGTTACAGATAAAATGGTTGGAACGGTCACAATAGCCATGGGATTCAAAAAAGATGAAGAAGCAAATTGTAATGTACCATGTACAGCACTTAAGACTGATGTAAGAACCGTTTCGTTAAAACCTGTTTTACCAATAAAAACAATACTGAGGAAAGATCGTAGTGAAAAATTGTATAGTGAGGTAACAAGATTTGCTAAAGGGGTAACGTCTGATCAATTAGCATTAATGGTTGAACTTGCTGAAATAGTTGATTTTGAAAAACTAAAATCCACAAAAGCGTAGCGTTAAAATAGAAGAAAATTTGCCCTTGTTTTACCTTTATTCATACCACCAAACACAGATAAAACCAACTTATGCAAACTGTAAAACACGTCAACAAAAAAGTCTTGAATGTACTATAATCGGATATAATTAACCATCTAAGAAAGGTATTGCTTGTGATAAAAAGGTTGTTCTCTAGGAAGGCAATAATAATGGCGGGGATTTCTTGTGCTGTTGTGATAATGGCATATACTATAGGTTGTACAACAAATGACTCTCTTAATAACCATGAAAATGGCTCTAGTTCTTCAACTAGCGGTTCAATTGTTGGGAGTGTCAGGATTTTATCAAACGGGATATATTATGAGCCTTTCAAGCGGATGGTGCATGCGGGTGGTGATGGATTGTCTGCAAGTGGGGAACCGTTGGATATAGAAAGTATTGCCGGTGATTTGCTTTCAATACATATAGGAGATGATTTTCAAGTAATTGTTGAAGGGAAATCAAATACAAACAGACGCTTTAATGTCCGCAGATTTGTGGATGGAAGTTGGGTGCGTAAGCTCTTAGTACCTGCCGATTCAGATTATACATTAATGGATTCGGTTGATGATAAATACTCGGAAATGTTCTATACAGGTTCATTTATTGATGTTTTGGAACCGGGTGAAAGTATTATTTCGTTTGAAGAACGTTGGGGAACTAGTGTTGAATATGTAGTTTATGAGTATTTATTCAAAATCATTATTGATTAAAAATTAAGTAAAAAGAGGAAGGCAATTTATGGCTAAGACGGGGTGGGAATGTGAGCGGAGAGTTCATTTTGATGAGATTACTGCCGAATATGATAAAATCCGGTGGGATTATCCTGATGAGTTGTTTAAGGATGCATTAGATTATAGTAATAGGACTAATCAAGGAGGAAATAAAAAAGCTGTGGAAATAGGTGCCGGTACAGGTAAGGCAACTGCTCCGTTTCTTGATAACGGTTATGATGTGACTGCCGTTGAGATGGGAACAAACATGTCCGCGTTTTTGGTTGATAAGTATAAAAAGTACAGTAATTTCAGAGTAATTACATCAACGTTTGAAGATGCAGCTCTAAATGAAAATTACTATGATTTAATATATGCCGCATCGGCATTTCATTGGGTAGATGAAGCGGTTGGCTGTCCAAAGGTTTATAAGCTGCTTAAAAATGGCGGTGCGTTTGTTTTATTTCGCAGCAATTGGAGTTCGCACGAAAATAAAAAGCTCTCTGAAGAATTACAAGCAATTTATACAATATATTATTACAGTCATTATGATATCGGCAACAGGGATGATAAGCCAACAAAATATACTGTAGACTACTTGAAAAAACCATCCGAAGTACATAAAAGCTTTCGGTTTGAAGGAATGGAAAAATACGGCTTTACAGATGTAACAATGAAGCTTTATGATAAAGCAAATATTTATGATGCAGAAAAATATATAAAGTTACTTGACACTTTCTCCGACCACAGAGCATTACCCGAGGAAAACAGAACCGCTTTATACACTGAAGTAAAAAAGACTGTTGAAAAACATGATAATCAGATTCAAACGAATAATACTTACCAATTATATATGGGCCGAAAAATTACGGAGACAGGGATATGACCGATTCGGAGAGGTAATAAAATGAAAACAATTGTGCGTTTGCAGCATGGCGGGATAATGGCGAATTACCGGTGTAATGCGGCGTGCCGTCATTGCTTGTATGCTTGTTCTCCCGAGCGGGTTGACGGATATATTGATGCTGATACGGCGGAATATGTTTGTAAACAGTTTCGTGAAGGCGGCTGCCATTCGGTACATATCGGCGGTGGTGAGCCTTTTCTTGATTTTGACGGTTTGTTAATGCTGGTTCAAACAGCCGTGAAACATGATGTTTCTGTAAGCTATATTGAAACAAATGCATATTGGGCAACCGACAGGCAACAAGTTAAGCAAAAATTAAAGGAGTTACAGCGTGCAGGTGCCGATGCATTATGCATATCACTGGATCCTTATCATGCGGAGTATGTACCGTTGGATTTACCATTAACACTTGCAGAGGTATGTCAAAGTGCCGGATTCGGGTACTTTATATGGCAGGATAGATTTCTTAACGTAATGTCACAAGTGGACAGAGGGAAAACACATACAAGAAAAGAGTTGGAACAGCTTATATCACCTGACTACGTTTATAATACGGCACGCAGTTACGGTATACATTTGAGCGGCCGTGCTATAAACATTGAAAAAGAATACGTTCCGAACAAACCCGTTGACGCAATACAAAGCTCCCGTCCTTGCAGCAACCTGTTATCGGGCGACCATTTCCATGTCGATATGTATGGTAACTTCATTCCTCCGGGATGTACAGGGATAATTCTGCCGTTAAATGAGGTAATCGGCGGTATTCCGGATGGAAAGTATCCGGTTTTTGAAGCGCTTCGGAGCGGAGGGGTTAAAGCTTTGTTACAATATGCAACAGCGTTGGGGTTTTCGCCGGAACCGCAAGGTTATCCCACGGGTTGTGCGCTTTGCTTCCATATCCGTCACCGGCTCAGCAAAAACACATCGCCTGCGGAACTGGATGCCGATTACTATACCGAAGCAATGCAAAATTATCCCTAAAAAGGGGTTGCTCTTGATTTGAAAATATCGTACAATCATATGAGTGTGGAAATGGAGCCGGGATGGATGTAATTGTTACCAATAATCCGCTTGTTTCGGAGAAATATAAAAGCAGATTCCGGGTTGATTTTTCGGATACGGACCTCATGGGAGTGTTTATACATACACGTGATTTGGTCCATAAAGGTTATATATTACAGACACATCCGCTGACAGGCGGAGTTAAACCTAACGAAACATTCTATAAAACCGTTTTACTGTCAGAAGCATCTGCAGAGCTTGATTTACAATCCTTAAAGATTATTGAAGAAACTATTTTAACAGCAGAGAAGTTTACGCATAAAAACCTGCCGGAGCAATATAAAAATGATATGCAGGTCGTCGATTTATCACTGATAAGCCCGGTGTTGGAAGCAAGAGCAAAGCAACTATAAATAAAAAAGTGAATAAACCGGGAAAAGCGAAAGCAATACAATCAAACATAAACACGGATATAATCCGGGAACAATTTAAACAAGGAGGGTCATGGTTTGAAACTGGAAGTCGGCTATATTCAAATACGCGATATCCAAACGGCTGATAAATCAAGCGTCAAGGATGGTATATTATACGTAAATACCAAGGAGCTTGAAGCATTGGCATTGGAGGATGAGCATCTTAAAGCGGTCTGCTTTGACGTTGCAAGACCGGGTGAAAGCATTCGCATAACTCCTGTTAAGGACGTTATCGAGCCTCGTGCCAAGGTCGAAGGGCCGGGAGATGTTTTTCCGGGAGTCATAACAAAATTAAACACCGTCGGCTCTGGCAAAACACATGTTCTGCAAGGTGCGGCAGTTGTTACTGTAGGAAAAATCGTTGGTTTCCAAGAGGGTATCGTTGATATGGCGGGCATCGGAGCCGAGTACACTCCATTTTCCGCAACATACAACCTCGTTGTCGACTTCACGCCAAAAGACGGCCTGACAGCACACGAGTACGAAGCCGCCATCCGCAAAGCCGGACTAAAAATCGCTTATGCACTTGGTAAGCTTGGCGTTAACGTTACTCCGGATGAAGTGAAAACATATGAGTATCCCTCAATAATGGAAGCGATTAAAAAATATCCCGGCCTGCCTCGTGTAGGTTACGTTCAAATGCTTCAAAGCCAAGGGCTGCTGCATGATACATATGTTTACGGTGTGGATATGAAACAGTCACTTACTACAATGCTCAGTCCCACCGAAATCATGGACGGAGCTATTCTGAGCGGAAACTGTGTTTCGGCATGTGACAAAAATACAACATATCATCATCAAAACAACCCCGTTATTGAAGACCTTTTTGAAGAACACGGAAAAACACTGAATTTCTGTGCGATGATTATTACAAATGAAAATGTTTATCTCGCCGATAAGGAACGTTCATCCGACTGGACTGCAAAGCTTGTTGATTATCTCGACCTCGACGGTGTTATAATTTCGCAGGAGGGCTTCGGAAATCCCGATACCGACCTCATTATGAACTGTAAAAAAATCGAAGAAACCGATACTCACACGGTTATTATTACCGACGAGTATGCAGGGCGTGACGGAACATCACAATCTCTTGCCGATGCAGACCCGAAAGCTGACGCTCTTGTTACAGCCGGAAATGCAAATCAGGTTATTACATTGCCTAAACTCGACCGTGTAATCGGCACTCTTGATTATACCGAGAAAATAGCAGGCGGATATGCCGGAAGCCTTGAAAAAGACGGAAGCATTACTGTCGAAATCCAAGCAATCACCGGTTCAACAAACGAGCTTGGCTTTAGCCGCCTCAGCGCAAGGTAGAAAGGATAAAATTAACATATGAGTAAAATTAAAGTTGTCCATTATATAAATCAATTTTTCGCAGGAATCGGCGGAGAGGAATTTGCCGACCACAAGCCCGAAATCAGAGACGGTGCTGTTGGTCCGGGTATGGCTCTGACAGGCGCATTCGGTGATAAAGCGGAAATAATCAAAACCGTGGTGTGCGGGGATTCATATTTTAATGAAAACCTAGCCGATGCAAAAAAAGCAATCATAGATATGGTTCGCAGCGCAAATCCCGATATTTTTATTGCCGGTCCCGCTTTTAATGCCGGACGTTACGGCGTCGCATGCGGAACTATCTGCGAGGCTGTTAAGCAGGAGTTAAATATTCCTGTTATCACCGGAATGTTTGTAGAGAATCCCGGTGCCGAAATGTTCAGGGATAAACTGTATATTATCGCAACCAAGGATAGTGCGGCAGGTATGCGTGATGCTGTTCCCGCAGTTGCTGCACTCGCAATTAAGCTTGTTAATAAAGAACCGGTTGGCGCTTCAATTGAAGAGGGTTATCTTCCGAACAATACCCGTGTCAATTTCTTCGAAAAAGAGCGCGGTTCAAAGCGTGCGGTTGATATGCTTCTTAAAAAAATGGCAGGTAAACCCTTTGTCACCGAGTATCCGATGCCCGATTTTGACCGTGTAGAGCCGAACCATGCAGTAAAAGACATAAAATCGGCAACCATTGCAATTGTCACTTCGGGCGGAATCGTTCCGAAAGGAAACCCCGACAGAATCGAATCATCAAGTGCTTCAAAATATGGTGAGTACGATATCACAGGCGTTAACGACTTAACCGATGCGACATACGAAACGGCACACGGCGGTTATGACCCCGTTTATGCAAATGCAGATGCCGACAGGGTTCTTCCCGTCGATGTCATGCGTGATTTTGAACGTGAGGGAATAATCGGCAAGCTGCACAATAAGTTTTACACAACCGTCGGTAACGGAACATCAACAAAAAGCTCAAAACAGTTTGCAACCGAATATGCACAGAAGCTTAAAAATGACAATGTGCAGGCTGTTATCCTGACATCCACGTGAGGAACCTGCACACGTTGCGGTGCAACGATGGTAAAAGAGATTGAACGTGCCGGAATCCCGGTGGTTCATGTCTGTACGGTTACTCCGATATCAATGACAGTCGGTGCAAACAGAATTGTTCCCGCCATTGCAATCCCTCATCCGCTCGGCAACCCGTCACTTACACCGGCAGATGAAAAACAGCTTCGGCGTAAAATTCTGACAACAGCACTTGACGCTCTTTCCACAGAAGTGGACGGACAAACAATATTCGAGGTGAAATAAAGTAAATAAGAAATGATAATGCAGAAACGAAAAATAGTTTGTATTAAATAGTAAAACAATAAACAAGTCAGTATATTATTTCTGCATTCTACATTCTGAATTATTAATTCTGTATATTTAGTTATTTTTCGGAGAGGAATGAACATTAATATGTCAAATGAATTATATGATGTAATAATTATCGGGGGAGGGCCTGCGGGTCTTTCTGCCGGGATATATGCAGGGCGGGGTCTGCTTAAGACTCTGATAATCGAAAAGTCAAAGCATGGCGGTCAGGCGGCGATGACAAACGAAATTGATAACTATCCGGGTGCGGACCTTGAGGAAACAGGACCGTCACTTATTGATAAAATGTTTAAGCAGGCAGAACGTTTTGGTGTTGAGTTTGAAGCAGATGATATTAAGGACGTAAGTTTTGACGGCGATGTCAAAACACTTACCGGCAGCAAAGGTACATACTCCGCAAAAACAGTTATTATCGCCACAGGTGCTTTTCCGAGAACTCTCGGCTGCCCCGGGGAAAAAGAACTGACCGGTAAAGGTGTATCATACTGTGCAACATGTGACGCTGCATTTTTTGAAGAGCTTGAGGTTTACGTCGTCGGCGGCGGAGACAGTGCTGTTCAGGAAGCTATGTTTATCGCAAGGTTTGCAAGAAAAATAACAATAATCCAAAACCTGCCCGAGCTTACGGCAGCAAAATCACTTCAACAGAAGGTTTTAAATGACCCGAAATTCAGCTTTGTGTATAATTCTGTAGTAGAGGAACTCAAGGGCGAAGAAGGGCTACTTGATACCATCATTATCAAAAACGAAAAAACAGGTGAGCTCACGGAGTTTAAAGCCGATGAAGAGGATGGAACCTTCGGGCTGTTTGTATTTATTGGCCTTATTCCGCAAACTGATATTTTTGAAAGCAAGATAAAAATGGACAGAGGATACATTCCGACCGATGAAAACATGCGGACAAATGTCCCCGGTGTATATGCTGTCGGCGACTGCAGAATCAAACCGCTTCGCCAGGTAGTAACAGCCGCAGCGGACGGCGCAATCGCCGCAATGGATATAGAACATTTCCTATCGAAGTAATGTATTAACAGATAACTATTCTAGGAAATGTTCATTAGGAAAATCCATTTCAAGAGATACAAAAATTAAGTGGTTAGATGGATTTTCTCCATAGAACAGTTATTGTCGGAATAATTTATAAAGGAGAGACAGAGAAATGCTTGAACTTGATAAGGAAACTTTTGAGCCTGAAGTATTGCAGGCGAGCGGAAAGGTGTTTGTGGATTTTTACAGCGACGGGTGTGAGCCGTGTAAGGCTCTGATGCCTGTTGTTGAAGGTCTTGCAGAAAAATACGGTGATAAGCTTAAGTTCGTGAAAATTAACACAATGAAAGCGCGCCGTCTTGCAATAGCACAGAAGGTTTTAGGTCTTCCCGTTATGGCGATATATAATAACGGCGAGAAAATTACAGAGCTTGTAAAAGATGACTGCACAGAAGCGAATATAGAGAATATGATAAAAGAAAATCTATAGTACGCTTCTGATGAAGCGAATATAGAGAATATGATAAAAGAAAATCTATAGTACGCTTCTGATGAAGCGAATATAGAAAAAATGATCAACGAAAATCTATAGTGCACATCCATAATTACATAATAAACTACCTTAATATAATTTACATGGAAAGGAGGGCCGACGATGAGTTTATTTGAAAATCGCAAGGTTGTCGTCATAGGAGACAGAGACGGCATCCCGGGTCCCGCAATCGATGAATGTCTGAAAACCGCAGGAGCAAACATTGTGTTTTCATCGACCGAATGCTTCGTCTGAACATCCGCAGGTGCAATGGATCTGGAAAACCAAAAGAGGGTCAAGGAATATGCCGAGGAACTCGGCGCAGAAAATGTAATAGTCGTAATCGGTGCAGCCGAAGCGGAAGCCGCAGGTTTAGCCGCAGAGACAGTTACAGCAGGTGACCCCACGTATGCAGGTCCGTTGACAGGAGTCTCGTTGGGACTCGCAGTATATCATATCTGTGAAGATATAATTAAAGAAGCTGTAGATGATAACGTTTACGATGAGCAGATCAGTATGATGGAAATGGTGCTCGATGTTGACGAAATCAAAAAAGAAATGGAAACAATCCGCAGCCAATACAGCAAGTATTAGTATTAGTATTAGTATTAGTTTGATAAATCAAACCAATACGGAGAATGTACCAATTTCTCTCCAACTATGTTGGAAACCGAAAATGATGCACAATTTAAGCAAAGCGGTGCAGCAGTCCATCATAACCGCTGCACTGCTTTCATTTCCCCGAAGCAAAATATCATGAAAGGTATTCATATAATGAACAGTGTACTTAAAGGTTCATCCTATATTTTGGTCCATGCGCCGGATATGCTGGTACATGGAGGAACAACACAAATAACAGAGCGCATAGTCAATCCCGAATCCGACTATCTCAAAGAACTCCCGAAGCATCTTAGGAGCTATGACGATGCGCTCAAATACCTGCCGAATCAGGTTTATATAGGAAATAAAACTCCGGCTGACATGACTCTTGCGGGAGAAACATGGTACGATAAGCCGCTCGGTGATATTAACCGTTTCGGGAAGTTCGGCGAAATTATGCCGCAGGACGAGTTTTACATTCTTATGCAAATTAATGATGTTTTTGATTTGGTAATGCTCGATAAGGAGTTTGTCACAAAAACACGACCGGGTTTTGAAAAACACCCGCTTGTTGACGAGGAGCTGCTTGCGCTCGTCCGTGAGGGTACAGATAAAGCCGATATTGAAAATGCAATCAATAACGAAAACGCCGAAGGGATATACCATGACGGAAGCTTGATAGGCTGTGTAAAAAAAGCACATGATATAGATACAAACCTGTCAGCGGAAATTATCCTGGAGAACCTGATTTCAAAAGCATCCTGTTCATTATCACTTATGCACTTAATTAAAACAACAGGCATAGATAAAAGCGAAATTGACCTTGTTCTTGACTGCTCGGAGGAAGCCGTCGGCGATATGAACCAAAGAGGCGGCGGCAATCTTGCAAAAGCGGCAGCCGAAAGTGCAGGATTTCTTAATGCCTCGGGAGCGGATATCCGCGCCTTTTGCGCAGCACCTGTCCATGCAGTAATTCATGCTGCGGCTCTTGTAGCAAGCGGAACATATAACAATGTTGTTGTGGCCGCCGGCGGTTCGATTGCCAAGCTTGGAATGAATGCAAAGGACCATGTCAAAAAAGAGCTTCCGCCGCTTGAGGATGTAATGGGCGGCTTTGCAGCTCTTATATCAAAAAATGATGATGTGAGCCCGGAAATATTAAGCGAATACACAGGGAAGCATGATGTCGGAACAGGCTCGTCACCTCAAGCTGTAATAACCGCACTTGTGACCGAACCGCTTGATAAAATGGGCTTAAAAATAGCAGATATCGATAAATATTCGGTGGAAATGCAAAACCCGGATATAACAAAACCGGCAGGAGCGGGGGATGTACCGCAGGCGAATTATAAAATGATTGCGGCTCTCGGTGTAAAGCGGGGAGAACTCGAGCGGGGTGATATAAACGCATTTACCGAAAAGCACGGAATGCCGGGCTGGGCACCTACTCAGGGGCATATCCCGTCAGGTGTGCCGTATCTCGGATTTGCCCGTGAAGATATAATGTCGGGCAAAATAAACCGCAGTATGATTGTCGGGAAAGGCAGTCTTTTCCTTGGACGTATGACAAACCTGTTTGACGGAGTGTCATTTATTCTGCAAAAAAACAGCGGCAGCAGTAAAACAGAAAATTCAGAAAGTGCAGAAAAAACAGAAGCAAAGACATCCGTACAGCCGAAGATTATTCTAACGGGCACAGGCAGTGAGCACGGCGAGAAAAACATGATTGAAGGAGCCGCACTTGCTGCAAAGCGCGGAATTGATGTTATTTACGCAGGCACCAAAACATGTGACGGCGTAAAAACAGTAACCGCAGAGAGTGATAAAGACGCTCACGAAATAATGGAGAAAATGCTGGGAAGCAATGAGGCTGACGGAGCTGTTACAATGCATTATCTTTTCCCGATAGGTGTATCAACCGTCGGACGTGTAGTCACCCCCGGGAAAGGCAAAGCAATGTATATTGCAACAACCACAGGTACATCCTCAACCGACCGTGTTGAGGGAATGGTGAAAAATGCTCTCTACGGGATTATTACCGCCAAAGCTTGCGGTGTCAAAAAACCCACAGTCGGGATTTTAAATGTCGACGGGGCGCAAAAAACCGAAATGGTACTCAAGGAGCTTTCCAAAAACGGGTATGATATAAACTTTGCAAATTCGGGAAGAGCGGACGGCGGAAGTATAATGCGCGGTAATGACATGCTTTCGGGAGAATGTGATGTTTTGGTCACAGACCCGCTTACCGGGAACATCATAATGAAAACCATGAGCTCATATACCACCGGCGGAAGTTATGAATCACTTGGATGGGGATACGGTCCGGGAATAGGTCAAGGCTTTAACAGGCTTGTACTGATTCTCTCAAGAGCATCGGGCGCTCCCGTGGTTGCAAATGCTATAGAATTTGCTGCAGAGCTGGTAAAAGGCAAGTATAAGGATGTAGCCGCTAAAGAATTCGCAGCCGCAGAAAAGGCAAAGTTGAAGTCAATACTTGAAAACTTACGTGCCTCAAATGCTCCGGACGCAGGAAGCGATGCTGTTAAAGAACCGCCGAAGGAGATTGTTACAGAAGAAATCTCGGGCATTGAGATAACCGATTTAGATGATGCAGTAACAGCACTATGGGCTGAAGGCATATATGCACAAAGCGGAATGGGCTGCACAGGCCCGGTAGTAATGGTAAACGAAAGCAAGCTGACACAAGCGGAAAAAGTATTGTCGGCAAAAGGATTTATAGAAGGGTAGCAAGGTATGTTTACAGATAATAAGTTTCCCCGTACTAATGTCGCAGGAGTTTCGCTGCCGAGAATGTTAATCGGAACTAACTGGATACTCGGCTGGAGTCATCGCGGGGTTGCCGCCGATGAAATGATTAATGCAAGAAACCGCAACAAGGAAGCAATTGCAGATATTGTAGAGGTATTTCTATCTCAGGGCATTGATGCTCTCATGGCACCGGTATCACAAAACCCGGTGACCATTGAAGGCGTTAAGCTCGCCGAAGACCGTACAGGTAAAAAAGTTATTCTTATCGACACACCGATTATCAATGTTGATGATACTCCCGAAGCCCGCAGAGAAACCGAAGCAATTATTAAAGGCTGCAGCGATGCGGGTGCAACCTTTTGCCTGCCGCATCACAGCTCTGTCGAAGAACTCGTCAATAAAAACAAACGTTTAATTGACAGGCTTCCCGACTATACAAAGATGATACGTGATAACGGCATGATTCCCGGTCTTTCGGCACATATGCCCGAGCTGATTGTTTACTCCGACGAGCAGGGTTATGATGTTGAAACATATATTCAAATCTATAACTGCATGGGGTATATGATGCAGGTTGAAATTGAATACATTCACAAGGTTATATGGAGCGCAAAAAAACCGGTTATGACAATAAAATCAATGGCTGCCGGGCGTGTGACTCCATTTGTGGGACTCTCATTTTCATATGCAACCATCCGTCCGTGCGACATGGTGACGGTGGGATGCTTTACACCGGATGAAGCCCGTGAGGATATCGAAATCGGTCTTGCGGCAATCGAGCGCAGAGCACCGAATCTTGAGGGCAGGAGCAGTCCGAATAAAACAGCTGCAATGGGAGAATCGGCGGAGGATGCAGCAGACCCGTTTGCATACGGTACTGTTTAGTTGACTTAAATAATATAGTGAAAGGAATATATACAATGACAAAACAACAAGCATTGGATTTACTGTTTGAGAAAAATACAGCAAGGCAAGCATTAAACATGGCAGGTACATTGATGCACTGGGATGCAGCTACACTTAGTGTTCCCGAAAAATCAATTTCCGCAAGGGGAGCGGCAATGGGTTGGCTCAGCGGAGAAGGCTTCAAGCGTTTTATTGCACCCGACACAATAGAAGCCATAGAGACACTTGAGTCACACAGCAGTGAGCTTAGTGATTATGAACGTGCAATGGCTCGTGAGCTCGGACGGAGCTACAGAAAATTAAAGGCAGTACCACCCGAAGAGTTTCAAGCCTTCAGCGCACTTCAAACCGAAGCGCAGTCGGTATGGGAAAAAGCAAGAGAGAAATGCGATTATGACATGATGCTTCCGTATTATGAAAAACTCTTTGCGTACCAACGCAAATTATGTGACTGGTACGGATATGAAAAACATCCTTATGACGCACTTCTCGATGATTATGAAAAAGGCGCAACCGTGGAAATGCTCGACGGGTTTTTCAGTGCACTGCGTGAAAAAATCGTTCCCCTGCTTAAAGACATCATGGAAAAAGGCGAGCAGCCTAAAGAGATTAAAGGTACCTTTGACCTCGAAAAACAAAGAGCAATGATGCCCTGGCTTACGGAATTTACGGGATATGACCGCTCGAGAGGAAAGGTCGGAGAGGTTGAGCATCCGTTTTGCATAACAGTCAGCCGCAACGATGTCCGTATAACTACCAAGTATCATAAGGAAAGCCTGCTTTCTTCGGTTTATTCAATCATCCATGAATGCGGTCATGCAATTTATGAGCAGAACATGCTCGAAGAAATGGAGCGTTATGCAATCGCCGACTGTGCTTCAATGGGAATGCATGAAAGCCAGTCCCGCCTCTACGAAAACATGATCGGGCGAAGCCGTACATTTGCCGGACGTCTCCTGCCGCAGCTGAAGGATAAATTTGATTTCTTTAGTGACTGGGATACGGACATGCTTTACCGTGCAATCAACATTGCCCGTCCGTCGTTAATCCGCATAGAAGCAGACGAGCTTACATACAGCCTGCATATAATGGTCCGTTACGAGCTTGAAAAGGGAATAATAACCGGTGATATAAAAGTCTCGGATCTACCCGGGTTATGGTCCGATAAATATAATGAAATCATAGGTCTCCGCCCGAACAACCTTGCTGACGGTGTTCTGCAGGATGTTCACTGGAGCATGGGTGCTGCAGGCTACTTCCCGTCATATGCAGTTGGTACCGCATACGGTGCGCAGATGATGAACACAATCAAAAAATCTGTTGATGTGGATGCCGCAATAGCAAAAGAGGATTTGTCACCGGTAACCGGCTGGCTCTGCGAAAACGTCCATAAACAAGGCGCCTTACTCACCCCCGATGAGCTCCTGAAAAAAGCAACAGGTGAATCATTTAACCCGAAATACTACGTTGATTATCTGAGCGAAAAATTTACAGATTTGTACTTATAGAAAAAAGTTGGTCTAAATTTGTCAAGGGGCTGTTGCAAAATGTGCAACAGCCCATTTAATATGCTTAATACATCGACTGATTGTAAAGGCCGCCGTACCATGTTGAGCGGCATCCCCAAAAGGGTTCGGTGTTAACGGGATCACTGTGCAACACGTTAGTTGTTATGGAGTTTGTTATATAGTAACCATAACACCTCCAGCCGACACTGTCCTGCCTGAATACGCATCGTGCAACACCGCCGGTTGTTCTTTTGGTGCCGTTGTAAAAATCGAGTTCTCCTGTTTTGAAGCCGCATAAGCTACAGCGATAATCATATGAATGGGTAAGATAACCACCCCATACAACTCCTACTCTTGCAAAAGCCCAGTCTGAAGTATCGCAGCCATACGATGAATGTGTGGAAAGCTTGCATCTTTTGCATTTATAGTCGTGGGTATGATTATTATTGGAAGTCCAGGCATTGTCATGCGGGCTTGCAGGAGCCTGTCTTGAGCAATCCAGGCATGTCAATCCGCAAGTTCCGTCACCGCGGTTTGACCACTCCTGTGACCATCTTGTCGGGTGGTTTCCGAAAGTTAACCGGCAGTTACCCTCAGCGTGGTTTATTTGACAAACCCTGTGGCAGTTGCTTCCGTTTGCGGAAAATCCTGCAAGGCTGGTATTATATACATGCTTTAATACTGCACCGACAGAACACGGCTCTTCAATGCAAAATCTGACATGTGAGCCATCCGAGTCTGTCCAAAGACTCAAATTGCTTGTTGCCCCGTGAGCCTGCTCTATTGGGCATCCGCTGCAGGTACGAAAATGAGAGTGTTTTGCTTCATCATTTCGCCAATCTGACAGTGCATGACCTACAGTAATACCGATAGGCACCGAGTGTACTATTTTATTATTGACCGCTACGTTGATTACGGCTTCAAACTGTTCGTCCTCAAGCATAGGAGGAACCAAGCCGGTGTTCAAAGTCACAGTAACACTTTCGTTTTTCCCATAGGATATTTTTCCGGGAAAGTCAGTGTCAACTCTGAAGGCATCAGAATTTTCGCCTGTGACAGTTATTTTGATATCCTCGGTGGTGAAGTTTCCAAGACCTTCTATAATAATATCACGCTCATTTACCGTATCATAACCGCAAGAAAGCTCGCTGAAGGGTTCGAAAATGTCGGGATATACAGCGATACCATAATGAAAAAATGTTGCATGTATAGTTATGACCCCGTTGCTTGCATCATCGGGATTTGCAATGTACGTTACATTTCCGGAATAATCATGCGGGTTTATAAATGATGTTTTAACGGAAAAATCAATACTGTCGGCTCCGTAGCCCGAGTCGTGCAGGATATAGTCGATATTCACATAACCGTTGTCTTTGCTTGCCGCATATGCAGTGTAAACCCCGGCCTCTCCGAAATAGAGATAATCATTGTCCATAGGAGTTACGTTAACATTACGCAGAAGATTAATCGTATAAGGCACATAACCGGTAGGCTCCGAGACACCTTCATATCTTTTGCAAGATGTAATCAGAGATACCGATATTTGCTCATCAACATCCTCCGGGCGGACTGTATATGTTGTGCCGTTGGCACCGGGGATGTTTCTTCCGCCAACACGCCACTGAACATAATATCCCGACGGGTCTCTTGATGCGGCGAACGTAAGCTCCGCACCTATACAGAGCGGCCCGTCATTAATGACAACGGTGATATCCCAGGGGTACTCTTCACGAGGAATGCAGTCAAAGCAATCGTTGCACGGACGGTCTTCACTGCAGCAACCGGGGCAGGGGTTATTCCCGCAGTCAAGACAATCACCGCAGATGGGGCATTTGTTTGTATGCTCACAGCCGGTTTCGTTTGAATTACTGTCACCGCCGCTCTCGCCGGAGCCGTTTTCGTCATCGTTGCTGTTTCTGTTACTGTCTCTGCCGCCGCCGCTTCTGCCTCCGCCGGTACCGCCGCCGTAAATGCTGTCATTCCCGTCCGAATGTAAAGAGCAGGGGCACAGTATAATATCCATGAGTTCGGTTTCGGGAATAACAGCACTGACGGCAGCCGGCGAGGAAACCGCAAGCACGGTCACGCTTGTTAAAAGAGAAAGTGCAAGGCTTAAGCCCAAAGCACCGAGAAATTTTAACTGAAGCATTCGCTCTGCACCTCCTTCTTATGGGTCTTAAATACAAGGTGACCCGAGATAATTATCCCTGTAAAAAACGCAGCATGTAAAACAGACCAGATATCAAAGATTGCAACGGCACCTTTGAAGTTCTGTGTCAAAAGCAACAAAAGAGCAGCACAAAAGCTCAGAAGATACTTGATAATAAGTGCAGTTAACCTCCGTCTTTCACTGTACAGATTTTCGTTGTCAACCGCTGCCAGAAAATCTCCGGTAAGCGCAGATTCCTTTTCCATGATTTTTTCCGCCTCTGCATCGAGATTGTTAAACTCCTCCTTTTTTTGCAAAAATGCACGAAGGATGGTGAATATTGACAGAATAACTCCGGCTGCAGTTAATATCAGGTTAAAAACAGACCATGTGGGTACACTCATCGGGGCGAACAGGAAGAAATCACGCCCGTCTGCAGAAAACAGCGGCACAGGCACATTTTCGACTATCACCTCGTGATTTCTGAGTGCAGCGGGAGCCAAAACACTTCCGCACTCAGGGCATCCGTCTTTACGGTTATACCCGCAGTCGAGGCAGCCGTTACAGGTAGCGCAAAGGTTTAAGCTGCCGCAGTCATAGCAGTAAAGCCTGCACTCCGGGCAGGGGCTTTCACCGCAGCTGTAACAGTTACCGCAGTGTGAACATAAATCACCGCCGCAGTCATCACAGATACCTCCCGGTTCACCTCTTCCGTCACAATTCGGGCAAGAGCAGTCACTCATGATACAGCAGCTGCCGCCGTCACAGTGGTCGGAGGGAGTTATGCGGTTTTCAGAGCCTGTGGAGCCTGCTTTATAAATTGTTGCAGCAGACAGAGTGAATATCAAAAGGATACAGGTAAGGACATGGGTAATACGTTTTAATACGCTTTTTCGAAGCAAATACTTTCTTGGAACCATAAAATTATCCTCCGGGTTAATAGTGTGAAACAGCTGTAGTCCTACTGTAGCACCGCATTCGGAGTCTGTCTATACACATTTGTTTCCCAGTTTGCGGGTATAAACAGGGAAAAAATATGTGAAAACCGAACAGCATTTTTCACCACATTAAAACTAATATGGTTATACTTTTATTGTCTTGAACTCACGGATATGATATTATCTGATTCGTATACCGCTCATTATAAGGATGATAATTGTATTTTAGCCGATATAAAAGTTATGTGTAAAAAGTAAAGCATCAGTCAAAAATTAAAAGGTGAAAAAACTGATGAATATGATGAAAAAATTCTAAAAAAAATATTTTTGAAATTTCTGTCCTTTAAAGGATTTAAGGGGAACTAATGAAAATCGTTGATGTAATATGTGCGCCCGGGAAAACAGGTTTTTTCTTCGATGACCAGCGTGCGGTAAAAAGCGGTGCCGAACCTGACGGGGCATCATATAAAGGTTTACCCGTTACGGAGGGTTTCACGGCAATACGGCAGGCAGGTGAATCCATATCGGTAATGCTATGCCTCGAGGACGGGCAAATCGCATTCGGGGACTGCGCAGCAGTGCAATACTCCGCCGCAGGCGGGCGTGACCCGTTATTTCTCGCAGATAATTTTATACCGATAATTAATAATCACGTAAAACCTATGCTTGCCGGTAAAAAGATAACAACCTTCCGTGAAATGGAATCCGAGCTTGAATCGGTGAAAATAAACGGAAAGCAACTTCACACGGCAATCCGCTACGGCGTAAGCCAGGCAATTCTGGACGCTGTTGCAAAATCCCGGCACAAGCTGATGTGTGAAGTCATTGCAGATGAGTACGGAACAACAATCACCGATAAGATGATTCCGATTTTTACTCAAAGCGGCGATAACAGGTTTGACAACGCCGACAAAATGATTATCAAAGGAGCAGACGTACTTCCGCACGGTTTGATAAATCATGCCGGAACAAAACTCGGCGAAGCAGGCGAGCTGCTTGAAAAATACATAAAATGGCTTACGGAACGTGTAACTGCACTACGTCCCGCTTCCGACTACAACCCCGTACTGCAGATTGATGTTTACGGTACAATAGCAGCAGTTTTCGGCTTAAACACAACAGAGATGATAAGCTATATTAAAAAGCTCGAAGCAGCTGCAAAACCATATAAGCTGCGAATCGAAGGACCTGTGGATATGGAGGACCGCGAAAAACAAATGCTTGCACTGCAAGAGCTTGTTTGCCTTGTTGATAAAAACGGGATAAATGTGGAAATTGTCGCCGATGAATGGTGTAATACACTTGAGGATATAAAATATTTTGCCGACAACAAAGCAGGGCATATGGTTCAGATAAAAACACCCGACCTTGGCGGAATTGGCAATACGGTCGAAGCAGTGCTGTACTGCAAGGAGCGGGGAATCGGCGCATATCAGGGCGGCACATGCAACGAAACAGACCGCTCGGCACAGGTTTGCGTCCATATCGCAATGGCAACCTGCCCCGACCAAATCCTCGCAAAACCCGGCATGGGTGTAGATGAAGGCTACATGGTCGTATACAACGAAATGCAACGCATACTAGCCCTACGCAAAAAATGAGACACAAGGAGACACAAGAACCGTCCCTCTGTCTGCCTCTGTCTGGTAAATTTACGCATATAAAAAAGCATTACATTACTATTTACATAAACTGATAAATAATGTATTATTTTCAAGAAGAAGAGTGGAAACCAACCGCAGCTTAATCAGCAAGAATGTAGAAGGAGAGCAAAAATGAAGAAAATAGTTATGCTTATAGTATTAATATTAATTTTTACCGTTGTTTTTGCAACGGCATGTGACTCCTCAAAGGAACGCACAGAGGTGGAGTTCTGGTATCTCTGGGGAGGGGAAGAAGCAGAAATTGTAGAAAATCTCATAGAAAGATTTAACGAAAGCCAAAATGAATATACTGTTGTCGGCTCATCTATTCCCGATGTGCAGCGGATTCTGGTTTCCATTTCCGCAGGTGACGGACCCGATATAGCCGGTAATTTCAGTGAAAACGTAGCGTCTTATTCCGACATGGGCATGATAGCACCGCTTGATGCTCATATGGAAAAAGACGGCTTTACTTTTGACGACTTTGCACCGGGAATCATAAATGCAGTTAAATATAACGGGCAGACAATGGCACTTCCGATAAATCTCACGACATTTATGATGTATGTCAATGTCGACCTGCTCGAAGCAGCGGGTGTTGCCGTTCCGAAAACAACAGAGGAAATGCTCGATGTTGCAATCAAAACAACCTCCGTTGGCGCCGACGGTTCTATAGAAGTGCTCGGATACCCCGATTTTCCGAATGTATATTTCCTCGATAACATGACCTTTGCCATGGGAGGAAACTTCACCGACGCAGCAGGGAACTACACCCCGGATAATCCCGGGACAATTGCAGCGCTCACAAACTTTGCCGCATACAGGCAGGAGTTCGGTGTTGACCCGATTCTTGCATTTACATCCTCGGCAAGATACATGGACCCGCAAGCAGACCCGTTTATGACGGGGCATCAGGCGCTGCGTATCGACGGCCCGTGGTACAGTGTCGCTTTAAACGAGCAGACAGATATAAACTATGTTGCAATTCCGCTTCCGTATCCGGCAGCAAACCCGGAGTTTGAAAAAGGCGGCAAGGTTAACTCGTCAATTTTCTTCATTCCGAGCAACGCAAGAAATGAAGACGGAGCATGGGCATTTTTGAACTGGCTCCATCAGGTGCCTCAAATGGTTGAGTTCTGTGCAGGTATGGGAAATATCCCGTCACGTATTTCCGCATGGAGTGACCCTGCATTTGCAAATGCGGTTGACTTCGCCGAGTATACGGCATATCTCGGCAGCCCGAATTTAAGACCGATGCCCGTAACCCCGACCATGACTGACTTTACAAAGATACTCGCTGACTTTGCCGAGTATGCAATGACACTTCAAATGTCACCCGAGGATGCTATGAAAGCTGCTGCGGCCGAAGCGGCAAACATCAGATAGTATAATTACGGACAAGAACCTTGGGGGACTTTTCCTCCAAGGTTTTTAAAACGGAGTATGCCTGTGAATAATACACGCAAAAGAAATTTCATAACGGGCCTGCTGTTTGCAGCACCCTGGATAATAGGTTTTATACTGCTGCAGCTGTATCCGATGGCTTCATCGTTTTATTACAGCTTTACCCGGTTTAATATAATGCAGAGCCCTGTATTTATAGGACTTGACAATTATACCGACCTGCTCAGTGACAGGCTTTTTATTATCGCCGTTCAAAACACTCTGTATATGCTGCTTATAACAATGCCGCTTACACTGGCATGTGCGCTAGGGATATCCTTATTATTAAACATTAATAAAATCAAAGGCATGTCAATTTACAGGACAATTTTTTATGTACCTACGGTTGTGCCGCCTGTTGCGTTATCTGTTTTATGGTTCTTTATTTTAAATCCCAGAGTCGGATTTATTAACGCAATACTCGGATTTTTGGGACTTCCGCAGCCGAACTGGCTGAGCGACCCCGCATTTACCAAGCCGTCACTGATTCTTATCGCCTTGTGGACGATGGGGAACGTCATTGTCATTTATCTCGCTTCGCTCAAGGAGATTCCAAGTACACAAATGGAAGCGGCAAGGGTAGACGGAGCAGGAAGTCTTGCAATGCTGCGCAATATAATCCTGCCCTGGATTTCACCGGCAATATTATATACACTTGTCGTAAATACGATATTTTATCTGCAATACTTTACGCAGGCATATGTCATAACCTCGGCCTCGGGCAATATAAACGACCCGTCACATTTCGGCGGCCCGATGAACTCGCTCAATTTCTATGCGACTTATTTATATCACACAGCCTTTGTATCATTTCGGATGGGCAGCGCATCGGCAATGGCGGTAATACTGCTGTTTGCAGGCGGGATAATGACATTCGTCCTGTTTAAGACCTCACGTAAATGGGTCCACTACGGAGGCGAATGATATGAAGAAAATAAGGATTTCAAACATAATACCGCAAATTGCTTTATTATTACTTGGGTTGTTATTTATTGCTCCGTTTGTTTTTATGCTTTCAACCTCGTTTAAGCTTCCGTCCGAAATTTTCGAAATGCCGCCGCGCCTGATACCAAGGGTTTTTACACTGGAAAATTACGCACAGGCATTTATGACAATACCCTTTTTCCGCTACACGCTTAACACATTTCTCATTACCTTTGCAAATGTTGCAGGACAATTGATTATCGCTCCGATGATTGCATATTCGCTTTCGCTCATCGACTGGTCGGGCAAAAAAATCATATTCCCGCTTGTTCTTGTAGGAATGATGATTCCGCAGCAGGTAACAATGATTCCGCTGTATATGACATTTTTCCGCCTCGGTTTGACAGGTTCGTTCTGGCCGCTGATAATTCCCGCATTTCTCGGAATACCCTCACTTTATATTTTCCTGCTCAGACAGTTTTTTATGGGCTTCCCGAAATCGCTTATACATGCCGCAAAGGTTGACGGAGCCTCTGAAATAAGAATATTTTACGGAATTGTTTTACCGCTTTGCAAGCCTGCACTCGTTGCCGTATCAATCTTTACATTTTTATATACATGGACGGATTTTCTGAATCCACTTTTGTATCTGAGCAGAAGTGAAATGTACACATTATCGATTGGTTTACAGGCATTTGTAAGAGAACGTTATGTTGAATGGGGACCGCTGATGGCAGCATCGTTTTTATTCACATTACCGGTAATAATATTATTTTTTGCGGCGCAAAGGCAGTTTGTAGAAGGTATAACATTGTCGGGAGTAAAAAGTTAAAGGGAGAAAAATATGACAAGGGTAATATATATTCCGCTGGATGAAAGACATTGCAACTTAATTCTGCCGGGGCAGATCGGAGCAACGGCAGGGCTTGAAGTTATTACACCCGGTGCGGATATTATCGGGCAGTATAAAATGCGGGGCAATGCCGATGTGGTGTGGAGCTGGCTAATCGATAATGCTCCAAGGTGCAAATATGCTGTTATTTCGCTGGACATGCTTGTATACGGCGGGCTTGTCCGTTCACGCAAGCATAGTATGACAACGGAGGAATGTTCAGAACGGCTGAAAAGAATCAAAAGGCTTCGGGAATCCAATCCCGATCTGGTAATTATTGCATACATGCTGATAATGCGTACATCGAACATGAATAATAACAGCGAGGACCCCGATTACTGGCTTGATTACGGCAAAAAAATGTGGAGCCTGTCATATCTTTCCGATAAAAAGTCCCGTACATTCCTGCACGACCTTGAAGAAAAACAGTTAAAATCTCTTGAGAAAGCAATACCTCAGGAACACATCGATGATTATACCGGGCGGCGTAAAAATAATCTTGAGA
Source organism: Oscillospiraceae bacterium (assembly GCA_009784725.1). Taxonomy (GTDB): domain Bacteria; phylum Bacillota; class Clostridia; order Oscillospirales; family Oscillospiraceae; genus WRMH01. Next base: position 22,382 of record WQXS01000003.1, read on the forward strand.
TTAATCTTCAAGCCTTGGAAATGCTTAAAAACGGATATATCGACGAGCTTGTAATTCCGAAGGATGACAACTCGGAATACGGATATTCGACAAAAGACAATGAAGCAATCCTCGCCGAGGTTTCGCGTCTCGGCATTGCGCATAAGGTCATGATATACCCCGGCACCGATGAAGTCGGTAGTGTTCTTATGGCAAGGATATTAAACCGTGTAAACGATAAGAAACCCCGTGTTTTTGTCTGTTACTCGTCAACGCTCGGACCGCAGATAATTGCAAAATACGAAGACAGACCGATTAACGAAAGCGTAAAATGTCAGATTATTTCATCGGGCTGCATAACAGTTGACAGCAGCGTTGATGCCGATATTATCCTGATGGTTAATTCACCCGGGACCGAAATGATTGAAGCGGCCGAACAAAGCTCATCCGACCAGACTTACAGCAATTACAGAAACCTGCGCGAATTTATCGAGCGGCTCAAATTTTATATCGACCATGGGAGCCGCTGCATTATTGCGGATATTGCCTACTGCAACGGTGCTGACAATGAGCTTATGGATTTGCTTGTTTCCGAAAATCTGCTTGATAAAATTCATGGTTACGGCGGATGGAATACAACCTCAAATACATTGGGCGTCGTTATAAGTCAGGGTGTTGCATCCTGTAATCTCGGGCTGATGTCAATTCGCAGCAATAATGAGCTCTATAAAATCCATATGTATAAAACCATTGAGGACTGGGCATTTCAGGCAAATGTTCTAAAAAATATAGTAACCGATTTAGCAAAGAACAAAAAAATCGACAACTACAACCTCGATGAACACATTGGAAGTATATCGGAACGTATAAGCACAGAGGTGAATGAATTCATCGGCAATGAGCTTACAACACTCGGAAGCATAAAGGTCGGCGATGTCCGGCTGCCGTGGGGCAGAACCTTCGATATCGACTACGACCTGATAATAGGATGAGACAGGGGTTGACCCCGTGTCATAAGGAGAGATATGAGAGATTATAAGCAGGAAACAGAGAAGCGTGTTGATTTTATCCGTAAGCAGCTCGAGGAATCGGGCGCAACAGGTATTGTTTTCGGCAACAGCGGCGGCAAGGACGCAGCACTTGTCGGGATTTTATGTAAAAAAGCATGTGGCAATACTGTCGGTGTAATAATGCCCTGTTCTTCCAAGTGTAACTACGGCGATGATATGACTGATGCACTTATGATTGCGGGCTTGTTTCGAATTGAAAAACGGATGGTTGATCTGACCAAAACCTCCGATATGCTCAAAAAAGCTCTCAAGGAAGCCGTTGATATATCAAAAACCGCCGAACCGAACATTGCGCCGCGCCTTCGTATGTCAACACTTTATGCAATAGCGGCAAGCGAAAACAGGCTTGTTGCGGGAACAAGCAATAAGAGCGAACGCCACATGGGGTACTTTACAAAATGGGGTGACAGTGCATTTGACTTTAACCCGATTGCAGACCTCACGGTAACGGAGGTTTATCAGTTTCTGACATATCTTGACGTCCCGAAACGCATAATCACAAAAGCCCCCTCGGCAGGTCTATATGACGGGCAAACCGATGAAGGCGAAATGGGAGTTACCTATAAAGCAATCGACGAATACCTGAGCAGCGGCGTATGCGCTCCCGAGGATATGGAAATCATCTCGAACTACCACAGGGTAAGCGAACACAAACGCACACCGCCGAAGGTATACGGGGAATAAGTATGTTTGTTGATAAGGCAACGATAACGGTTAAGGCCGGTAAAGGCGGCAACGGAGCGGTGTCGTTTCACCGTGAAAAGTATGTTTCTGCAGGCGGTCCCGATGGCGGTGACGGCGGCAGGGGCGGCAGCATTGTCTTAAACGTTGATACAAACATGTCGACGCTGATGGATTTTCGTTACAAGAGGAAATATGCAGCAGGCAACGGTGCTGACGGAATGAGTAACAACAAGTCGGGCAAGGACGGAAAAGACCTTGTTATAAGGGTTCCGAAAGGAACTGTTGTGCGTGAAAAGGACAGCAATGCGGTTATTGTCGATATGTCCGAAACGACATCGTTTAAGCTTGCAAAAGGCGGAAACGGCGGCTGGGGTAACAGGCATTTTGCAACACCGACAAGGCAGGCACCCAGATTTGCAAAAGCAGGACTTCACGGGCAGGAGCTTGAAATCGAGCTTGAACTCAAACTGCTTGCCGATGTCGGGCTTATAGGTTATCCGAATGTCGGAAAATCCACACTGCTCTCGGTGGTTTCAAAAGCGAATCCAAAGATTGCCGATTATCATTTTACGACACTTTTTCCGAACCTCGGGGTCGTTTATTTCGGTGAAGGACATTCGTTTATTCTTGCAGATATTCCGGGCATCATCGAGGGTGCATCGGACGGAGCAGGGCTTGGGCACGAGTTTCTGCGCCACATTGACCGCTGCCGCTTGATTTTACATGTTGTTGACATTTCCGGCTCGGAAGGACGTGACCCGGTTGAGGATTTCAAAACCATAAATAATGAGCTGCAGAGCTACAGTCCGGAGCTTGCAAAACGTCCTCAACTGGTTGTTGCGAATAAAACCGACATTGCACAGGACGAAGAGCTGACCGGGCGGTTTGAAGAATATATAAAAGACAGCGGGTATGAGCTCTTTAAAATATCAGCTGCTTCAAATACCGGTATAAAAGAACTGGTAAATGCAGCAGCGGCAAAGCTTAGTGCTCTGCCGCCGATTATGGTATATGAACCCGAGTATGTTCCAAAACAAAAAATGCAGGGAACACCCGAGGACCTTATAATAGAAAACTTCGATGATGTCTGGACAATTGAAGGCGAGTGGATAGAAAGACTGATGGGAAATGTAAACTTCTCCGACCACGAATCCCGAATGTACTTCAACCGTGTCCTTCACAACGCCGGCATCTACAAACGCCTCGAATCCCTCGGCATCAAAGACGGCGACACAATAAGTATATACAATATGGAATTTGATTATAACGAGTAGGTGAACAAAAGGTGTGAACATCTATGGCAAACGAGTCTTTATTATGGTACAAGCAGCCTGCAAATATTGATAAATGGACTGAGGCGTTGCCTGTCGGAAACGGGCGGCTCGGGGCTATGGTGTTTGGCGGGACGCAGTTTGAGCGTATACAGTTCAATGAGGATTCTGTATGGTCGGGCGGATACCGTGACCGTACAAATCCGTTTGCAAAAAAAGAGCTTGAAAATATCCGAAGTCTTTTAAGAGCAGGTAAAATTAATGAAGCCGAAGACCTGACACGTTATGCATTTACGGGTACGCCCGAGTTTCAACGCTGCTATCAGACCCTGGGTGATTTATTTATAAATTTCTATAATCTTCCCGGTGGAATAAATGATTACAAACGCTCGCTTTCGCTTGATGATGCAATTGCCTCAACATCTTTTACCGCAGGGGGTTACGGCTACCGCAGGGAAGTGCTTGCTTCAAACCCTGCTGATGTAATTACCGTAAAACTAACGACAGATAATCCTGACGGAATATCACTTGATGCCCGTCTTGTAAGAGGCCGTTATTCCGAAAAAACAGGGACAATCGGCGATAACATGATTTATCTCAGTAATTTTGACGGCATGGAATTTCATTGGGTGATGTCTGCGGAACAGACAGGCGGCAAAATCAATGCGATGGGCGAGTATATTATTGTCAAAAACGCTAAGGAAGTTGTGTTTTATATAACGGCGGTTACAGAGTTTCGTTCAAAGGATACGCTTGGCGACTGTAAGAGGATTTTGTCCAAAGCACAGAGTTGTGGTTATGAAACGATACGAAATGAACATATTAAGGATTACAGTTCACTTGAAAGCCGGGTGTCTTTATCGCTGAGCGGTGGTGAACAAGGCAACAAGCAAGGCAGTCAACAAGACAACCAACAAGCCGGGAGCAAGAATGAGTTGCCAACAGATGAACGTCTCAAAAACGTAAAGCTTGGCGAAACCGACCTTGGATTATATGAGCTGTATTTCCGTTATGGGCGTTATCTTCTTATTTCCTGCAGCCGCCCCGGAACACTGCCTGCAAACCTGCAGGGTATCTGGTGCAATGACTTTCTCGCTCCGTGGGACAGCAAGTATACGATAAATATAAATACACAAATGAACTACTGGCTCGCCGAGAATTGTAATCTGCCGGAATGTCATAATCCGCTTTTCGAGCATATGTTCCGCATGGCACCCAAAGCGGCAGAGATTGCACAAAGCATGTACGGCGCACGGGGGATAGTCGCACATCATAACACGGATATCTGGGGTGACTCGGCTCCTCAGGATACATGGATACCCGCAACCTACTGGGTCATGAGCCTTGCATGGTTCTGCCTGCATATTTGGGAGCATTATGAGTATACACTTTGCGGGGATTTCCTTGCGGAGCACTATGATTTAATGAAAAATACCTGCCTCTTTTTTGCTGACTTTCTTATAGAAAATGAGCGGGGTGAGCTTGTGGTTTCTCCTTCGGTTTCACCCGAAAACGTATATATATTACCGGACGGTACACATGGAACACTCTGCGAGGGTTGCACAATGGACAGCCAGATTCTCGACGAGCTGTTTAACGCAATGAAAAGCACATGCCGTATTCTTAATAAGGATGCGGACTTTGCAGAGTTGATTGAGACAATGCACAAAAAGCTTCCGAAGACAAAAACCGGTAAAAACGGCGGCATCATGGAATGGCATGATGACTACGGCGAAGCCGAACCCGGTCATAGGCATATGTCACACCTTTTTGCACTTTTCCCGGGAAAGGGTATTTCACCTGACACTACACCCGGGCTTGCAAAGGCTGCGAGAAAAACACTTGAAATGCGCCTTTCTCACGGGGGCGGTCATACAGGCTGGAGCCGTGCATGTATAATAAATTTCTATGCCATGTTATGTGACGGCAATGAGGCATTTCATCATTTGAAAGAGCTGATGTGCCACTCAACACTTGAAAACCTCTTCGACGACCACCCGCCGTTCCAGATTGACGGAAATTTCGGCGCAACTGCCGCAATCGCAAACATGCTTGTTCAAAGCACACCGGATGCAGTTTATCTGTTAAGAGCACTACCGGAAGCATGGTCAAACGGCTCAGTCACCGGCTTATGCGCCAGAGGCGGACTCACTATCGATATAACCTGGACATCCGGCAACCTATCAAACGCCATCATCCGCGCAAAAAAAGACTACACAGGAACCATAGTCTACAAAGATACCACACACTCTATATCCCTAAAAGCAGGCGAGTCTATTGAAAATCAATTTTATATACCCTAAGCCACCCTGAATAAATCCACAACACTCTGCTCCATTTTACAACAACAAATATACTGCCAATGGGACTGTAATGCCGCACAGGAGGGTGGAGAGGAAGACGCCGGCTGAGGCGGCTTTTTCGTTGCCGCCGTATTCGATTGCAAGCATTGATGCCATTGCTGCAGACGGCATTGCGGAGATGATTACGAGCACACCGAGCAGAAGCTCGCTTGTGATAAGCTGCCGTAATATAAGCCATGTCAGGAGCGGGATAACCAGGAGCTTTAAGATTGTCACGGGAATAATCCGCCATTCTGAAAGCAGGGTCTTTAGCGGCACATACGCAAGGGTTGAGCCTATGACGAGCATGCCGCCGGGGGTTGTGATGGCGCCGGTTATTTTAAATGCATCTGCAAGGATTTGCGGCGGGCGTATGCCGAAAAGTGCAATTGGGATTGCAATCAAAGCAGCTATAAGCACGGGATTGATAAGTGACTTCGGATTAAAAGCGCTTTGTTTGCCGTCCTCGTCGGTCTTTCCCGATGAAACCATAAAGATTCCAAGCGAAAATACAAGCACATTAAAGGGAATATTAAACAGTGCAACGTAATATGCAGAAGAAACTCCCATTATTGCTATAACCACCGGGAAACCCATAAACCCGCAGTTACTGAAAACCGACAGAAAATTAAACAGCCCGCGGTCTCTTTTTTTACCGCGGAGCAGATAAATAACAGGTATGGAGACAGCGAACGCAATCGCAAAGGTAAGCATTGTCATAAGCAGAAAATAAAGCGTATCGCCGATTGTAATATCCATTTCATTTTCAAAAACGGAGTTCAGAATGGTGCATGGCAGCGCAATAAAAAGCACAAGCCTTGTCAGAAGCTTATTGCTTTCGGGAGTCAGCATTTTCAGCTTCCCGACAATAAAACCAACTGCCATTATACTAAAGAGCACAGCCATCTGATTTATAATTACGTTCAATTCCACAGAACACCTCGAAAAATAAAAGAAAGCAGAAAGGTTGTCCTCTTTGCTTTCCTGTTGATTTATCGTTTAAGCTCAACCCAGAGCTCATCATAAAGCTCCAGGATATTTCTCGGAAGATGCGCATAAACCTCGCTGTTTGCAAGAACATCATAACTTGCGAACATTACGCTGTAATCATCGGGGTCAAGCTCTTCGGCGAATATTTCCGCCGCTTCAAAGTTTGCGGAGGCATACATTATATATTCCATGTTCATTAGTGCGATTTCCGTGCTTGCCATGAAGTTGATAAAAATCTCGGCATTCGTTTTATTTGCCGCCGCCGATGGAATGCACATTGCATCAACAAAATAGTTTGTTCCCTCTACAGGGCGTGCAAATCTTAAATCCGGATTATTCTCCTGCATGACAAGGAAATCACCTGCGTAGTACGGCCCTATCCATGCTTCGCCCGATTCAAGCTTGTCAAAAATCTGGTCCATTACATATGCCTGCAGAATCGGACGCTGAGCTGCAAGCAGGTCATATGCTTCGAGAATCTCGGTTTCGTTAACCGTGTTTAGGCTGTAGCCAAGGTATTTAAGCGCAATTCCGAAAGCATCGCGCGGATTATCGAACATCAGAATCTGACCCGAATAACTGCTGTCAAAAAGCGCACTCCAGCTGCCGATTTGCTCCGAAATCTTTGAAGAGTTATAGATAAGCCCGACGGTACCCGTCATATATGCAACCGAAAATTTGTCGCCGGGGTCATAACCAAGCCCTTTGTATCGCTCATCAATCAGTGAAAAATTCGGGATGTTGGAAAAATCAAGCTCGGCAAGCATGTCCTCTTCAATCATCCTTGCAATCATATAATCGGAAGGGATAATCACGTCGATGTTTGCCCCGCCTCTTCTCATAAGTGAATATAATGCCTCATTTGTTTCAAATGTCGAGTAATTTACCTTTATACCGGTCTCACGTTCAAATATACGAAAAATCGACTCATCAATATATTCACCCCAGTTATGAACATTCACAACCCCGGCAGCTCCTTCACCCCGCGAGCACCCAACCGCAAACACCGCCGCAGGCAAAAGCAGACAAAATACAAGTGTTACAATTAAAATTCTTTTCATTTACAATATTCCTCCATGATTGTCACCCTGAGCGAAGCGAAGAATCTTACCGGTCGCGTGAATCCTCTCCTCGGTGCAGTTTTTCTTCCTGTTTTGATTCTCTGATGTTTATGACAATCAGAAGTGCAAGCACGGTCAAAAACAGGATTGTTGATAGGGCGTTTATTTCGGGGCTGATGCGCCGGCGGGTCATTGCGAATATTTGCATCGGTAGGGTCATGACATTGCCGCCCGCCGTGAAGTAGCTTATCACAAAATCATCAATTGATAAAGTAAAAGCGATAATTAACCCGTTTATAATCCCGGGCATGATTTCGGGAACGATTACCTTCCAAAATGCTTTAATCCAGGTACATCCGAGGTCACAGGCTGCATCAACAAGATTATTGTCAAGCTGGCGCAGCTTCGGCATTATCGACAGCACCACATAGGGGATATTAAATGTAATGTGTGCAAGCAGAAGCGTTCCGAACCCGAGCCTGAAGCGGAGAACCATTCCGAGCGATATAAAAAGAAGACTCAGGGATACACCTGTTGCGATATCTGCGTTCATCATCGGGATGTTGTTGATATGCATAAGCGGGGTGCGCCAACGCCTGCGCATGCTGTGGAAACCGACAGCGGCAAACGTTCCCGCTATGGTTGCAACGATTGCAGAGATGACTGCAACGATAAGGGTCGTATAAAAAGCGTTCATTATCGAGCTGTCAAGAAAAAGCGACCTGTACCAGTCAAGGGTAAACCCCGTCCAGACGGAGCGGCTTCTCGTGGAATTAAACGAAAAGGTTATAAGGATAAAAATCGGAGCATACAGGAAAAAGAGAATAAAAGCAGTGTACGAACGGCCGAGTATCCCCGGTTTTTTGACGACAGTGCTTACAGCGGTATTTTTCATGCTCCCACCGCCTTTTCGTCGCTTTGCCCGAACCTGTTTACAAAGTACATAAACACGATTACGATAAACATCATCACAAGCGCAATCGCAGAGCCAAGCTGCGGATTATATGCCGTACCGAGAAACTGCATTTCGATAAGGTCGCCGAGCATCATAACCATTCCGCCGCCGAGCAGCTGTGTTATTACAAAGGTAGAGACAGCAGGGACAAAAACCATCATTATCCCCGATAAAACCCCGGGAAGGCTCATCGGGAACACAACCTTGCGGAATACCGAAAAGTTATTCGCACCCAAATCCTGTGCCGCTTCAAAAAGGCTCCGGTCGATTTTAACGATTACCGAATAAACAGGCAGAATCATGAACGGTAAAAAGTTATAGACCATGCCGATGACAACCGCTGTCGGCGTGTTAATGATATTAAGTGCCGGAAGCCCGAGAAATGCCAGAAAACGGTTGAGCAGACCGGTGTTTTCAAGAATCGACATCCATGCATAGGTGCGAAGCAGAAAATTCATCCACATCGGCAGAACAATGAGCATAATCATAAGCCTCTGCACTCTTTTTCCTTCCCTTGAAAGAATATACGCAACAGGGTAGCCTATTAAAATGCAAATGACAGTTGAAATAAACGCAAGCAGAAACGAGCGGATAAAAACAGGCGTAAACCTGCTCATAGCCGCAAAATTCTGGAGAGTCGGGTACCCGTCCGCCGTTGTAAACGCATATACGACAACGAAAAAAATGGGAGCAACAACAAAAATACCCATCCAGACTATATATGGAATTGAAAAATATTTAGGCTTCATGCTTCTACCTTACCAATGCGCCGGTACTTTTGCCTTACGATGATACGAATTCGTTTTCTTCTTCATCCTCTTGATCTTGCTCGTGCTCTGCATCGCTGATTTCATCGTATTCGGCGCTGTATGAGCTGTAGTCGCCGTACATTCCGGAGAAGGCACCTTTTTTCATGATGTGAATGCCGTCGGGGTCGATTTTGATGCCGATTTTTGTTCCGACGGGGCAGAGGTCCGTTGTTTGGATAAGCCACTTAAAACCATGAAAATCAACGATAATGTCATAAAGAACACCGCGGAATGTAATGCCGGTAACCGTCCCTTTGAGCTTTCCGCTTTTCGGAGGCACAATATCAACATCCTCCGGGCGTATAACAACATCGACAGGTTCCATCGGGTCAAAACCTTTATCGAGGCATTTGAATTTCCTTCCGAAAATCTCAACAACCCCGTCACTGTGCATAATGCCGTCAACTATATTACTTTCACCGATAAAATCCGCAACAAAAGCGTTTTTAGGCTCATTATAAATATCCTCGGGTGTGCCGATTTGCTGAATGACCCCGCCCTCCATAACAACAACGGTATCGGACATTGCAAGAGCTTCTTCCTGGTCGTGCGTTACATATATAAAGGTGATACCGGTTGCCTGCTGGATGCTTTTCAGCTCGTTTTGCATATCCTTGCGAAGCCGCATATCCAAAGCACCGAGCGGTTCGTCGAGCAAAAGCACCTTTGGTTTATTTACAAGCGCACGAGCAATGGCAACACGCTGCTGCTGACCGCCCGAGAGTAAGGTGACATCCCGCTTTTCAAAACCTTTCAGGCTCACAACCTCAAGCATTTCCATCACACGGTTATGTATTTCGAATTTATCAAGCTTATTCCCATTATTTCGCTGCAGGCGAAGACCGAATGCAATATTATCGAAAACATTCAAATGAGTGAACAGGGCATATTTTTGAAAAATCGTATTAACGGCACGTTTATGAGGCGGAACGTCATTAATCCTCACACCATCGAAAAAGACATCTCCCGAAACAGGCTTCAGGAAACCTCCGATAATCCGGAGCATTGTGGTCTTGCCGCAACCGCTCGGACCGAGAAGTGTGAGGAACTCTTTGTCGTTTATGTAAAGGTTAATGTTGTTTAAAACAACTTCATTGTCAAACGCCATTCTGCAATCGGTGAGGCGAATCAACTCTTTTGCCACTTATCCTCCTCCTTGCCTTTTTATAGAGTCAAGATATTGCCGTTTTACATCGGCATTATTCCTTGAAATCGGGATAACAGCTCCGCTGCGCATGATAAAATCGTTGTTTTTCAGTGTATCTATTTCATTTTTATTTACAATATATGAGCGGTGACACCTGATAAACCGCTTGTCCTCAAGAAGCTGTGAAGCAATATCACTCAGCGGGACTCTTACTTTTAGCTCAGAGCCGTCGGTCAGACGGAAAAAGACATAATTGTTTTCTACTTCGATATATGAAATGTTGCGAAGCGGTAGATTTTTTGTTAAATCATGGGTTTTTACGAGGATGCCTGCTGTATCTGCTGCTGTCTGTGCATCGGTCAGCTCTTGCAGAATGGTTCTGATATCCGTGATGGAAATCGGCTTGACGAGATAATTGAACGCTTTAACCTTATAAGACTCGGGGCCGTAATCCTTTGAAGCCGAAAGAAAAACTATAAAGCCTGTATAACCGGTATCTCTAAGCTGCTGCGCAAGCTCGACACCGCTGACTTCGGGCATCATTATATCCAAAAAACAAACATCAATAACCGCTCCGGTATTTATATATGCTATTACGTCACGGGCATTGTAAAAAACTTTTATATTAACGTCAAAACCGCGATTTCTCATCATGTCGTCAAGCTTGTGTGCTTCAGTTTTGATATCGTCGCAAATCAATATGTTCATCCGGAAACTTGCTTCCTTTCACATAGGGATAGGGGTCAGGAGTCTTGCTGCGCCGGTGCAGCAAAAAACAGTATAACATATATGAAAAAGTAGTCAATATTGCGTTTTACAACATTTTATTGTCATTTCACCACTAATGCTTGCAAATCAATTGAAAATACTGGTATATTTTGTTTTACGAAAATGTGACTTCGTGATTATCAAAACATCGCAACTTCTTCTACGCCGGGTGATAAGCCGCCACCCGCACCGGGACCCTTGCCGACATCGGCTCCCCCCGATAGGCAGAAATTGTTAGTGTATACTTTAAAGATATACTTAGCAAGGTGATGGTGACGGCAAAGCCTGGTTATAATATTGCCTAACCGTGAACGTGTGCTGCAAATACCAGCAGGCGTTCATTTCTTTCGCCCACCGTACATGTGGCAAGAACAAGTATATCTATACTGTCTCTCAAATCCGTTTCCGAAAACCCGAACCCGGAAAAATAATCCGCTTTTTCGTTAAACCCTTTAAGCGGCAAATCAAAAACCGCATCATTTATATTTGTGAGCTTAACGGCAAATATTTTATATACAAGGACACCCTTGTCGATTGAATATATGGTTACTTCGGAATGCTCGGTCCTGAATCTGTTGTCGGTAAAACGGTGAAGTCCTGCAAACATACTGCCGTCTCTCATGTTGTGACCGTGAAGGATTGCAAAGAAGTCGAACCCGTTTTGGTTTTCGGAATCCATAAAGATTGTACCGGACGGATTTCTGTCACCGGTAAACGTTGTGTTTAGATATTTGAAGTTATCGGGGCCCCGGACGACAGGGTAGTCGATGTCCGTTCCGTCAATGCGTATCCATGCGATATAATCGGGGTTGATTTCGGAAAGGTCGGGGACGGCATCGTTTTCAGCATCCTCTGCGGTACCCTCGGTGCCGGTAGTTGTGTTTGTAGTTGTTGTGTATGTGCCGTCTGCGTTGGGGGCGAAAATACGAAGCTGTGCATATTCGTTCTGTGCAGCTGTATAATCGACCTCCGTCATAATCAGACGGTAGCCTGCATATCCGCCGACGAGCGCAAACACGGCAATCAGGACGGCAAAGATGTGCCGTCCCGATATAATTTTGTGTCGTCTGGGTCTTCTTCTCATCTTATTTGCTTATACCTTGTCTTAGAGTTCGTCATAGCGGTTAACGCCCGCTTTATAAGTCCGTTGTCAGAACCCGTCTCTGAAATCCGCATAGTCTGCAAGCATACGTTCCCATCTGTGTCTTTTGCTGATATGCTTTTTAAGTGTAATTGTAAATATTATTCCCAGAGCCGAGGTTATAAGCACTACACGCCATATAGGTGTATTGCTGTAGTCGCCTGTCTGCGGCGGGCGTGTACTGCTGCCTCTCGGTGTATGCCTGATGATGTATGTGGAAAGGTGGGTTGTTCTGAATGTTACCGTGCCGCTCGCTGCGTCGTAGGTTGTCGGCATTGCTGTCAGGTTGCCGTTTCCGTCCATGTAATAGACGGTTGCGGGCAGGGGACCGCTGTAGGGGACTGTGATTGTAAGTGTCCCGCCGAAGAAGTTTGTGATATTCTGTCCGTTTGCGGTTGCGGTGATACTCAGTATAACATCTCCGCTCGCCGGTGTATATGCATTTTGCTGCACTGTGCTGAGTGCAGTGGGAGGCTGTACAAAGAGTGAGAGCGTTACATTTGCTCCGCCTGCCTGTCCCGCAAGGGCTGCAGTCGCTGCGGCATTCAGTGTTATTGTTCCCTGCGGCATTTCAAGCTGTGTTCCGAGACTTTGCGCTGCAATCTCAGCAAGTGCCGCCGCCGGCAACTCCGCCGCTCTGGCACCCGAAACACCCCGCAGGTTTATACGTACATTATTGTTAGCGGCCGCGGCAATAAGCTGATTAAGCACCGGCGTATCAATCATCAGCGTAACCGTACTTCCTCCATTACCCGACGTAAACGGTATCTGAACACTCCCGTCACTCCCGCCCGTAACAATATTTGCACCGCCACCCGGCGCCGACGGATCGGTCGGGTCGGTCGTATCAGCAGGTGCTACAGGTGTAGCAGTTGTGGTAGCTTCATCGCCACTACCTTCACTATTAACAGCACGTACTTTAAAGGAATATAGAGTTCCGTTAGTGAGTTCGGTGAAAGTATGGCCTGTTGCTGATGTTGCATCTACCCATGTCACACCGTTATCACTTGACACTTGATATTTTGTAATAACCGCACCGCCGTTGTTTGCTGGTGCCGTCCATGTTAATGCTACCTGACCGTCTCCGGCAGTTGCAAGGAAAGCTTGCGGAACTCCGGGTGTGTCTGCAGCAGCTGTTTCAGGAAATTCAAAGGTCATTGTTTTGGTTGTGCTCTCATCAGTCGAAAGATTTGTTGGTGGATTTCCGTTTATTGTTCCTGTGAAAGCACCACCGGTTGCAAACAGATAGTTTGGAGCTGTTGCATTTAATGTTACTTCTGCAGTATATATTTCATTCGGCTCAAAGAAGCTGCCCGTAAAGACTCCGCTACTGTCTCTCCAAGTAATAAAAGTAGCTGTAAACCCTGTGCCATTACTTGCAACAGCACTTGGCGCTGCTCCACGGACCGGTTCCGTAATGTTTGTATTAGCGGTTTCAATAGTTGCAACCGTTAATGCAATAGGTACGTTTTGTGTTGGAGTAGTATAGTTTGCCGTATCTCCTGGTGTAAATCTCAGTTCATGCTGCCCCGGTGTTCCAACACTACCTGTTATAACAGTTGTTGTAGGCTGCACCCACGCCCATGTTCCCGCCGTTGAAGCTGTCCCATTTCCGGGAGGAGTAACACTAACACTCGCCAGCGTCTGACCATAAACAGCAGTTAAGTTAGTCGGCCACTGAGTAACAGGGTTGGCTTGGGTAACATTTATATTTACACTTCCTGTGACTGTGGTGAAATTTGTTGGATTCGCTGGTGTAAATAGCACATCATGGCTCCGATTACCAACATCACCAACGGGTGTACTTGTAGCCGGAACCCATGATAAGGTTCCCGGTACAGGTGTTGTTATTGCAGGGAGAGTTACATTAGTAAGAGTTTGCCCGTATGTGGCAGTCAAACCGGTCGGGAAAGTAACGCTCGGGGTTGCCTGAGTTACACTGAAGCTCACTGCAACTGTCTGTTGTGTTAGGGTGACTCCTGACCCGGTGTCAGCGGCTACAGTTATCGTAGCATTGTACGTACCGAATCCAAGTCCGTTAACGGGTCGGACAGTAAAAGAGGCAGTATTGCCTGTTGAACCTGCACTAATACTGGCAATTGTCATGTTTGATAACACAAAATCGGTTTCATTAGTTCCGGATAAGGCTACGGTTAAAGCTCCGGTAGGTTGGTTGCCTGTGTTTGTGATTGTTATCGTCTCTCCATTTAATTGCGTATAGCCAAATGCTGAGGGTCCAAATGATTGTGTTGTTGGTGTCAGACCAATGCTCCATGTGGGTGCTTCTGTAACAGTGAATGTTACACTTAAAGTAGATGAAATATCAGTACCGTTTGTTACTGTTAAGACCTCAGTATGTGTTCCCACTGTAGCAGTTGAACTTGGTTGGATTGTGAAAGTTCCGGTGCTTCCGATTGCAATATCTGCATTGGGTGTGATTGTTGGTGCAGTATACATGCTCGAACCCCCTGCACTACTGGTAATTGTTAATAGTCCTGTATTTGATGCACCGTTATTTGTGATTGTTACAGTCTGAGCTGATGGTGTAGCTGCACCTTGTACTACAGATCCGAAATCCAACGAAGTCGGACTGAGTGTGATACCGGATGCCGTGACAGTAAGAGTGAATGTCGTAGAATTATTATCTTCGAAATTACTGTCGCCATCGACAGTAACTCTTATTTCGGCTGTATCACCATCACCTGTAAATTCAATAGTTTTTCCGTCCGGAATTGTGACCGAGCCGGAAGGAGAAGAGGAGTCAACCGAATACGTAATATCGCCGTTAAATGTTCCTGCCGACGGTGTAACCGTAGCGTGATGACCTCCTGCTTTTTCAGTTGATAAATCATAATCATTATTACTTAAATTAAGTGTTAAGTTGTCCGCATCAACTGTTAAGGTACCTGCGATTATACCTTTGGGTGTGCCTGTGGCATCAACAGTTCCATCTGCCGGTGCGATATAGTTGGATGCACCGGTTGCACCGAGTGTGATTCCTGATATGCTGATTGTATCTGTTCCTGCATTAGGACTTGTATATTGCACTGTTGGCGCTCCAATAGTGATGCCAGCATAATTTGGGTCACCGGTGATCCAGCCGCCAATATTTGTCTTACTAAATGTTAAGCCTGTTAAAGTTTGAGTTCCGTCATACGATTTATAATGTTCTATATCTAATAAGGTGAGTTGCTTCGCTGTAATACCACCTGTGACGAGAATACCACTAGTATTAGCTGTCGGGATTTCATAATTATCAGCTCCTGTTAAGGTAACGCCTGATATATTTATTGTGTTGGTTGTGGCATTAACGCTTGTATATGCAGCAGACGCAAAAGAGAATGTTGCAGCAGCAGCGTCAGTACTGAGCCAGCCATCTAAGTTATCTGTCTTGTCTATTATCAGTTCTCCCGGACCGGTGGCATCTATTGAAGTACTATTATCAAATATTTTTGTATGAGTTAAATCCTTAAATTCGAGAGGTCTCTTAGTAATACCGCCAGTAACATCAATACCTGTTCTGTTTCCAACAGGAATTTCATAATTTGTATTTCCTGTAAAAGCACTAACGGCTATATCTATTGTATCAGTACCGGCATCAATATCTGTGTATTCAGCTGTGTAAGTAATGCTGACACCTGATGAATCAGCACCATTCAACCAAGGACCTAAGTTGAATGCGGGAGTTATTGTTAAAACTCCCGGTCCCGGAGTACTTGTGGTGTCTATGGTGTTTGTACCGTCATACGGTTTTGAATGTATTAAACCTTGAAATTCGAGAGGTGCAGGGGTAATTGTTCCGGTGAAAGAGTTTGCTGCCGGTAATTGTATGCTATAGTTTGATGGCGTTGCAGTACCACTTGTCATTGTAAAAGTGCCACCGATTGTTATGTCGTTGGAAACACCCTCTACATTAGCATGTGTAAAGGTAGCAGTTCCTAAGCTGGAATCAACATTTGCTGTTTCGGCAATTCCGGTTGCAGTAGGTGTTACGAACTCGCCGGGATTAAATACTAACGTACCAAAAGAGCCGCCACCGAGCGTAGTTCCACTATCATAAACTTTTGATACATCCCATCCCGTAATAGTTATATTTTTAGGACTGAGAACGATGTCGTTAGCAAAAGCCTCAGTGTCAGGGTCATAGTTACCGGCACCTTGAATTGTAATAGTTAAGTTACCTGCATTCGTAGTATTACCGCCTTCCCCGGTAACCGATTTAATAATATAGTCACTCGGTCTGGTTAACTCAGTACCATCAGGTAACTTTACTTCTAAGTCATAATCATAAGTTTCATCCCAAGGGTTACCGTTGTAAATAATAGGGGTCATTAATTCAATAGTTGCATCGGCAATTGATGCTTGATTAATGGTGAGTTGAACTGGGGTTGATTCTACTGTACCTTGAGAAGTAGTGATGTCACATCTAAAGTAGTAACCGTTTAAGTCTCTATTGGTAGGAGTAAGTGAATAAGTTGCAGCATTTGCACTTGATATATTTCCATAAGTACCATCAACTGTAGCACTACTTTTCCATTGATATGTTGCAATTGATGGAGCAGGCGATGCGTCTATAGCAAAGGTTGCTGTTCCTCCAAAAGTAATTACCTGAGCAGATGGTTGCGAGATTATATTTACAATTAAAGACCCGTTATCAACACCGGAAAAATCAGATGTTTCAAAATCATCATCGTCGGTTGATTGAATATAATTATCAGCCGGTTTAATATAGTTGACCTCTACAGCTTGACCACTTTTGATAGCCGGAGTAATATTTGACAGTGTTATTCCATTAGGATTGTTTAAAGTTGCTGTAACTGCAATGCTTGTGGTGCCATCGACTGATATTGTAAATCCATCAGGAGCACTACCTGTGTTAGTCTTGATATCATCTTCAAATAAAATACTAATTTCTGTACCATTTTCAATTACTGTCGCTGTATCAATAACAGGAGGACCTGTAAGAGCTGCTGACATTCCTAAGATATCCTCAAACATACCCATTATTCCAAACGGTAAAACATCACCATACCAGAGACTATCGTCATCTGAGGCTGGAGGGGTCATGCTTTGGAATTGCTGGGTGCTGGATTTGGTTCCAGTACCGCTGGGGTTATTTATATTAGTATTATTTTCGCTATCGTCTTTTTTGTCATAACTACCGTCACCAATCAGACTGTCATTGTCGTTGCCGGGGTCTTCGGGGGTGTCGTCGCAGTCGGGGTCGCATTCGTGGCCGCAGGGGGATGCGGCTGTAAATGAACAGGTTCCGTCGGAGCAGGTGTGAGCGCACATTACATATGTAATGTATCCACAACTATCGTTGTGGATATGAGAAGGCTCTAAGCACGGGAGATTTTCGTCACCATCGAACCCGCATTCGTCATTGTGAATGTGGACATAGGTGCAGGGGGATTCAGCGGTAAAGCCGCAGGCGGTGTCATGCTCATGGTCGCAGGGGACAGCAAGAGCGAACCCGCATGTACCGTCATGCTCATGACCGCAGTCGTCGGCAGCACTCGTTGTGGTAATTATCATCGGAATACCAACGAATAAAAAAGCAGCACACAGCAATAAAACAAATGCACTGAATACCGCAGACCTCTTTTTGTTACGTTTAAAATTTCTATCCAAGCTTTCTTTTAAAATACTAATTTTCATAACGTTACCCCCATATATCCAAACCTAAGTCTGAATTTATTGACGTTCACATGAACGTATTTATCTAAAATCCTAGTAATTATAACAGAAAACAACCCCTTTTGCAACAAAAAACCCGAAAAATTGTAAATATTTGTAATTTTTCTTAAAATTTCCGTAAATAACACAATAAGTAGACATAATATTTCACATTTTTCACAATTATATGGTTATTGAACTGTAGAAAAACTTTATGCTATGGTAATTGTGTTGCCGAAACCCTGTACTGGTAACAGGAAGGGGTGAACGAATGCTTGAAATGTTCCTGATCTCTGTCGCAGCAGGTATAACTGTATATTATATCTGCAAATGGCTGGATGGAGATTAAGGCAACAACCAGCCTAACAGAAAACCCCGATGCACCACCATCGGGGTTTTCGCTTTGTGAACAAATGCTCAATTGTAGCTGTATACTACATCTGCAAGTGGCTAGACTTACACATAAAAAATAGCATAATTACTAACAGGTGTCAAGTATATTTATTTTTGCTGTGTGTTTATTTTTGCAATATACATTTTAAGAATCAAACACATAAAATTCTGGCAGGGATGGTATCCTTGTCGTATTTCTTATCGTGTTTTGTGTTGAAACAAGAGCTAATGTTTGGTGGAGCGACCTACATTCCACATCTCCTAACCTTGAAAAACAAGGGGTGACGGCTGCCTATTTCCGTCCTCAAACACAAGCCTTTGTTCCCGTATTATATACTATTTATATTAATTTTGTCAATAATTTTAATCTTCCTGATTTAATGAAAAATTCAGTACGGCTTTGATAAACAGTATACATAGAACGGATATATAATTTTTCATCTCCGGCTATTCGAACAACTAATTTCACATGGTCATTAAATATTTTAACATACTCTAAAGAGTTATCTTCATTATTTATACCGACATAATCCGGTTCTGATATTATTTGTGAAAGCTTGCTACAATATTTATTAAAAGTTTTTGAATGACGCTGTTTCATGTGTTTTATGTTATTCTTTCCAAGATATATTGCATCTCCTACTTTATAAATTTTATTGTCCTTACCAAGTGCACTTACAACTGTACTTGAAACAACACCTATTAATCTTGTCTTGTGCATTTATTCTTCCCCCTCATATTCCGCTGTATAGGTCCTCGAGCATTTGGATGTATTGGCGGAGGGCGGATTTTATTGTGGTGTTGTCGGGGTGAGGGTGGGTTTTTATTGATGTGCGGAATTCTTCGGTCATTTTTGTGAATGTGATTTCCCATGGCTGCATGTTTGTTGTGTTTTCGGTTAGTGAGTAGCTACTGATGTTTATATTACTGCTGCCGTTTTTGTTGCTGTCGATTGAACTGTCGTCGTTTTTATAGCCACCGTTTGGTTTTGATATACCTTGTTTTCTGTTTTCGAATGTGCCGTCTTCGATTTGAGAAATGACATCTTTAATTTCTTCGGTGGAAGCGGTAGATAGCTCTTGGAGTTGTTTATTACTGATGCGTGTTTTCCCCGAGATGATATCTGCTTTTGTGTCCGGGGAGAGTTCGCCGATTGCGTTAATGGTGTTTGCGATTTGAGCGTCTCGTCTTATTGTTTTAGATGATACGTTATAATGACTTGCAAGATTATCGGCGGTTTTCCCTTGAAATTGTTCACTTTGAGGTTGGTGGTCATTTTGACCACCAACCTCATTATATTGGTTTTTCCCGGTCTTATTCGAAATGAGCCGCTTCTCAGCATTGTAGTGCAACCCGCGAAAAAACCTAAGCTGGCTCGGGGATAAGTTGCGTCTTGATACTTGATTATTTATTATCCAAATAATAACCTCATCTCTCGATGAAAACTCCATTTTGACTGTAAAAAACGGCAAGTCATGCTTTCCGATAATTTTATACCTGTTGTAACCGTCAATTAAAATCCCGTTCCACAGAACAAGCGAATCACGGACACCATGTTGAAGCAGGCTCTCCTCAAGGTCGTTAAATACCTTTTCGGCAAGCGGCGGTAATAACTTTTGAAACTCATCATCCAAAATAATTTCATCATAATTTGTAATAAACTGCATAATACGAGCTCCTTTCAAAAATCCAACAAGAATAAAACAAGAGACCTGCCTCATGTTTTCGTAAAAACAAGAGACAAGCCCCCTTAACTTAGATGCTATTATATCATAATTTTGCGAAAAGTCAAAAGATGCTGCTAAGTGATTTTAATATCCGGAAATTAAATGTTTTGGCTAAAATACTTCTCTGCAAACGATATAGTGCTTAGTTTGAATTCCTGCCTGTTCAGATAATCAAGGAGTCCTGTGTTATCATTGAAGCTGAACACGAGTTTGTATGAGCAGAGGGATTGTTTAGTTTCTCCGTAAGGTTTGTCGAGCCTGCCGTTTCCGTACTTGCTGTCACCGAGTATGGGATATCCTGCGCTTGCAAGCTGCGCTCTTATCTGATGTGTGCGTCCGGTAAAGAGCCTGCATTCGAGGAGTGAGAGCTGTCCCGATGAGTTTAGTGTTTTATATTCCATAACGGCGGATTTTGACCCCGGTTGACTGTCTTTTGTCACATAAACCCTGTTTTTTACTGCATCTTTAAAAATATATCCTTCAAGCCTTGCTTCCGGCGGGTTTGGTTTTCCGTGTACAACTGCAAGATAATATCTGTCGATTTCCTGCTGCTTTAGCTTTTCGTTGATGATCCGCAGAGTTTCTGCGTTTTTCGCTGCGATAACGATACCGGATGTATTGCGGTCAATTCTGTTACACAGTGCAGGGGTGAAGGAATTCTCCTCCCGGGGCCGCCACTCGCCGTTTTTGTGCAAGTATGACTGTATCACGGAAACCAGCGGAATTCTTTTGGAAGAACCTGCGTTTGAATAATCAAATGTGCCGTCACTGTGGCAAAGTATTCCTGCAGGCTTATTCACAAGTATAATATTTTCATCCTCGTATATTATTTCAAGTGCGGGGTCGGTTATTTTAAGATAGGCATTTTCCTTGTCGGGAGCTTCGAAAAACTCATCGTTTATATATAATTGAACAACATCGTCAAGTGCAAGCTTGTATTCCCGCTTTGCTCCTTTTCCGTTTACTTTAATTCGTTTTATTCTTATATATTTTTGCATAAGTGAAGCAGGTAATAGAGGCACGGCCTTTGCAGTAAATCTGTCAAGCCTCTGTCCTGCGTCGTTATTTCCGATTATATATTCTTTCATGTAACTTCCATTCCGCCTTCGTTTCTTATATTCAGAAACAGACAGCAGTTATCTCCGAAGACGGCACTTAATTGTTTTTTATACGAATCCTTAAGCTCGTCAGGGACAAACGCCAGAATAGTCCCGGCAAACCCGCCTCCGTGGACCCTCCATGCGCCTTTGCCTGCAAGGATTTTTTCAGACAATGCCAAGGCAAGGGTAAGCTCCTGGTTGTGGGAGTCCGAGGGTGAAAAGACATTTTGCAGATATGCAAGGGAAGAGCGGCCCGACTCGGTTACCAAATCGAGAAATGCTTGTATATTGCCGCTTTCGAGGGCGGCAGCCTGTTTTAGTACACGCTCATGGTCTTCAAAGAAATGCAGCGAACGCAGAATTGCTCTTTTGCTCAAGTCTTGCATTTTATGTAATTCGGAGTAAAATTCCTCGATAGTTATTTCGCTTAAAAAATCCTTGCCGAAAAATCCGGCGACTTTTTTCATCTCCTCGGGTATTGATGCGTATTCCGGTGTCAAATCAGCATGGTCGCCGCCTGTGGTTACAACGCACAGCTCATATCCCGATAAATCTGCTTTTACCGGGGTAACGACAGTACAGTCGGGGTCATAAAAATCAATCATATTAAGCCCGCCAAAGCTGGAGGCTGCCTGGTCCATCAGACCCGACGGTTTGCCGAAGTATACATTCTCTGCATATTTTCCGG
Source organism: Oscillospiraceae bacterium (assembly GCA_009784725.1). Lineage (GTDB taxonomy): Bacteria > Bacillota > Clostridia > Oscillospirales > Oscillospiraceae > WRMH01. The sequence goes on from WQXS01000003.1 coordinate 44,186, forward strand.
CAATCGCAATTTCAAGAGGGGTGATATCCGAACCGAAAAGCCCTTTAAATATATTACCTAGCATGACTTCAAATGCCGCTGAGCTTGAAAGTCCCGAACCTAAAGGTATATCCGAGGATATTACCGCATCAAAACCGCCGGTTTTATAACCACGGGTGTTAAACCATGCGGCGACTCCGCGTACCAATGCCGATGCCGTATTAATTTCATCCTTACGGACATCAAGGTTTTCAAGGTCAATACTTTGTGAGCCGTACTGTTTATTTTCCAAGTTGATAGTATTCGTACCGTTTGGAACCGCAGAGCATTTGATTTCAAGGTTTATCGCTGCTGCAAGTACTCGCCCGTGCTGGTGGTCTGTATGATTTCCTCCGATTTCAACACGTCCGGGGGCTGAAAAAAACCGTTCGTTCATAATTCCTGTTTCCTCTGATTAATAATAATATTTATAAACATACAGTGTATTATGTGATTTTACATGAAAGCTTTTAAATTTACCAGTATTCTGGTAAATTTTGCAAAAAATGCGAGTTTTTACAAGTTTTTGCACGAAAAAGCCTTGCAATTAAAATATGCCTGTGTTAGAATCCCTTTTGTACGTTTATTGTATGTTTGCAATAAACTGCACAGCAAGGTCAAATGAGGTGAAAGCAATGAAAGAAGGAATACACCCGAATTATCAGCAGACTACTATAAAGTGTGCATGCGGTGAGATTATTGAAACAGGTAGCACAAGCAAGGATATCAGAATTGAAATTTGCTCTAAGTGCCATCCTTTTTATACAGGCAAACAAAAGCTGGTTGATACCAGCGGCCGTGTTGACAAGTTCAACAGGAAGTTTGGTCTGAGTCAACAAGATCAGTAATCAATGAGTGTAAAGCCCGTGCCGAAAGCACGGGTTTTTGTTTTAAACAAGAAATGAAGCAGGGAACCTGTCCCTTGTTTCACACGGCAGGTGAATAAAATTGATAGAAAAAATTAAAAAATCAACAGAGCCGGAGAGGGCGGTGCTTGCGGGTCTTGCCGCCGACAGTATGAAAATTTATGACCGTTCGACTGAAGAAAGCCTTGACGAGCTTGAAGCGCTTCTCGAAACAGCGGGCGGGATTTGTGTCGGAAGGGTTTTGCAAAACCGTAAAAAACCCGAGCCGGGTACCTTTATAGGTGCAGGCAAGGTTAAGGAATTAAAAGAGCTGGCAAAGGCTAATGATTGCACTCTTGCAGTTTTTGACAATGAGCTTACTCCGTCGCAGATGAGAGCACTTACCGAGAAGCTTGACATGCGAGTAATAGACCGCTCGTCTTTAATACTTGACATTTTCGCAGGGCGGGCAAGAACACGTGAAGGACGGCTTCAGATTGAGCTTGCTCAGTATAACTATCTTTTACCGAGGCTTACGGGAATGTGGAAGCATCTTACCAGCCAGACGGGAACAAGCGCACCTATTGGAACCAGAGGCCCCGGTGAGACACAGCTTGAAACAGACCGCCGCCACATCCGCCGCAAAATCGACAAGTTAAGGGACGAACTTAAGGAAGTCCTCCGCACAAGAGACACGCAGCGGCGTCTCAGAGAAAAAAATAATATCCCTGTTGTTGCCCTAGTCGGATATACAAACGCAGGAAAGTCAACACTTCTCAACACTCTGACGGGAGCGGGGATACAAGCGGAAAACAGGTTGTTCGACACACTGGATACAACTACAAGGCGGCTTGTCGTGAATGATGTCAGAGAGGTGCTGATTTCAGACACTGTCGGCTTTATCAGAAAGCTGCCGCATCATTTGGTTGAAGCGTTTAAAGCAACACTTGAAGAGCTTAAATATGCCGACCTGATACTCCATGTTATCGACGCATCAAGCTCCGAATGGGAGGAGCAGGTAAGGGTGGTCGATGAAATGATTGCTGCACTCGGTGCTGCGGAAACTCCCAGATTAGAGGCGTATAACAAATGTGACATTCTGACGGAGGATGTTTACCCGCACGGAGAAAATACGGTTGAGATATCGGCAAAAACAGAGCAGGGAATAGACCGGCTCCTTTTGAAAATTGAAGAATGCCTTTCTTCAAACATAAAAAAGGTAACCCTGTGCCTGCCCTATGCAAAAGCGGGTTTTATAGAAACCCTGCATAGGGAAGCGGTTGTTTCCGGCACAAGATACCTTGAAGAATATATAGAGGTGGACGCAGCGGTGGACACAAGCCTTTACGGAAAGGTGAAGGAGTATATTAAGTAACCGCAAGGGCTTGCAATAGATGAAGCTAAATAACCGCAAGGGCTTGCCTGATATCGTCCAGAATGTCGTCGATGTGTTCGAGGCCTACGGAGAAGCGGATCATGCCGGGGTCTACCCCTGCAGCAAGCATTTGTTCGTCCGATAACTGCCTGTGAGTTGTTGTTGCGGGGTGGAGCACACAGGTGCGGATATCGGCAACATGAATTGCGTTTGATGCAATCTTAAGAGAATCCATGAACAAAACTGCCGCATCCTTACCGCCTTTTAAAGCAAATGTTACGACACCGCTTGAACCTTTAAGATACTTATTTGCAAGGGCATGATATTTATCGGTTTTAAGACCCGGGTAATTTACGCTTGCAACCTTATCTGAAGCGACTAAAAATTCAGCAACGGTTTGAGCATTTTCACAATAACGCTCCATACGCAAAGCAAGGGTTTCAAGCCCGAGATTAAGCAAAAATGCAGAATGAGCCGAGGGATAAACACCAAAATCACGCATCAGCTGCATTCTTGCTTTTATAATATATGCGGCTTTGCCGTATACATCCGTATAAATTATACCGTGATATGACGGGTCGGGAGCAGTTAGCTCGGGGAAGCTTCCGCAGGACCAGTCGAAATTCCCGCTGTCGACAATAACACCGCCGACCTGAAGTGCATGACCGTCCATGTATTTGGATGTCGAGTGAACTATAATATCGGCTCCGAAATCAAAGGGTTTGCATAAAATAGGTGTCGGGAATGTATTGTCCACTATTAGCGGGACATTTTTTTCGTGCGCTATCTTTGCGAATTTCTCAACATCGAAAACAGTCAGAGCGGGATTTGCGAGCATTTCACCGAAAACAAGCCTGGTGTTCGGTTTGAATGCTGCTCTGATTTCGTCTTCCGTTGCAAGTGTATCGACAAAAATTCATTCGATTCCCATTTTTTTGAAGGTGTAGGAAAACAGGTTTATTGAGCCGCCATATATTTGTGTTGCGCTTATGATACTGTCGCCTGCGTTGCAGATGTTAAGAACAGCAAGAAGTGTTGCAGCCTGGCCCGAGGATGTGCACATTGCTCCGACACCGCCCTCCAGCTCGGCGATTTTTGCCTCGACAGCCATAACAGTCGGATTTGCAAAGCGGGAATAAATAAGGCTTTTTGTGGGTTCGTCAAAAACGGAGCCCATTTCATCGGTGCTGTCGTAAACATATGTGGTGCTTTGCACAATAGGCAATACACGCGGTTCGGTATTTCCGGGGGTATAGCCGGAATGCAGGCATTTAGTTTCGTTTTTCATTTCAAACCCTCCGCTACATATAAAAATTATTTTTCAAAAATAAGCCCGAGCCTTGGTGGCTCGGGAAGTGCTTCTGCTCGAAACACATATTAAGGTGTCATGCTCTCGGGTGAGCTTTGTTATAAACATCCTTAAGCTGCCGGCCGATAACTCTGGCATATGCCTGAGTTGAAGATATGTCTGAATGCCCGAGCATTTGCTGAAGTGAGCGGACGTCCGCACCGTTTTCAAGCAAGTGAGCGGCAAATGAATGACGGAGCATCTGCGGTGTGATGTCTTCGCTGATTTGCGCTTTTTCGAGATAACTTTTCATTATTTTCCAAAAACCCTGACGGGTCATTCGGCCGCCGCCGGTATTTACGAATAATGAAAGCTCGCCCGTGACTGCCATACTCGGACGGGAGTTTGTCAGATAATCGCTGACTGCTCTGATTGCAGCATCATAAACAGGTATAACTCTTTCTTTTCCGTTGCGGCAGACAATAAGGCCGGTGACGAGATTTACATCATCTACATTTAATGAAATGAGTTCGCTGACACGGATTCCGGTAGCGTAAAGAAGCTCAAACATTGCTTTATCCCTGCAGCCTTTAATTGTATTGGCATCGGGCTGGTTGAGAAGTGAATCAATTTCCCTGCTGGTGAGAATGTTCGGGGCTTTTTTGGGAGCATGAACCATCGGAATTCCCGCTGCAGGGTTCGGACCTTCATAACCGTCGGACATCATAAAGCGGAAAAATGCTTTTAATGACGCAATACAGCGTGAAACGGTGGCGGGGGATTTACCCTTATCCTGAAGCTGGTTTAAGTAGCCTTTGACATCATCTGTTGTAACTTGTTCAAAATCTACATTTTCATCACTAAATTGCTCTTTTGTGAATTGAGTGATGTCACGGACATATGAAGAAACCGTGTTAGCAGGCGCACGGCGTTCATTAGTTAAGTATTCCTTGTAATTGTCGATATATTTAGTGTCAAACAAAAAAATCGAACCTCCAAATAAAAGCAAAATCGAGTAGGTGTAGTTTATCTCAGTAATGAAAAAGAAGCAACAACAAGATGTGACTTTTTACAAATTTGTCTATATATACAAAATTTATGGTAATCTTTTACAATTATATGGTACAAAATATGTCAAAAAGATATAAATCGGGGTATATTTCCTAATAGAAAAGACAATATTACATTAATTTCAAAAAGCGAGAAAAACTGCGAAAAAGAATGAAATACTGCGAAAACAAGAGGTGGAGCGATATAACTGCCGTTTATCTTTCGAGCAAGGTCAGGAAAGGTCAAAACGGACATTGCCGATAAATGCATAAAAGAGTAAAATTAATCAAAGGTCAAAGATAGTCAAAGTCAAACGAAGCAGAGTAGCGTTTTAATGACGATGCGAAACAGCGTTTGTAATGACAAAGCAGATTTAAACTTATGAGGGCGACAACATGGGAGTTAGCGATATTATAGCCGGTTTCATCAACGAAGTGCTCAGTGATACGGGCGGAACAGCAGAGCTTCAGCGTGCAGAGCTTGCAAACAGGTTCAACTGTGTACCCAGCCAGATTAACTATGTCATATCCACACGGTTTTCACCGGAGCACGGATATATAGTAGAGAGCAGGCGCGGCGGAGGCGGTTATATCAGAATAAGAAGGATTGCCATGGAGGCCGAGCTGCTGCTTATGCACACAGTAAACGCAATTGGGGAACGTGTGGATATTAACACAGCGACAGCACTTTTAACAACTCTCCTCCGCAACAATGTTATAAGCGAAAAAGACGCAAACCTAATGATGTCGGCAATAGGCACAAGCGCACTGCGTACAGCAGAGCTGACCGAAAGAGATGCTCTCAGAGCAGGTATCTTAAAGCAGATGCTTATGCGGATGAGCGATTGAATCACAGGAACATTTGCTCCGGATAGAGCGTCATAAAAATAGCACACAAAATTAACACTATGAATTACTAAAATGGAGGTATATTATCATGAAATGTCAAAAATGCGGAAAAAACGAAGTCAATTTTCACTATTCACAAAATGTAAACGGTTGCGTTACCGAGACACATTTATGCTCGGCATGTGCAGCTGAATCCGGTTACGATATTGACCAAATGTTTGAAACAGGAATGTTTACGGGTTTTGGAAGTAATCCCGACCTCGGGTTAAACGGTCTTTTGGAAGCATTATTCCCGGTGCGCAGCAATGTAAGCGGATTTATACCGCTTGCGATACCGATGATTCAAACAAATCAAATGTTCCCGTATACCGGTATGCAGCGCAGAGGAATTGCACAGCAAGAGCAGCCTTGCAGCTGCGGATGCGGGCAAAATGTATTTAAGAACCCCGATGTCAAAGTAGACGAAGTTATGAGTAAGCGCCGTGAGCTCAATGCACAGATGCGTGTTGCCGTTGCAAACGAGGAGTTTGAAAAAGCAGCAGTGCTGCGTGACGAAATCAAAGCACTTGAGTCAGCAGGTGCAGAGCAATCAGTCAGCTCACAGGAAGCGGAAAGGAACGTAAAATGCGATTCGGAGACAAGTTCACAAGATTCACCGGGCGCTCAATAAAAGTATTCGAACATGCTCAGGAGGCAGCGGTTGAGCTTGGACATAATACTATCGGCAGCGAGCATATTCTTTACGGATTATCACACGACGATGGTGGTGTTGCATCAAAAATCCTGATTGATGCAGGACTGCACAGCAAATTTATCTTTGACCTGATAGTTAAGCATATCGGACGCAGTGATTATACGGAAGAAATACCGCACGGTTATACTCCCGAAGCGAAAGTAATTGCAGATATCGCTCTTATGGAAGCAAACAGGCGGGGTTACAGCAGCGCCGATCCCGAGCATCTTTTAATAGGTCTGCTCAGCGAATATGAAAGTAATGCGGCAAAGCTTATTTTCACGACAAAACTGGATATAGACAAGCTGCTTGTGAATCTTATTGATGCAATCGGTACTAATATATTCCGCCCGATTCCGGTGGCACCGGGGCGAAACGGTTCTCAAGGCGGCAAAAAGAATGCAACCAAGGTTCTTGACCAGTTCAGCCGCGATCTTACTGCAGCAGCAAAAGAAGGTATGCTTGACCCTGTTATCGGCAGGGAAACAGAGATTGGGCGCGTAATTCAAATACTTTCAAGGCGCACAAAAAACAATCCCGTGCTTATCGGCGAGCCGGGAGTAGGCAAAACAGCAATAGCCGAAGGGCTTGCTCTGTCAATAATTGCAGGGGACGCACCCGAAACATTGCTGGATAAACGTATTGTTACGCTCGACCTGAGCGGAATGCTTGCAGGGACAAAGTACAGGGGAGATTTCGAAGAACGTATTAAAACCGCAATTGATGAGGTTCAAAAAGCAGGGGATGTAATCCTCTTCATCGACGAGCTTCATACAATAATAGGTGCAGGTGCTGCCGAGGGTGCAATTGATGCGGCAAACATAATCAAACCGCTTCTCGGACGGGGTGAAATGCAAATAATCGGTGCAACAACCCTCAATGAATACAGAAAGCATGTTGAAAAGGATGCAGCACTCGAAAGACGTTTCCAGCCCGTAATCATTGAAGAGCCGACTCAGGAGGAATCTGTTGAAATTCTCAAGGGTCTGCGTGACAAATATGAGGACCATCACAAGCTGAAAATAAGTGATGATGCTATAATAACCGCTGTTAATCTTTCAAGCAGATATATAAATGACAGGTTTTTGCCGGATAAGGCAATCGACTTAATCGATGAAGCGGCTTCACGTGTAAGGCTTGAAAAGCTGAGACTCCCGCAGGAGCTTAAAGACCTTGAAGTGCAAAAAGAGCAGCTTGCAGCCGAAAAAGCGGCAGCTATTGCAAACCAGGACTTTGAGAGTGCCGCAGGTGTAAGGGACCGTGAAAAAGATATTGCAGATTTAATTAAAACTGCACGCAGAAACTGGGAAGTAACCAAGCATGATAATACCAAAAACGTTGAAGCCGAAGACATAGCAACAATTGTTTCGGGCTGGACAGGTATTCCGGTTACAAGCATCACACAGGATGAAAGCGAACGCCTTCTAAAAATGGAAGACTCGCTGCACAACCGTGTTGTCGGTCAGGACGAGGCTGTCACTGCAGTTGCGAAGGCTCTGCGCCGGGGCAGGGTAGGGCTAAAAGACCCCAAACGCCCGATTGGTTCGTTTTTGTTCCTCGGTCCGACAGGCGTAGGCAAAACCGAGCTGTGCAAGGCTCTTGCAGAAGCTATGTTCGGTGATGAAAATGCAATGCTGCGAATCGACATGTCCGAATACATGGATAAGCATACAACCTCGAAAATGATTGGTTCACCACCGGGATATGTCGGTTATGACGAAGGCGGTAACATGACGGAGAAAGTACGTCGCAGACCTTATTCGGTTCTGTTGTTCGACGAAATCGAAAAAGCACATGAGGATGTATTTAATATAATGCTGCAAATCATGGAAGACGGTATGCTGACGGACTCGCAGGGACATAGGGTTGATTTTAAAAATACAATTATTGTCATGACATCAAATGCCGGTGCGAGAAACATCACGGAAAACCGTACAAAGCTTGGTTTTAAAGCAAGCCCGGGTGATGACGATACCGGTGAATACGAGCAAATCAGGGAAGCTGTGATGGATGAAGTCAAACGTTTGTTTAAACCTGAGTTTTTGAACAGAATTGATGAAACGATTGTTTTTCATAAGCTTAACAAAGACAACATAAAAGAAATCTGCGAAAAAATGCTCGATATGGTTAAAGGCCGCATGAAGGATGTCGGGATTACCATGACCGTGGATGATTCCGCAACAGACCTGCTTGCCGGACAAGGATATGACCCGGTATACGGAGCAAGACCTCTTCGCCGTGTAATCCAAAACGCCGTGGAGGACACAGTGGCGGAAAAAATGCTCGAAGGCAAAATAAAAGACGGCGATAACATAACAATCACCGCCAAGGACGAAAAAATAGAAATAGTTTAATTATAGTCTTTTCAATTCACACTCAATTATGCCGTTATTAATTTCGATAACGGCATACTCTTTTGTGCCGACTCCTATGCTGCCCGGGTTTAACACTATAAGCTTATCGGCAACTGTATGATGCTGAATATGGGTGTGACCGAAAAGCAGAATATCCGCACCTCTGTCGGCAGCTTCTTTTTTTATGCTTGCTCTTCCGAATTTTACACTGAACAAATGACCGTGTGTCATAAGAAAGCGTTTTTCCTCCATGACGAACTCATCAATGTCTAGCCCCGGATAACCCCGGTCGCAGTTTCCTCTGACGGAGCGAAGCAGTGTTTCGGGATGGAGCAAAGTTATATCGCTGCAATCGGAAATATGGTCGCCGAGGTGCAATATCACATCCGGTGTTTCAAGATCAACTGCACTTAGCATATTATTAATGTTTCCGTGAGAATCAGACATTACGAGAATTTTCATTAATCAACTTCAACCTTTACGCTTTCGACATATTCGTCATATGTCATGACACGGTCGGTAATTCCGCCGTCTTTGAACTCTATTATACGGTTTGCTGCTGTTTGAATGAGCTGGTGGTCATGAGTCGTGAAAATAATATTTCCTTTAAAATCGGTAAGACCGTTATTAAGGGCTGCAACACTTTCGAGGTCGAGATGGTTTGTCGGCTGGTCAAGCAGAAGAACACTTGCACCCGAAAGCATCAGCCTTGAGAGCATACAGCGTACCTTTTCGCCTCCGGACAGTACACGGACCTCCTTGTAAACATCATCTCCGGTAAAGAGCATCCGCCCTAAAAATGTGCGCAGATAACTCTCTTTTTTATCCTCCGAATACTGGCGTATCCAGTCGATAATATTCAACTCATTGTTTGCAAAATAAGATGTATTGTCCTTCGGGAAATATGACTGGGACGTGGAAACTCCCCACTTTATTTCACCCTCATCGGGTTCTATTTCACCTGCGAGCAGCTTAAACATTGTCGTAATCGCATTTTCATTTTCGCCGATAAAAGCGATTTTATCATCACGCCCCATAATAAAGCTTATGTTATCAAGGATTTTTTCGCCGCCTGATGAATATGAAACTTCGGTCACGAACAACCTGTCCTTACCGGGCTCTCTTTCCATCTTAAAGCCGACCCAGGGGTAGCGGCGTGTTGATGCGGGCATGTCTTCGATACGTATTTTTTCGATAAGCTTTTTCCGTGATGTTGCCTGGCGGGATTTTGATTTATTCGCTGAAAAGCGGCGTACAAACTCCTCAAGCTCCTGTATTTTATCTTCAGTCTTTTTGTTCTTTTCCTTAATCAGTTTTTGCATTAATTGACTTGAATCGTACCAAAAGTCGTAGTTACCGACAGACATTTTAATTTTCCCGTAATCAATGTCGACCATATGCGTACAAACGGTATTTAAAAAGTAACGGTCATGAGCGACAACTATGACAGTCCCTTCATAATCCATCAGAAAATCCTCAAGCCAGACGACACTTCCGACATCAAGATTGTTTGTCGGCTCGTCGAGCAGGATAATATCGGGCTTGCCGAACAGTGCCTGCGCCAGCAGTGCCTTAACCTTTTGGCGGGGTTCCATTTCACTCATTTTGCTGTGGTGCAGGGATGTCGGTATACCAAGACCCTGAAGCAGCTGCGAAGCATCCGACTCGGCTTCCCACCCTCCAAGCTCCGCATACTCCTCTTCAAGCTCGGCTGCTTTGATACCGTCTTCATCGGAAAAGTCCTCTTTGTTATATAGCTCATCCTTTTCCCTGCCGCACTCATAAAGACGGGGATTACCCATTATGACCGTATCAATAACAGTGTATTCATCATACATATTCTGGTCCTGCTTAAGAACCGACATTCTTACATCGGGTTTAATCTCGACAGAACCTGAAGATTGCTCCAGCTCGCCTGCAAGGATTTTCAGAAATGAAGATTTACCCGAACCGTTTGCACCAATCACACCGTAACAATTTCCGGCAACAAATTGCAAATCCGCACGGGAAAAAAGTGTATTTCCGCCAAATGATAAACTTAGATTGTTAACTGTAATCATAAATAAACTATATCATATATTAAAGTAATCGTATAGATAATTATTATTGATTGTTTTACATTAATAAATGTGATAAAATTACATTACAAATTTAACAAAAAGAGGTGATTTGCATGGAAACATCGATAGCTATTTTATTCGCTATAATTTTCATAATAGTCGCCATCAATTTTTATCTTATGATTTTCAGAAACAGAAGAGGAACCCGCTACAAAAAAATGGGCAGGGTCGCTGTCGACGAAGCAAAGCAAGCCCTTTGGCGCGACAATGAAATTCAGCGCAGGATAAAACGTGAAGAGGAAGATGCTCTCGAACGGTTTAAATTAAGAGAAGAAACCCTCGCCCTATACGATGAAGTAAGAAACCGCGCCGCCGCAAGAGACTACGAAGGCACCCTTCTCACCGGCACCCAATGGGAAGACATGCAAAATGCCGACATCGAACGCTTTAGATAATGAATAAATCAAAACTTGTTAATATATTTAAAATACTGGGAGTTGCTGTTGCGGCAGTGTTGTTGCTGTCGACTTTTGCTATGTTTTCTGTGCCTGAGGACAAGTTAAATCATGAGGATGTTAATTCAAGCAAGTCACGGTTCTCCGGTTTACATGATGAAGTAAGTAATATTCTAAACCAAATAGCTGAAAAGCGGGCAGATTATAATAGAGATATTGCCGCGCTTAATGAAATTACACTGATTGACAGTACCATTAGTATAGATAATGACGGTAGTGAAAATGATGATACTATTGACGAAATATTACCGGATGAAGAGCCGATTCCGGAGCTTATACATGAAACCGGTACTATAGTTCCGGAAAAGTTTGATAAATACACCGTGACATATCATCTGTTTATAACAGGTGTTCCCGGCCCGAATATTGCAATTATAGGCGGAGTTCACGGGACAGAGCTTGCAGGGTTTACAGCAGCAGAGCAGCTTGTTGATACTTTTAATTTTACCGCCGGAAATTTTCTTATCATCCCTAAAGCTACCGCAACCGCTCCGAATGAAAACGGACCCGGCGGACAAAATTTAAACCGTCAGTTCCCCGGCAAATCAACCGGTAATGCAGGGCAAAAGGTTGCAGCAATTATTACAGAGCTGCTCGATAATTTTTCGCCGCATGTAATTATCGATTACCATGAAGCGTTTAAAGACGGTTATTCCAACAGTGTAATTTACTGGCCTAATCATGATCTTTCGCCGGGGAAAATTGAAGCGATTAATTATGTTTCGGATGCAATTAACCAAACCGAATTAGTAGGAAAGCATTTAGGAACTTACGGCGGGCGGAATTTTCGTCCTACCAGAAGCAAAAGCATAACAGGTACAACTGTCCGCGAATATGTTAAGCGATATAACATCCCTGTTTTTACAACGGAAACGTGTATGTCAAACAAGCTTGAGGTTCGTGTGGAGCAGACACTGTTTCTTACCGGAGCTTTTGTTGAGTTTTATCAAAGCAAATATGATTTAGGCACTCTTGAGCCGAATATTTATAATCAAACAGAAGAAGGAATTTTTGTTGAAAATAATTCACAGGATTAAATATATTATATTATCATTATTTATTTTTGCAGGTGTTGTGATTGTTTTTTCCGATGCATTCGGGAAAACTGAATCTCATCCGCCTGTATTTTCAATTGACTTTTCAAATCTTAACTCTGTCGTTCGGCATGAATATAACATCTTACAAAAGCCGGATGAAAAACAACCTGATTTCGATATCATAGAGCCACCCACAATAACAGAAATAATAGAAATTGAAGAGATAATCCCTGATTGGGTAGGAAAAGTAAACGGATTTGAAATTAATTTCCAAAAGCTTATAGAGCGTGATGAAAATAATAAACGGCTGCTTGCTTTGCATGAGTATTTTATGGAGCAAGAGCCGAGCGGTAAGAATGAAAAAACAGGCATTTTTGAGGGATATAATCTAATTACTATAAGTGCAGAAGCTCTTAATTACTATGTCATTGACCCCGAACTGACTCCGACACTATATAAAATGCAGCATGACGGCATTTACTTTGAAAAATTCTACGGCGTTTATGGCGGTGGTACAATTGCAGGCGAGCTTAGTCTTATAACAGGGCTTTCGCCGGGCGGTGGTCACCGCTGGTGTAATAATGCCGCAAAAAAGCATCTTCCCTTTTCGTTTGCAACTCAGTTTAATAATCTCGATATCCAACCATATGCATATCACAACGGTACATATACATTTTATGACCGCAACCTGTTTCATCCCAATTTGGGCTATATTTTCAGCGCAAGACGGCACGGATTGGATTTTCCGAGAAGCGATTGGCATCACTCCGATACTCTTTTATTTGAATTATCACTTCATCGCCATACAGACATGGAGCGCTTTTATATTCATTATATGACCTTGTGCGGTCACTCCCCTTACAGCTTTGAAGAAAACGGTATCGCCCGCAGAAACCGTGATTTAGTAAAGCATCTTCGCTATTCTGCTAAAGTTCAAGCCTACCTTGCAACTCAGCTGGAGCTTGAAAAAGCAATGGTTTATCTGCTCGAACACCTGGAAGAAAAAGGTATTGCCGAGCGTACACTCATTGTAATGACTTCCGACCATTATCCATACGGTTTAAACAGAAGTGATGTCGAGGAGCTTGCAGGTTATCGTTTTGATTCTGTGTTCGGGCTTCACAGAAACGCTTGCATAATTTACGTAAAAGGAATGGAGCCGGAAATCATCAGCGCACCGGCTTTTACTCCCGATATTGTCCCGACTGTTCTCAATCTGCTCGGTCTCGATTTTGATTCACGGTTTTTAATCGGACGTGATGTTTTTTCGGATGCCGATGTTCTGACTTTCTTTGAAGGCGGTTTTATGACGGATCTCGGATATTACGACAGAAGACGCAGCAGATTTACAACATTTGATGAAGAAACTCAACTACCCGACAACTATGTATCTATTATACAGCAAACAGTCAAAGACAAAAAAAACGCCTTCGAACAAACAATCGAACTCAACTACTTTGACAAAATTTCCGACTATTTAAAACAACCAAACGAACACAAGGGGACGGTTCCCTTGTGCTTGTTTGCAAGCCAATAGAGCACAAGAGAACCGTCCCCCTGTGTTCTTATTCAGCCGTGACGTTGTGTATCCATTTGGTGCCTCGGAGGCGGATGAAGGCGATTAGCCATTTGAAGCATTGGTCGAATCTTGCGGCGAGGAAAACGAGTGGGAATGACAGCTGCCAGATGTGGGCGGTGAAGTATAATAGCGGGAGGACAATGATCCATGCGCAGATGAAGTCCACTGTTGCTACGAATTTTCCGTCGCCGCCGCCTCTGTTGATGCCGACAAAGCATGAGGCGTGGTATAAGGTGCCGAGTAAGGTGAAAGCACCGATTGCAACCATTTGAATCGAGAAGGTCCGCACCTCATCCGATATCACAAACATATTCACTATTGGAATTCGCAGGAAAAATACAGAAAGTGCCATAATTACCGCCATTGCAGCAAAGAGTATTTGAATTGTATTTGAGTATTCCTTTGCTTTTTTATTATCCCCCGAGCCGACGGCTTTACCGACAACGACACAGGCACCCGCAGCAAGGCTTGCCGAGCCGATAAAACCGAGGTTCATAATTGTATCGGCTATAGCGTTTGCCGAGACCATTACAGTTCCGAGATGCCCGATTATTGCAGCCTTTACAATTGTAAAAAATGCCCACTGAGAATCACCGAAAGCAATCGGCAGACCGTATCTTACGTAGTCAACGGCAACTTTAACCGTCGGAACAAATAAGTCCCTGATTTTAAGAAGTATTTTCTTTTGAATAAACAACGCATAACCAAGCACCAAAAACAGCTCAACTCCGCGGGTTATCACCGTTCCTATCGCCGCACCTTTTATACCCATTTCGGGAAACCCGAGGTTGCCGAAAATAAGCAGCCAGTTCAGGAGAATGTTAAGCATAGATGTAAACAAGGATATCCAAAGTGCCGCCATCACTATTTCCATGTTGCGGAACATTGCTGTCAATGCCGAGGTTCCCGCATACATGGAAAAAGAAAAACAAGCGATTGTGAAATAAGGGATTGCCGTTTCGATTATTTCAGACTCGTTTGTCATAAGGCCGAGTATCTGAGAGGGAATCAGCAATGCAACAACCATTGCTATTATCCCGACACCCATGCACAGCATAAATACCAAAGCAAATATCCTGCGTATTGTTGCAATATCACGTTTTCCCCAGTATTGCGCAATCAGGACAGCCGACCCGCTGCTGAGGCTTAGAATCAATGTAAACAGGAAAGTAATTACCTGGTTGGAAACAGCAACACCTGCAAGCGGCAAATCACCGAGCTGACCTACCATAATTGTATCCACGGCAATTTTCGAGAAACTTATAACACTTTGAAGTGCTGCAGGCAGCGAAACAACAATCAGCGTCTTGTAAAAACTCTTATCTCGTACCATGTTTAACTGTCCGATTCCAGGCGGAAGGCGTACCGTGAGGTGCCGTTTTCAGGCCATCTTGCATAAATGCTGTAAATATAGTCATTTTCGTCGTCAATTACATTAAATTTATAGCCGCTCACTTCAACGGGTTCTCCCCGGTTGATTAGTTCGTTTATATCCTGAGAACCTGCTGCATAGTCTGCTTTCCACCGCTCGACGGATATTGACTGCGGCGGGTAATCATCGCTGAACTGCATTTCAATTATACCGTGTGAATCAGTGAGCCGCAGAGTTGATGCGTTATAATAACCTGCGCCTATCTGCAGTGCGTGCGGAGAGTCCGATTCATAACCTGTACCCGTCCCGTCCTCGAAGTTGAGGCTCCAGCTTGTAGTAAGCTGTACTGCAACGGTACACTGTACTATGATATTGTCCTGTAATATACATACATTCAACCCGGGAGCTTTTTCGGGTGCTCCGTATATATCACCGGATGGAGAAGCTTCAAAAGCTTCGTTTGAGTTTGACCTGCCGGAGTTTTGTGTTGTACATCCTGCAACAGCAAATAAAACAGATATACATAGTATGTAAATTGTGATTAGTTTTTTCATGATTGATACCAAGTCCTTTCTAACCTTTAACCTCTCATTCAAACCGAAGGCTGATATCCATTGCTTTAACAGAATGTGTAAGTGCGCCGATTGAAATAAAATCAACACCTGTATTTGCAATTGTTCTTAAGTCACGCTCACCCATGTTACCGGATGCTTCGGTCAGTGCCTTGCCGTTTACAAGCCGGACTGCCTCTGCCATCATTTCCGGCGGCATGTTGTCGAGCATAATTATATCTGCACCCGCTGCAAGAGCTTCTTTTACCTGACAGAGGCTTTCTGTTTCGACCTCAACAAACCCTGTAAGAGCGCCGTTTTTTGTAAAAACTGTTTTGTCTTTTAATTCACTGCCGGTTTCTTCGGGAGAGGCAAAGCTGTCTGTCATCGCACTGCGGGCTTTGCTTACGGCATTTGTAATCCCTCCGGCTGCTTTTATGTGATTATCTTTAATAAGCACTGCGTCTGCAAGATTTAATCTATGATTGACGCCTCCGCCGCAGGTGACAGCATATTTGTCAAGAACCCGCATTCCCGGAGTGGTTTTTCTTGTGTCGAGGATTTTTGTTTTTGTATCTTTTATTTCGCCGACAGCTTCGGCTGTTCTTGTTGCAATGCCTGACATATGCTGCAGCAGATTAAGTGCGGTACGTTCACCGGTTAAAATCGCCCGTGAAGGACCTGAAATTTCGGCAATAATATCACCGCCCTTGACACTGTCCCCGTCATTTTTGTGAGCAGTTACAAGAACGGCAGAATCGAGCAGTTCAAAAACCCGTGTCAGAACACTCATACCGCTGATAATGCCGGGTTCCTTGGCAATAAATGCACCCTTGGAAACCGCAGATTCCGAAACACATGATAATGCAGTAACATCACCCGTGCCGATATCTTCGTCCAGCACAGTTTTCAAAAATCCGTCCAAACCGGGATGAATAAGTTCGTTCACTGTCTATAATCCTCCATATAATGCGCACCGATGCTTTGCGGACGGTTTAAGGCAGAAGTGACAATTGCTATTGCAACTGTTGCTATGTTTAAGGTTTCAAGATAATCATTACAATCATCATACACGGCTTTAAGCTGTGAGTAAATAGCTTCAATCCCGGCAAGAGCGGTTTTTAAGCCTGCCGTATTTCTTATAACAAAGCAGTTTTCGCTCATGAGCTGCTGTATATTTTTACGAAGTTGTGTATAATCAAGCTTTTTATGAGGTCTGTTGCCAAGCGATAAGAGTTGCAGGCTTTGGTTGGCAATTTCCTGTGAACAGTTATCCTGTGTTTTTGGCTGAGGATTATCACCTTCAAGTGAACTATCATTAATGGAAACGTTATTTATGTGTGCTGCTGCTCTTCTCCCGAATACAAGACATTCAAGCATTGAGTTTGATGCAAGCCTGTTTGCGCCGTGTACACCTGTATTTGCTGCTTCACCGCAGGCATAAAGGCCGCTGACGGAGGTTAAACCGCAGATATCGGTTTCAATGCCGCCCATCATGTAATGCTGAACCGGGTTTACGGGGATTCGGTCAACAGCAATATTGATACCGTGATTTAAGCATTCGTTATATATTGTCGGAAAACGTGTCATCAGAAAATCTTCGGTTTTTGAGGTTATATCCACATAAACGCAGCTTTCACCACTTCGCTTCAGTTCTCTGACAATTGCACGTGCAACGATATCCCGGGGAGCAAGCTCGGCAAGCTCATGAATATCAAGCATAAAACGCTCACCCTCTGAGTTGACAAGAATACCGCCGTCACCCCGCACAGCTTCGGATATAAGAAACTCACTTCCGCTGCTGTTTTCGCTCCATAGACCGGTCGGGTGAAACTGAATAAACTCTATATTTGAAACCCTCACACCTGCACGAATTGCAGCAGCTATTCCATCGCCGGTAGCAACCGGGGGATTTGTGCTTGCCAAGTAGAGCTGCCCTATTCCACCCGTTGCAATAATCACATTTTTAGTCAAAATATGATGGAATTCACTGTCTTTATAGCGGACAACAACACCTGTGACTTTCGGGCTGCTGTCAGAAGCACTGCCGCTGTCGGAGGTTATAACATCAAAAAGGCAGGTATAACCGCTGAATGTAATATTCTTACGTTCCGAAACAATACCCGCAAGAGCCCTGATGGTTTCACGGCCCGTAGCATCTCCGCCCGCATGTACGACTCTGCGTTTCTTGTGACCGCCTTCTCGGGTAAAATGAAATTCACCGAATTCATCAAGGTCAAAAGGAACATTTAATCTCGCCAGATTTTCGATATCTGCAGGTCCTTCGTTGACAAGAACGGAAACAGCCTCAGTATCACATTCCCCGGCACCCGCAACTACGGTATCTTCGAAATGCAAAAGCGGAGTGTCGTCACGGTTGATTGCTGCGGCAATTCCGCCCTGAGCAAGCCATGAGCTTGAGTTGTCCATGTTTTCCTTTGCAAGGATAATACATGAAAGGCTTTCATCAATATTAAGAGCAGCATAAAGCCCTGCAAGCCCTGCACCGACTATAACAACGTCATATTCATATGTTTTTGCGATTTTGGTTTCGCCGCTGATGGCATATCTCAAAGTGATATCTCCTGTTTTTATGGAAATCAGAATAAAAAGATTCCGACAAAGGCACTCAGCGCAAGAAATATTACCGGGTGAGCTTTTTTATATATATTTGTAACTATGAATAATACTACGGCAAATATAAATGTTCTTATATCGAGCAGGAACAAATGATATTCCGTCATATAGCGGAGTTCTATTCCGAACAGGACAAGGCAAAGCACCGTCATTCCTGCTGCGGCAATAAGACCGAGCGAAGCGGGACGCAGGCCGTACAGAGCAGACTGTACAAGCGGGTTTTCTTTAAATTTAACCAAAAGACGGGCAATTATAAGTGAGATAATTATTGAAGGCATGATTATACCGACTGTAGCAATGATTCCGCCCGGAATGCCTGCAACCGTATAGCCTGCATATGTAGCCATGTTTACACCGATAGGCCCGGGTGTCGCTTCAGAAACAGCAATCATGTCCATCAGCTGTGTTGTTGTGAACCAACCCGTTTTTTCACCCATCTGCTGCAGAAACGGAATAGCCGCAAGACCGCCGCCGAACATAAAAAGACCGGTAATGAAGAATTCATAAAACAGTTGGAGATAGATCATGAAGCATTACCTCCATCAGAGGTATTATTGTTATCGGAGCCATTATTGACATCAGAAGTATTGTTGTCATCGGAGGGGTTGCTGTCAACCTCGGAATTGTCGGGAGGATCCTCACCCTTCGGTCCTGTCTTTTTTCGCAGGAATATAATCAAAACACCGCAAACACCTGCAATCGCCACAATTGCGGCAACAGGTAAAAACATATAAACCGAAAGTATAAAAACAACAGAAAAAATCAATGCAGCAGGTAAATCAACAACCGAATGCTTTCGAAGCTTAAAAACTGCATTGAGTATCAGCACACATACACAAATACGTAGACCCGCAAATGCACTTTGCACGACAGGCAAATCTGCAAAATTAGACAAAAAAGCAGCAATCAGCATTATAACAATTAATGATGGGAGCGCAACTCCGAAAGCAGCAATTGCACCGCCTGTTATACCCTTATTTTTATATCCTACAAAGACTGCTGTATTTGCCGCAATAATACCCGGCAGACACTGACCGATAGAAAAAAGGTCGGTCATTTCTTCCTCTGTCAGCCATTTGTTTTTGTCGACGAGAACACGCTGAAACATCGGCAGCATCGAATATCCGCCGCCGAATGTAAAAGCCCCTATATATGAAAATGACAGCAATAATTTCAAATACATAATGGGTATAATACCATAAAATTTTATTTTGTGGTATCATAAAAACATGATAGATATTTCTGTACAAAACATCAAAAAAGCATTTGAAGAAGGTAATGATATTCTCGATGGTTTAACTTTTGATATAGATGCCGGAGAGCGTGTAGGCCTGCTCGGAAAAAACGGAGCGGGGAAAACTACGCTGCTTAAAATCATTACGGGAGAGCTGCTTGAAGACGAGGGAATGATTGTTATTCCCGAAGCAAAAAAAATAGGTCTTATTTCGCAGATTCCCGAATATCCTTTGGAATATACAGCCGAGGATGTGTTAAAAACTGCATTTTCCCATCTTTTCCAAATAAAAGAGGAGCTGGAACAGCTTGAGGATGAAATGAAAAGCTTCGATTCTAGCGGGCCGGCAAACAGTAATGGAAGGCCGGCAAATAATCATGCCGGCACAGAATTACTCGGCAGATACGACAGACTCATTCATGACTACGGCAGGCTTGGAGGTTACACAACCGAAAGTGACCTTAACAAGGTTGTAAACGGCTTGCAAATCCCGCAGCAGCAGAGAACACAGCTGTTTAATACTTTGTCCGGCGGTGAAAAAACACGTATTAACCTTGCAAGGCTGATTCTTGAAAACACCGATATTCTTCTTCTTGATGAACCGACAAATCATCTTGATTTAAGTGCAACAATCTGGCTGGAAGAATTTCTGACAAGGTTTAAGGGAACGGTTCTGGTAATTTCGCATGACAGATATTTCCTCGACAAGGTGATTACCCGTGCAATAGAAATAAAAGACGGGAAAGCAGAGTTCTACAGCGGGAACTACAGTTACTATGTTATTGAAAAACAGAGGCGTTACGAAAAGCAACTGGAAATATATAAACGTGAACAGGCTGAAGCGAAACGCCTTAATGATTCGGCAGACAGGCTTCAGCAATGGGGCTTCGGAAACAGCACATTAATGAAAAAGTCATTCGCAGTCAGAACCCGTGCCGAAAAAGTCTTAAAAACAGAAAAACCCGGCAAGGATAAGATGATGAAAGTAAAATTTTCCGAGCGTGAATTTCGCGGTGATGAAGTTCTGATAATCAAAGGCTTAACAAAATCATACAACGGGAAGTTAATACTTGATATTAATGAATTGCTTGTAGAGGGCGGTGAGCGCATAGCGATTATCGGAGATAACGGGACGGGAAAGACAACTCTTGTCAAGCTTATTATGAAAGAGGAAAAACCGGATAAGGGATTTATCCGAATCGGCCCTGCAGTAAAAAGCGCATACTTACCTCAGATTATTAAATTTGAAAACCCGAACCGCTCTATTGTCGACACCTTGATATATGAGCTGAACGAAAGCCCGCAGACTGCACGAAACAGGCTCGGCGCATACCTTTTCCACGGAGAGGATGTTTTTAAGTATGTCGGGGATTTATCGGGCGGAGAAAAAAGCCGCCTAAGACTATGCATGCTCATGAATAATGATATTAATCTGCTCATTCTCGACGAACCTACAAACCACCTTGACCTGACATCCCGTGAGTGGATTGAAAGTGCTGTGGCGGGATATGAAGAAACGCTACTCTTTATTTCACATGACAGGTATTTCATAAACAGATTTGCAACCAGAATCTGGTCACTTGAAAACGGCGAATTTATAGACTTTAAAGGAACATATGAGCAGTACATAAATCAGACAAAAACAAAACCAAGCTCTGCTCCGGCAAATAGAGCAATTGTAAAAACTAGTACAAAAAACACAGCATCACCAAAGCAAACAAAGCAAAAACCCTCACTCGCTCAAAAAGAGCTCAGAAGGGTCGAAAGAGATATAGAAAATCTCGAAAACGAAATAGAACACATTGAAATGAAAAAATCAGAATACGCAACCGACTACGAAAAACTAATGGAACTCGACGAACATGAAACCGCTTTAAAAAATCAGCTTGATGAGTTATTGGATGATTGGGAACGCTCTCTTTCGGCTTGTGAGGGTCTTAGATAAGATGGTTCCAGGTCTGTTGCCAAAACCGGTTTTTTATGTACGGCGGCAAGAGCGACGCCAAAGGCAGTTTGGAATCGCACAAGTTCTGCGGCAGTATATCTTTCAAACGAAGCTGAACTGTCAAGGGCTGCAAATCCTGACATACAGACATCAACACCATCACCGACAAGCATAGCAGGATTTTCTGCAGAGCAAATATCCCAAGCGTTTAAATCTGCGGCAAGCTCTTTTATTGATATTGCGCGGTCATCACAGAGTCTTTCAAGACCGCCGTCTTGCCATCGAAAGAGTGCATTATAGACCTGTTCACGTCTTGCATCCATAACAGGGCAGATTATTGCATCTGCTTCCGACGTCTGCATTGCCATTGCTTCGAGGGTTGAAACGCCGCAGACCGGAATATCCAATCCCCATGCAAAACCCTTCGCGGCAGATACGCCGATCCTGACACCCGTAAACGAGCCGGGCCCGCTTGCAACTGCAACAAGGTTTATATCAACCGGCTTTAAGCCGAGGTTATCAAGAAGCGACTCAGCCATTGACATTAAAGTCCTGCTGTGAGAAAAGCCGTTATTTTGAAAATACTGCCCAAGCAGCCTGCCGTAGGATTCACCTGCCACTGTGTCCGCCGGACCTACCGACCCCAATGACTCAACTCCTGACGTTTCGTAAACGGCAACGGAAACAGGCTTTGCAGAGGATTCCATCGCAAGAATCAGCATTCCGGCTCAGCTCCTTTCGGTTTTACAGGCTCCACAGGTTTAATTTCAATTTGCCGTCTGTTTTCACCGAGAACCGTAATATAAACATCGATAGTGTCCGGCGGAAAAGCACCGGGCACTTTTTCACTCCATTCCACAACGCAGACACCGCTTCGCTCCTGATAATCATCCCAGCCGATATCAAAAAGTTCGTTTTCACTTTCAAGACGGTACATATCAAAATGAAAAAGCGGAATATCACCGGGGTACTCATTTACAATTGTAAAGGTCGGACTTGTTACATTCATTTTTATGCCAAGCCCCGCCGCAATACCTCGGGTAAAAGCGGTTTTACCCGCACCAAGCCCGCCATACAACGCAACAACCGCACAACCGCCGGGGTTGTCTCTCGCATGACTACCGAGGTTGTTCCCCGCACAACCACCTTGAATGCGTTCCTTAAGGGAAACACCGAGTTTTTCCCCTTCGAGAACAGTTTCATTTTCGTTTTCAGTTATTAAAACCGTCAAACCCCGTCTCCTTAAAAACCAATAAATAAACTCAATAATAATCCGGCAAGAGCAAAAATTACTGTACCACGATTTCATCTCATTTAACAGTGAAATTTGCACATCACGGTAAAAAATGGTAAAATCCGTTCAGTCCGTATAAAAAATGCAATAAACCAACCTCTTGATTAGGACGTATACATAATGCAGATAATCTCAGCTATTTTCAGAGCAATATTAAGATTTTTCCGTGATGCCGATATTTTTTTGCTTGCAGTAAGCACGGCAAGTGCAATATACGGGATTGTTCTTATAAACAGTGTCACCAAAAATTTCAGCTTTGCACAGGGCGGTCAGGCAAACGTACAAATCGGAGCTATGATTATCGGTATTCTCCTGTTTATCTTCTTCTCTTACATTGATATTGATATAATTGCGGATAAATCCAGATTTCTGTTCCTGTTTAGTATTTTACTTATATCCACCTTGTTTTTCTGGGGTGTCGGCGAGGAAGACGTCGGACGCGGTGCATGGCTGCGCTTTTTTAACATAGGTATACAGCCTGCTGAGATTGTTAAAATTACTTATATAATTATTATTGCACGAATGATTGTATCCTTTAAAGAACGAAATACGTTTAACTCATTAATGTCGATTTTACAGATATTTATTGTTTTTTCAATTATGTTCGGGTTTGTTCTCATCGTTTCTCAGGATATGGGAACTGCTCTTGTTTATTTCGGTGTTCTTGCGATAATGCTTTTTGCCGGCGGGATGAAGCTTCGCTGGTTTGCAATAGGTGCCGCTCTTATTACCGCCGCTACTCCGCTTATTTGGGAAAATTTCTTAAATCAAAAACAAAGAGACAGAATACTTGCTCCCTTTGCTCCGGAGATTGTAGACCCTACACGTCAGGGCGTTTTATGGCAGCCCGACTTAAGTGTTGAAGCGATAGCGACGGGGGGATTTCGCGGACAGGGCCTCGGCAGCGGAAGACTTACTCAGACACCGGGTGCGATTCCTGCACAGCATACGGATTTTATCATTTCCGTAGCAGGCGAGGAGCTTGGTTTTGTAGGATGTATGCTTGTTATTATTTTACTGATGGTAATAATTATCAGATGTGTTTATATCGGCCTTAAGTCAAACAATCCTCTGGGAATGCTTGTGTGCATGGGTGTCGCCGGAATGGTTATCGTTCAAACAATTATGAACCTCGGCATGGCACTCGGGATAATGCCTGTTATAGGGGTCCCGCTGCCGTTTTTCAGTTACGGAGGTTCATCGATTGTTACAAGCTTTGCTGCAATGGGTCTTGTTTCGGGAATAAAAATGCGTCCGAAACCTGTCAGGTTCAGAAATTTGTAAACAATAAATTAATTAATAAAATATATGCAAATAATTAAAGGGTTTTTATTATTTATGTTGTATATAGTTAGAGCGAGGAAATAAGGCGAGGTAAATTTCCTTTGAAGATAACTATGCCGGGCGTTTATGATTTTAGGAGCAATACTGCATGAATGAAAACCCAAGGTTAACCCGCCAGACACTTGAAGAACAGATGCTTTCACCGAAAGCGTCATTTTCTGCTTGCACTAAAGGAAGACAGCGAATCGAACCGGAATGTGATATCAGAACATGCTATCAGCGTGACATCGACAGGATTATTCACAGCAAGGCATTTCGCAGATTAAAACACAAAACGCAGGTTTTTTTAAGACCCGAAGGCGACCATTACAGAACAAGGCTTACACATACTCTTGAGGTTTCAAGGATAGGCAGGACGATTGCAAGAGGGCTTCGTTTAAATGAAGACCTTACCGAAGCAATTGCGCTGGGCCATGACCTTGGGCATACCCCGTTCGGACATGCCGGTGAAAGAGCGCTTGATGAAATACTGCAAAGCGACGGCGGGTTTAAGCACAGTGAGCAGAGCTTAAGAATTACCGACCGGATTGAACAAGGCGGAAACGGCTTAAACCTTACGTATGAAACAAGAGACGGGATTTTATGCCATACCGGAAGCAAAAAACCCGAAACCCCGGAAGGTTCGGTTGTCAGGATAGCCGATAGAATAGCATATGTTAATCATGACCTCGATGATGCTCTGCGGGCAGGGATAATAAGGGAAACCGAGGTGCCCGAGGAAATTCTTTGTGCGCTCGGTTCAACTAACGGAGAACGGCTGAATACATTAATTTTGGATCTTATAACGGAAAGCGAAAAAACAGGAGAAATCACCCTAAGCCCGCCGATTGCGTTTGTTCTTGAGACGTTTCGTGATTTTATGTATAAAAATGTTTATCTCAACATGAAGGCAAAAAGCGAAGAGTTAAAAGTATCGGGGATAATTAATGAAATATTCCGTTTTTACTTCAGAACTCCCGACGAGTTACCCGACGAATACCGGCGTGTCTCGATGCAGGACGGCCTAAAGCGTGCAGTCAGCGATTATATCTCCGGAATGACCGACAAATATGCAATCCACATCTACGAAAAACTCTTTATCCCCGAAGCCTGGCAGGTACGTTAATAAATAAGAGTTAATAGTTAAGAGTTAATAAATAGAAGAAAGCACAGGGTTTAATATTTATGCAATCTTCTTTCTGCATTGTTATTTGGAGAAGTTATGCCTATTCCCGACAGTTTTATTGATGAACTTATCAGCAGGACGGATATTACCGAACTGATTAGCGGATATGTGCGGCTTACCAAAAAAAGCGGTGCTAATATGTTCGGGCTTTGTCCCTTCCACAGTGAAAAAACACCGTCATTTACCGTAAACTCGGAAAAGCAGATTTATCACTGCTTCGGCTGCGGAAAAGGCGGCGGGGCAATCAGCTTTATAAGAGATATTGAAAATCTGCAGTTTCGGGATGCAATTGAAATTCTGGCAAAAAAAGCGGGAATGACAGTCCCCGAAGAAGACGGACAGGCAGAGGCATCAAACCGCCGCAAGCGTATACTCGAGCTTAACAAAGAAGCGGCAAGGCATTTTTATCAAATGCTTAAAGCCCCGCAGGGAGAGGCGGCAAGAGATTATCTTGCAACGCGCGGCATCACCAAGCAAAGTGTTACACGCTTCGGAATCGGAGTCGCACCGGATGAGTGGAGTACACTACTCGATGCGATGGTCAGACAAGGCTTTTCAAAGCAGGAGCTTTTTGACGCAGGTCTTTGCAGACGGGGGAAAAAAGAAGACGGTGCATATGATTTTTTCCGTAACAGGCTTATGTTTCCGATTATTGATGTCAGGGGAAATGTAATTGGCTTTTCGGGCAGAAGGCTTGACAGCGGTAAGGATTACAAGTATTTAAACTCACCCGATACGCCTGCATTTACAAAAAGCCGTAATCTCTTCGGGCTTAACCTTGCGAAAAAGACAAAAAAAGGAAAGCTGCTGCTTGTTGAAGGGAACATCGACGTAGTTATGCTGCATCAGGCAGGCTTTGACTGTGCCGTTGCACCTCTCGGAACTGCTCTGACCTCCGAGCAGACAAGACTGCTTGCGCACTATACGGAAAATATCGTTGTAGTATTCGATTCGGACGAAATGGGTCAAAAAGCAACACTTAGAGCACTTTCACTACTCGAAAGAACAGGGAAAAATATCAAGGTTGTAAATCTCGGAGCTTCGGGTGACCCTGACGAATTTATCAGAAAGCACGGTGCGGAAGCTTTTGAAGTCCTGCTTGAACGCAGTGAAAATAACATTGAATACAAACTGCTGACGATTCAAAACTCATACAATCTCAATACTGATGAAGGCCGCCTGTCTTTTCTGACATCGGCAACAAACATGCTCTCGGATATAAAAAGTGAACCCGAGCGGGAAATCTACGGTGCAAAGGTTGCACAAACAGCCGGTGTTTCGGCGGAAGCGGTAAAAAATGAAGTAAAAAAGCTGCTGCGAATTAAAAAAAGCAGGGACAAAAAGGATTTCGAAAAAGAGACAATGCGCCCTAGAGCGAAAATCCAGCCTGCAAGCAGAGAGCTGCGTTACCAAAACGAATTATCCGCCCCGGCAGAGGAGGGAATCCTCAGATGCCTGACATTTGACCCTGCACTCATTAAGATAATTAACGAAACAGGGTTTATAAAGGATGAGTTTACATCTCCTTTTTTGGCAAAGGTTTTTGTGATTTTGGAAAACAGGATTTCAAATGACAGAGAAGTAAGCGAATCGTTGATAATTTCGGAGCTTGAACCTGATGAGGCATCACATTTGACGGGAGTTTTGCAAAAACCGGAATCATTACCGCAGGGCGAAAAGAGCATGCGGGAGTATATTACAAAAGTACGGGAAGAAAAACTAAAAGCACAGGTTCCCGATGAGGAATTATTGCTTGAAATAAAAAGATTCAAAGAGACAAAAACAGCGGAGGGAAATAATGGAAAATAACATTCACGAAGAACTCGACGAAATTGCAGAGGAGAACCCAAACAAGCCGGAGGTACCGGAAAAAACACAGGAACAGTATAACGAAGAACGGCTGAATGCTCTCGTTGAGGAAGGAAAAAAGCGGGGAAGCCTCAGCTCAAAGGAATTGCTTGACGTTCTGGAGGATATGAATCTTGAGCAGGAGCAGATAGATAAGTTTTATGATACTCTGGAAAACTTGAATATTGATACAACGGAAGCGGAGGAAGCAGTATTTGTACCTCCGGAAACCGATGACGCGCCGGAAATCGAAGAGCTGCAGGAAATTGAGACACTTGCAGAGGATGAAATTATCGACCCCGATACTCTAGTAGACAACTTCAGCATTGACGACCCTGTACGTATGTATCTTAAAGAGATAGGCAAGGTAAACCTTCTGACAACGGAAGAGGAGATTGAACTTGCAACAAAAATGGCGCAGGGCGACAATGAAGCAAAACGTCAAATGGCGGAAGCGAACCTCAGGCTTGTTGTCAGTATTGCAAAGCGTTATGTGGGCAGGGGAATGCTGTTTCTTGACCTGATTCAGGAGGGAAATCTCGGGCTTATCAAAGCTGTCGAAAAATTCGACTATACTAAGGGATATAAGTTTTCGACATATGCAACCTGGTGGATTCGTCAGGCAATTACAAGAGCGATAGCGGACCAGGCACGTACAATAAGAATTCCTGTTCATATGGTTGAAACAATAAATAAAGTAATGCGCATATCACGCCAGCTTTTACAGGAACTCGGACATGACCCGACACCGGAGGAAATTGCCGAGGATATGGGAATGCCTGTTGAAAAAGTCCGTGAAATATTGAAAATAGCACAGGAGCCTGTTTCTCTTGAAACACCGATTGGTGAGGAAGAAGACAGCCATCTCGGCGATTTTATTCCTGACGAGGATGCCTCGGAACCCGCCGAAGCTGCATCCTTTACCTTACTTAAGGAACAACTTTCGGGAGTGCTCGGAACATTAACGCAACGTGAGGAAAAAGTTCTGCGGCTCAGATTCGGCATCGAAGACGGACGCACACGCACTCTTGAAGAAGTTGGCAGAGTCTTTAACGTAACAAGGGAAAGAATCCGCCAAATAGAAGCAAAAGCCCTCCGCAAACTCCGCCACCCCAGCAGAAGCAAAAAACTAAAAGATTTCCTATTCCCATAAAGAGCAAAAGGGGACGGTTCTCTTGTGTCATCCCCCATAAAAAATTAACAGAGGTAAGTATGCAGACACTTGGTATAAATATAGGGTCAACGAGCCTGAAAATGGTTCTTTCCGAAAACGGGAAAACGATATGGAGCGGCTCAGGTATTCATGAAGGTGATTTTTCCGCAGCGGCTAAAAGGTTATTGGAAGAAGGCAATATCCCTGCAGAGATTAGAGCATTTATAACAGGTAACGAAGGGCGCTCCATGTTTAATGTAAGCGGAACACTGGAGCCGCTTTGTGTTGAAGCTGCCTTAAAAACCCTTGATATCGACGCTGATGCTGTAGTCAGCATGGGCGGTGAAGACCTGATTGTTTATACTCTTGACAAGGGTAAAATTATTAATAATTTCTCGGGAAATAAATGCGCTTCGGGAACGGGTGAATTTCTCAAGCAGCAGCTTGCAAGAATGGATATGAAACTCGATGATATTGATGATATACCCGAAACCGCAAAAGTATATCCGATATCCACACGATGCTCCGTTTTTATGAAGAGCGACTGCACGCATAAGTTAAACAAGCGCGAAGCAACAAAGTATGACATTGTTTTTTCTCTTTCGAATGTAATGGCTGTAAAAGTAATTGACTTTTTGAAACGTGCAAAAGTTACATCGGGAAAGGTTGTACTTACAGGCGGCATTACACGTAACAGACACATTATTCGTTTTATTAAAGAAAGAGCGCCTGAAATTGATTTTATTATCCCTGATGAAGCAGCTGTTTTTGAAGCTCTCGGAGCAGCGGTTCTGGCTGAGGAGTTCGGAAGCCCGTTACCCTCGGTTAATAAGCTTATCAGATCCGGCGAGGTCCGCTTTGAGACTCTCGGAAGCTTAAAGGAATGGCAGTCGAAAGTAAAGGTCTTTGACAAGCCGGGCGGAAAGGTGCAGACGGGCCGCAAATATATTTTAGGTGTAGACGGCGGCTCTACCACAACAAAGGTGAGCCTTGTCGACACGGATAGCGATGTAGTCGTCGCAAGCCATTACGGCAGAACTCATGGCGACCCGGTTAAAGCATTAAAGGAATGTCTTGGAGTTATAAAAGAAAAAATCATTAACGATACAGGCAGCGATGCTGTTGATATAAGACTTGTTTCAACAACCGGCTCAAGCCGTGAAATCCTCGGAGTTTTTCTTGAAACAAAAGGTATATATAACGAAATCATTGCACATGCGATGGGAACAACATACTATGACCCCGAGGTCGAAACGATTTTCGAAGTTGGAGGTCAAGACGCAAAATACGTTCTGCTTAAAAACGGTGTACCGATTGATTATGCAATGAATGAAGCGTGTTCTGCAGGAACGGGTTCATTTCTTGAAGAAAGCGCAGCAGGGGACTTGTCGATACTCAGCGACAGGGAGATAGGACCCATTGCACTCGCTGCCGAAGCACCGCTTAAATTCGGCGAGCATTGCTCGGCCTTTATTAACAGCGATATACGCAAGGCGATAGGGCAAGGAGCAAGCCGTGAGGATATAACAGCAGGAATAGTTTGCTCGATTGCGGCAAATTACTTGAACCGTGTTGTGGGAAACCGTACAATCGGCGGTAAAGTCTTTTTACAGGGCGGGGTAGCAAAGAACCCTGCAGTACCACCGGCATTTGCAATGCTGCTTGGTAAGGAAATCCTTGTACCGCCATCTCCGGAGCTGATGGGTTGCTTCGGGGTTGCGCTGCTTGCAAAGAAAAAACATTCGGAAGGTCAACTAGATGAAACTAAAGTTAATATTGACGAGCTTTTATCAAGAGAAATAGAATACGAAAGGATTTTTAAATGCGAGGCATGTGAAAACCTTTGTCCGATACAGGTGCTAAAGCTCGGTGACCGGAAAATAATGTTCGGCGGCAGATGCAACAAGTATGCAAACCTTCGAAAAACAGTTAAAGATGTACCTGTTTTTGATTATATCGAAAAGCGCTCAAAGCTACTGTTTGAGGATTATGCAGCGCCGGGTGCAAATGCCGCAATAAACACAGGAGAAACAGGCACAAGCACGTCTGAAACCGCTGCCGCAGCTACATCACAAAAGCGTGATTATACAGTTGGTATTCCAAGAGCTTTGTCCGTACATACACTTTACCCCTTATACTCATGGTTTTTTTACGAACTTGGAATTAAAACATTCTTGTCTTCAGAAGTACCACACGAAGGTGTCGCAAGAGCAGAAGCGGCTTATTGTTTCCCTGCAGAAATAGCACACGGTGCAGTACAGGATTGTCTAAACAAGGGTGCCGATTATGTTCTGTTGCCGCACTTTCGGGATATGCCAAGCTATGAGCAGGAGGTACACGCCAATTTCTGCCCTCTGACACAAAGCCTGCCGTATTATATGGCAAAGGCCTTCCCTGACGTTCCGGAGAATAAGTGGCTGCCGCTTGTAGTAAGCTTTAAGTTCGGAGAGGAGAAAGCACTTGAACTGTTTACGGTTATGGCGGAAAAACTCGGAATCGGAAGCGAAGAAGCAGAGTCTGCCTTTACCAAAGCTCTTATAAAGCAAAAGGAATATTTTAAGGCGGCAAAACAGCTGGGTCTTCTGGCGCTTGAAGAATCACGCAAAGCAGAAAGACCGGTTATAGCAATTCTGGGCAGAGCTTACAATGCATTTACGCCCGAAGCGAACATGGGTATTCCAAAGAAATTTACAACCAGAGGATATTCAATAATTCCTTTTGATATTCTGCCTTTCGAAAATGAGGATATATTCCCGAATATGTACTGGTACTACGGGCAGGAGGACGTAAAATCCGCTGCATTATTAAAAGAAGAAAATAACATATTCCTTACATACATTACAAACTTCTCATGTGCGCCCGATTCATTTATTCTGCACTATATAAAATGGATTATGGGGCAAAAACCCTTTATGGTGCTTGAGCTTGACACACATTCAGCAGATGCGGGAATAGATACAAGAGTCGAAGCGTTTCTTGATGTCATAGACGGTTACAGAGATAAAAAAAGTGATATTGAAAACGAACGTTTTGATAACGGTTGGCAGTTTGTAAGCGAGAAGCTTCCCGACGGCAGCTTTGACCTGCGTGTGGATAACAGTAAAACAGGTGAAAAAATCCCTGTCAGAGATAATAAGAGAATTAAAGTTCTGTTGGCGAATATGGGAGATATTTCAACCCGATATATTGGAGCAGCGCTTAGGAGCCAGAAAATCAATGCCGAAGCTCTCCCGGTTGCGACAAATAAAACAGTAATGGCAGCCAGAGCACATGCCTCAGGTAAGGAATGCGTTCCGAGCCATCTTGTACTCGGCTCGGCTCTCGAATACTTCTGGAGTGATAAATACCGAAAGGATGAAATATACCTGCTCTTTGTGCCTATAACAACAGGCCCGTGCAGAACCGGGCAGTATTATGTGTATTATGAAAATCTCTTTAAAGACATGCGTCTTGAAAACGTCGTAGTATTCACTTTATCAGCAGATAACTCATATAATGAACTTGGATCTGATTTTTCAAAAGTTATGTGGAAAGGTATTGTATTATCGGATTATCTTAAGGATATTCAAAACTCTCTGAGAACAACTGCCGTTGACAGTAAAACCGCACTTGCAGAATTTGAAAAATCATGGACGAGGCTTATTGATGTTGTTGAGAAAAGACCAAAGGAAATTTGGAAGGAATTGAAAAAGGTCGCAACGGATGTTAGCAGAATTCCACTCAAAATGAAAGTGACAGATTGCCCGAAGGTGCTTATCGTCGGTGAAATATACGTAAGGCGTGATGACTTCGCCGTCGGAGAACTTACGGACCTAATGAGCGAGCGAGGTATAGTCGTAAAGATTGCGGGTATTTCCGAGTGGATTCATTATCTTGATTATATGCGTGAGTACGAATGGAAAAAGCAGCTAAATCTGATCAAAAAAAGCAAACGTATATTTTCCGGGCCTTGGGTTGCACTTAAAAAAATCGGAATTGAAAAATGGTGGAAACATTCGGTTGAAAAGAAAGTCTTGTCGATACTTGAACCGACAGGGTTAATCCCCGAAACTCCGCATGACATGAATGAAATAATGAAAAATACAGTTTCGCATTTTGCAAATCTGGAGCTCAGCTCCGAAATCTCTGTCTCCACAGGTGCAGCAGCGACCGCAATGCAAGCAGGCTACTCCGGCGTAATCAACATTGCCCCCTTCGCCTGCCTCATCGGCAGAGTAATAGAAGGCATCTACACCCCCTGGGCAAGAGAACGAAACTACCCGATCCTCTCCGTCGAAGTCGACGGCAACATCCTTCCCCCCAACATAATCAACAAACTCAACATCTTCATGGTAAACGTCCTCCGCTTCAAAGGCAACACAGACCTCTCCACCCTGGTTGACACCACAGATGACATAGTGTAAAAATTATCGAGGAACACAAGGTAACAACTTCCTTTTGTTCCGTCATTGCGAGGCACGAAGCAATCCGGAGTACAGTTAACAACCAATCTTTAAAATCTATTTGACAACACCGGTAACCTAATATAATATAATCAATATTTTCCATGGGCGCTTAGCTCATCAAGCTGAGCTGCCTTATAAGGAAGCACCACACAGAGAATGCCTGCATTCTTCTAATGCCTTGCTCGCAAGGCGATATATTCGGGCGCTTAGCTCATCAAGCTGAGCTGCCCCATAGGGGAAGCACCATATTCATGGGCGCTTAGCTCAGCTGGTAGAGCTTCCGCTTGACGTGCGGAAGGTCGGGGATTCGAGTTCCTCAGCGCCCACCATACGTACCCAAATGACAACTCTTAGTTCTAAGGAATAGAAGAGTTGTTATTTGTTTATATAAAGAATCACGGCTGACATTGCGAAACCACATAAGTTAAGCTCTCGCGTTATCCCCGTACAAAAGTGAATACTCTCCGTCTAAAACCGTTAGAGTGAAAACGAGAACGGCTCGCTTATACACCCTACAGGTGTACGCATTTCGTTTTCTGCAAAAGTCACAGATTGTTCACATTTATTTTCGCTCCTGCGGAGAGCGTTTTCTACCTGTCGGTATAAAAAGATATGGAATATAAATAATATATTAATACCAAAGTAGAATGTTGATTGAAAAGAATGTCAACATATTGTATACTTATTGCACTGTTTTCGAGCTTGCTAGAATCAATAGGAATATAGTAAATAATGTTTTGGATGGTGTGTAATGCAGAAATTTTATGAGTTCTTCAACCCTGTCTTGGAAGTAATGAAAGATGAGAAAACCTATTCAAGAGCGGATGTTTCTGACAAAGTAGCCGATATGCTCAAGCTAACTCACGAACAAAGAAGTGTAAAAATAAAATCTGGAAAGCATACTTATATAGACCGAACGCAGTGGGCGATGACATATCTTAAACAAGCCGGAGCTCTAAGTATTGAGAGTAGAAACCAATGGAAAATAACTAAACGCGGATTAGATTTATTGAAAAGCGAAAAGACAATAACACCAAAGACTCTTAAGCAGTTTCCTGAGTTTCTAGAATTTACTCAACGCACAGGAATGAGAAAAACTGATGCACAGACAGACGTAAGTATTGACAGCTTAACACCTGAAGAAATGATTGATGAAGCACTTGCTAAATTGGACGGAAAAGTTTTACAAGAATTAAAAGATCTTTTAGCATCTGTTGACCCATATCACTTTGAAAAGATTTGTAAAGACCTATTGGTTGCAATGGGGTATGGAGGTAGTTCTGAAGAACTTAATTTATCGTATGTAACTAAAAAAAGCGGTGATGGTGGCATTGATGCAATTATTAAGCAAGACCCATTAGGAATTAATACAATATACGTTCAAGCAAAGCGTTATCAGGGTGAAGTAAGAGAAAAGGATATTAGAGACTTTCTTGGCGCACTAGCACAAAAAGCAACTCAAAATGGTGTGTTCATAACAACAGGACGCTTTTCAGTTGATGCACTTCGAGCAATTGAAATCGCTAATAATATGAACATTATACCAATTGACGGGAATCAATTAGTCAAGTTAATGGCTCAACATGGAGTAGGTGTAGAAGAACAAAAAATATACAAAACGCAAAAAGTTGATATTCAGTATTTCGAAGAGTAAGCAAAGCTAATTTTAACATTTAATAAGAGTACCGGTAAATTCTAAAAATATTTGGGATTGGATAAGGAAAAATAATAATGTTGATGGTAAGTATTGTCATATAGTTGAAAATAGCTATGAACTTGAAATAATATAATTTTCTAGCAGGAGAATCTTATGCCCCCACCAACAGTGAAAACCATACGCCAAATCATATTTTATCAATACGCTAAAATCATCTCCGAATCATCTGGTATGGGAAAAAAGAATTATGGGATGATTATGAGCATATATAAGAAGCTTTGCAACGATACAATGTCGTGGTCAAGTTCTGTTAGAGAGTGGGCTTGTGAGCGAGAGCATGGCACCGAATGCATTTATTGTGGGGCTTTGGATAAACTGACAACTGACCATATTTTGCCACGAAGCAGTGGTGGTGAGGACATCCCTGATAATGTTGTTAGCGTTTGTAAATCGTGCAACTCAAGTAAAGGGAGTAAAGGGCTTTATGAGTGGAGAGGACTTGATGCAAAGGACGACCATCATAGGATTGCAGAGGGCAAATACCTGAAATACTTGTATTCACTGCATGATAAACAAGGTACGTTAAATACAGAGGTCAACACAATGTGTCCGTTGTGCACTTTGGAAGAAAAGTGCATAAAAGGCGGACACGAAAATAAGTTGACCGTGTACTGTATAGAGGGCTGTTTTTTGAAAACAAGTTAACTAATATACATTTTGAGTAATAAAGTCACATCTAAATTCAGATAGTAATGGTGGAAGATTTATGATATATACCTTAGAGCGACTTAGACTAATTAATTTTAAATGTTTTAGTGAGCATACTATATTTTTTGATTGTAATACCGTTATGATTGGACAAAATAATGCCGGAAAAACGACTGTAATTGAAGCATTTCGCATACTAGGGTTAGCAACCGCCAGACTTGCAACAATATTAACTTATACAATACGACCCGAATGGCTCTCAGAGGATCTTCCTTTATCTGTTAAGGGGATAAAAATCTCAGCAAAAGTGGTTGATACAGATTTAGAGCAGATCTTTCATAGATATGGAAATCCACCAGCAACCATTGAAGCGTTTTTTTCAAACTCTGTAATTATTAAGATAATAATTCAAAGTGAAACAGAACTGTTTGTAACTTTTTCTCATAATGGAGAATATATATCAGGCAAGAAAAGAGTGACAGAAATCGGAGTTCCAAATCTTAGGGTTCTTCCACAAATAGTTCCGCTTTTAAAGGATGAAGTTCTAGTAGCTAGTGATACATTACAACGTAATAAGTTTTCTAAAAGAACTTCCAGGAACTTTAGGAGTAATTTATTTATCTCAAGGAATGAAGAGATTTTCCAAAGATTGCAAGAAATGATTACACAAACGTGGGGATCACTATTAATAAATGATATTTCAAAAGATAATAGTAATACTATTTATTTAAACATTCGTGACAGCGATTTTGTAACTGAAGTATATTATATGGGACATGGCATACAAATGTGGCTTCAAACATTGTGGTTCATAGTGTCTTCTGATGCAAACGCAATTATTATTCTCGATGAACCGGATGTTTTTATGCATGCTGACATGCAACGTAAGTTAGTAAGACTGATTATGGGAAATTATGCACAGATGATAATAGCGACGCATTCTATTGAAATCATCTCTGAAGTCCAACCAGAAAACATATTAATAATTAACCGGAAAAAAGATACCTCACTGCTTGCAGAGGGATATCCGGTTCTCCAAGCTGCTATTTCAGGAATGGGAAGTGTGCATAATTTATCTCTTTCACGATTACTTAATAATAAACGATACTTGTTTGTAGAAGGCGAAGATATGTTCATATTGAAAGTGCTATACGACAAACTCTTTCAAAATGAATCCGAACCTTTAGACCATTTTCCCAGTGTTACCACAGGAGGTTGGGGAAGTTGGCAAGCCCAAAAAGAAAATGCCGTCCACCTGCTTAAAGAAATCCCTGATTTAAAAATTTATTTTTTCTATGACAGTGATTACCATTTACAATGTGACATTGAGGAAAGAGAAAAAGAAGCAAAAAGCAACAACATCCGAATGCATATATGGGAGAGAAAAGAGTTAGAGAACTATCTGCTTATTAATGTTGCAATTGCACGAGTTGTTTACCGCAAGAACAATAAATTAGATTTTAAGACTTTATGCTCAGAAATTCAAAACATGATTAATAATGAGTGCAACAAACAAAAAGAATTTATTATCGAGAAAATTGGTGATGAGCTATCTCGTAAAAATAGAGGTGTTGAGCCAAGCAAATTTTTTCGCGAAGCACGAAATGAAGTTAACAAGATATGGAAAACTGGATTCGATGCGATTGTAAGACTTGTTCCAGGTAAACATATAATTGGTCAATTGAGCACTATTTGCAAAGAGAAGTATAATGTTTCTTTTAACTCACAACAAATTGCTTCACAGATGATTAAATCAGAGGTAAACGATGAAATATCAGGATATTTAAACAGGATAAGAGAAAGTAAATAAATGTGTGAAATAGACAGGGTGAGTAAAAAAGCTTATAGGTGATATATAATGACAAGAAAAAAGATATTTATAAGCAGTGTGCAATCTGAGTTTGCTGAAGAGCGGCAGATGCTTTATGATTATTTGACTACGGATGTTTTGTTTGGGATTTACTTTGAACCGTTTATTTTTGAGAATGTACCAGCTTTAAACGCAAGTCCGGCTTCGGTTTTCTTAAGCGAGGTGGAAAACTGTGATATTTACCTTGGAGTCTTTGGTGCTCTTTATGGTTTTGAAGACACTGAGGGCATATCACCAACAGAGCGGGAGTTTGACGCTGCTACAAATAATAATAAAGTACGGTTGGTGTATATTAAGCATTCGGAACAAAGAGAACCTAAGGAAGAGCTTCTTATAAAGAAAGCCGAAAACGCAATAGTAAGAAAGGGATTTACAACACGTGAAGAGTTGAGGACGGCTGTATACGCATCCTTGGTTAATTATTTGCTCGAGAATGAATATATCAGGACAACCCCATTTGATGCTACTTTACATCCGGAAGCTACTGTTGCAGATTTGAATGAAGACAAGATTAGAGACTTTACAGATGAAGCGCACCGCAGGAGAAGGTTTCCTTTTGATAGGAACACTGACATTACTAAAGTGCTAACACACCTTGACTTAATAAAAGGTGACAGAGTCACAAATGCAGCGTTATTACTTTTCGCAGATCGTCCGCAACGTTACTTCATTTCTTCAACGGTGAAATGTGCACATTTTCATGGACTCACAGTATCAAAGCCAATTCCATCATATCAAATCTACAAGGGTACTGTTTTTGAAGTGATAGCTTCTGCAGTGGATTTTGTTTTATCAAAAATTAACCTTTATACAGGAGACCGTAGCAAAAGCCCCCAAGTTGATATTATTTATGAGCTGCCAATACGAGCGGTAACGGAAGCTATTGTTAATGCCGTTGCTCATCGTGACTATACCAGTAATGATAGCGTACAAGTTATGTTGTTTCCTGACCGCTTAGAAATACTAAATTCAGGAAAGCTTCCATGGGGATTGACAATTAATGATTTATTGACCGCTCATAAATCCATACCTGCAAATCCCTTGATGGCAGAGGCAATGTATTTAAACGGAACGATTGAACAAATGGGTACAGGAACAGAAGATATTATTAATTTATGCACACA
The DNA here is from genome assembly GCA_009784725.1 of Oscillospiraceae bacterium. Classification (GTDB taxonomy): domain Bacteria; phylum Bacillota; class Clostridia; order Oscillospirales; family Oscillospiraceae; genus WRMH01. The sequence goes on from WQXS01000003.1 coordinate 82,235, forward strand.
AATGGGTTTAAAACAACCTGAGTTTAAACAAGATTCCGGATTTAAAGTTGTCTTATATAGGAAAATACCGACCGACCAAGCAACGGTCTATGATGCCAATTTTGAATCAATAGTTGAAAAATATATAGATAATGACGTGCATCGATCAATTCTAGTATTAATTGATAGGCAACCTAAAATAAGTGCAAAAAAAATTGCTGAAAGTATTGGCATGAGTCAGCGTGGGGTTCAAAATAATATTGAAGCTTTAAAGAAAAAAGGTATATTAAAACGAGAAGGTACACCAAAAGGTGGATTTTGGGATATAAAATTTAAGAGATAATTGCGTAGATAGTACGTAGATAATTGCGTAGATAGTGCGTAGATAATTAATGACTTTTCAAGAATCCGTCAGTAAGGGAAAAACACCGTTCGGTCGCTGTCTTTCCCTCATTATTATACTAATTATACCGTTGGTTCTTTATCCAAATCTGCTTCCGACAAAGAAGATATTGGTGATGGCAGCATCACTAAAAACATCACCAATGGCATCACTGAAAACATCACTATAAACGAGACACGGAAAACTATACTCGTTTAAATGCGAGAAAATCCAAAAATATCTGCTGCTGATTTAGCCAAAATGCTCGGTATAGCTGAAAGAAATGTTAAAAATCACATTAAGACTCTTAAGTTGGCAGGTCTTTTGGAACGAGTCGGTCTACCAAAAGGCGGATATTGGGATGTAAGCGATAAACTGAAAGCAAGCGATAAACAAGCGATAAACAAGCGATAAACAAGCGATAAACAAGCGGTAAAAGTCAATAAGGACAATGCAAACTTTTGGTCTGCATTGTTCCTTTGCTGCATTATACTCATTGTACCGTTGTCAATGTCGGTAGTATTTTTATTTTTTGCTTGATATTTACCCCGTCATAAAGGGAATTATTGTCAGCGGGCAAAAATAAAAATCTCCACACTTCCATTGACAAAATAAGTTGGTTCTAAACTCAGGGTGTTAATTTGGTGTGTTTTTGTTAAGTAGGACAATTCGACAGCAGGACGAAATCCGATTTTGCCTTCATCAACCATTTTTAATAACTGTGGGGTAAGTTCTGTCAGCCTGATGTATCTGCGAACTTGGTCTTTACTCTCGCCTGTGGATTCTCCAATTATTGCGGCAGTTTCCTTGCCTTTTGACTTCCATGCCATTGGCGTGGAAGTAAGGTCGGTTCGCTGTCCCTGCCGTTTTATAGCATTTATAAGCAAACGCTTTCTCGCTTGGTAAGATATTTTCTCTTTGGACGTTGGAATCGACCATAAAAATAACCGATTGTTCATCGGTCATGTCTCGCAGTATTACCGGCATGGTTTCAATACCGAGTTTTTCGCACACAGCCTTTCGTCGGTGTCCGGCGATGAGTTCGTAGCCATCGCCTTTGGGTCTTGCTACAGCAGGAATCAAAACTCCGTTTTCCATAATACTGTCTGCGAGTTTCTTAAAATCTTCATTCTCCGTTACTTTGAATGGGTGTGACTTAAACCCATCAAGCTTTGAAACTGGGAGCATTTCAACTTTGTCTTGGGTCGCAGGGGCTTGATTTTCATTTGTCGGTAGGGTTGTTTGTTGTTCTTTTTTCATTTTTATAATTCTCACTTTCTCTTTTATATTTTTTCATTTGCTGTGTTGGGGTTGCCATTGATGTGTTTCATTTTTTCAGGCAAGAGCATATATTCCTCGATGTTTGTAAGTGCCTTTATGAACTGCAATACAGCGGAATCATATCGCTTGGAGTCAATAACTTTTAAAGCATGAGCTTTTTGAGCGATTTGATTTAAGTTGTTTCCAATCGCATGAAACTCTCTCATCATGGCGTGATAATCAAGCGGTGGCATCGGGCGTGGTATGTAACCGTCCATAAGAGTGCGGATATATGATTCCCGAGAATAAAGGCGAACTCTTGGTTTGCTCAGAATTTTGCTTCCTACAGTCCTAACTATAAAATCATTTTTCATTTTTTCTTCGGGACTTTAAAAACATAGCATATTCTGCAAGCATATCTGTTTCTTCTTGTGTCAAACCTGCGAATTCTGCTCGATTGAAAGCAGTCTTTACACCACCGGTACTATCTGTATCAGCGGATTTTTTGTTTTGGTTATACGACACATTTGCTTCTGAAACGGTTAGATGTGATACGTTATTTCCCGGGTAAAGTATTCTTTCGTCACAAATATCCCATTTTACAAAATTGCCACCCAGAATATAATCAATTGGTACATGAAAGAATTCGGACAACTTCATTAGAGCTTTATTATCCGGTTCATACTTTCCCATCTCCCAGTACGAAAGCGTACTGTCTGCAATTTGTAAGTGCTTTGCTAGCTCTTTTTGTGTTAAATCCTTTTTTTTTCGCAATTCTCTTATTCGATTCATCTACAGCACCTTATTCCACAGTTTTACCTTTGTATTTAAAGCTATTATATCAGCATAGAAAATAATTTCAAGAATGTTGAAAAAACATATTGACTATCCAAGAATATTCAAATATAATAACGAAGAATCCAAGTATCTTGAAAAAAGGGAAAATGAGCAATGAAAGGGATAAACAAAGATGCAGATAATAGATTTTGAAAGAAAAGGACAGCAGGTAAAATTTTATCTTGGTGATCACAACTTATCAAATTACCACGGTGATGATTGGAATGATATACCGTACGAACATAATGCGGGTAAGGTTTACGATAAGTACATCACAGGCGAACGAACTTTGACATTCAAGTGGAATGATATTGTTTTGGAACCAAGCGACGGGTGTGATAATTCCCGTTATTGTAAAAATGATATGAGAGCACGAAAAGTACCATGCATCTGTGTCTTAAGAGAGGAACATCAAGATGATTGTACATTATTTTGGTCGTTTACCGATATTGTCGGAAATGACAATGCTGAAAAGTTTTATTTCGGAGATTTATTACTTCCGAACTCTGAAGCTACCGAATTTGCGCGTATCATAGAAGAACTAGCAGAACTGAAACGACATTATGGACTCGACAAACAGGAAGCTTTCTTAAAAGCTCATGCAAATATCACTCTGAATGAGTATGCAAAAATGCTTAATGGTCGCAATTGCCAACCAAATCTAACCACAGAAGAATTATTATTAGCAAAACAGAGAGGATTTGTTGTCGTTTATGGCGATTCGGATGACCGTGTTGAATTTGAGGGAGCGATTAGAGAGGAAGGACATACTAACCCACTAATTAAAAAAGCACCAGCTGGAACTCTTGTGTTGTCGAAAGATGGTCAATTGCTCGAAGAAGGCAGCGAGGATTATGCGAGACATCTTCTCCAAGACTGTAATGTAATCAGAGTATATTACTATGGCGAAGATGGGGTACCATGGACTTTTGACACCAATATACCTCATGAAATCTTCAGAACATATGATGGCAGCTATGATGATGAGGTTGAAAACGACTGGGACGAATACCAGCGATGTATAGTTTTTGAACTATCTGCATTGAAGTAATTGTTCTGGTAGCAAAATATTAACCTACAAGGAGGTGATATACACATGAAAATGCGTTGGAGTGAAATCAAGGATAACCCGCAAGAACTAAACGGAATGTGGTTAAGACATACACAGACGATTCCTGAAATAGTATATAAAGGTTGCGTCATTTGCTGGCTACATGAAGATGGCGACATCGAAGGTGTTGGAACACGTATAACTGAAATGCTCAAAACAAGAGAATTTTCGATGCTGAAAAAACTTGTTTCCATTGTCGACTTTTCGAAGGAGAGTGAAGAAGCAGAAAAAAAGAGTCTGGTACAACGAGGCAAAGAGATAATAATTGAGCTACAGGATATGTTTACAGGCATGGAAGAAAGCCCAAAAATCGTGCTGGAAGGTAACTGGCTCGATTTTAACAAGTTAAGGAGCAAGATGTGTACACTTGAGGGTCTGATAGAAAAGTACAAGACTTTGAATAAATATTAAAACTATCCGGGAAAAGAGCAAAAGCGAATGACCCTAGATGTAAACCAAAAAGGCGAGGTTTTGATATATCAAACCGTCGACAGCATGATTATTGCAGTTGTGCAGTCAAATATGATATAATACGGCTACAAAAGGTTTTTAGTCAACATATTGAATAGATGCTAAAAGGAAGGTGTTTACGATGGCAAGCACATATAAATTATTAAACCATACAAAACCGCTTTCTGTTGAAGAAATACGGAAGTTATACAGTGGATATTGGGTATATATCGTGAATTCTCAATTTTCAAGCGGAAGAGATCTAAGCAGTGGTATACCCGTTGTTTGTGGTGACTGTGCGTATGCCGGTGCTGAAGATAAAATATATGATCAGTTTGAATCAGAGGAGTATGGTGAACATTCCGAACTCTATTTATTCAAACCTGAATTGATTTCTGCATTAGAATCGTTGAGGGCAGCACATGCATGATATGATATTTAAATATAGTTCCGGGGAAACCCTTATTTTTGACACTGAAAGCTGCCATTATTATATGGATATACCTGTCTTATATAATTTGGAAACATATGTAAATAAACCCATACGTTTCCTTTTCGACACAGGAGCATATGTGACAGTGATAAATAAAAGCACATCACTTTTCTTCGGGTTCGACAAACTATCACCGGTTATCGAACATTTTCCGTTAACAGGAATAGCCGGATCATGTGATGCCTCTCTTAAAATGATTCCCGGTATGGTCATCGGAGGTAAAATTTTTAAAGGTATAAAAGTTGCAATACCACATGATGACACAAAATATTGCATACTCGGTTTAAATGTTATTGAATATTTCAAATACATCTTTGATTCTGAAGATAACAGAATCTATATTTCCGACAATAATAACTATAAAATGCCAAGTGAGTTAATGAGTGCTTCGGTATTAAATGTATCTAAGTAGATTGAAAGCCTTGCAATCACAATGTCACCACCACAGCAAACCCATAAGCTATCACCCAAAAAAGGATTCGTATTTGAGTTGGGTTGCTCCACCATACACCGTCCATTAGGTGAAATAAAATTCATCTTAATGGGCGGTTTTTTGTGGTATAATGAGGGTATGGAATTTATGAGTTCTTGGAGAGTTAGTATATGCAGTTTATAGTTACACAAAGTATAGAAGAGTTTAATCGGAAAGCGGCGATGCAGGTTTCGAAACAGGTGATTGTCAAGCCGGACAGTACTATCGGGCTTGCCACAGGTAATACTACAAAAGGTATTCATGAACAGGTTGTTAGGCAGCATAGTGAACTGCCGGTTGATTATTCGCTTGCAAAAACCTGCAATCTCGATGAGTATATAGGAGCCGCACCCGATAACCCTGCAAGCTGCTCTTACAGGATTCAAAACGAGTTACTGAGCCATATAAATATTTGCCCGGAAAATACTTATATACCAAACGGCATGAGTTCTCCGCCTGAGCTGGAGCTGGATGTTTTCAAGAACAAAATCAAGTCTTTCGGTGGTATTGACCTGCAAGTCATCGCAATCGGTGAAAACGGGCATATTGCGTTCAACGAGCCGGGAACTCCGTTTGAAAGTTCGTTTCATATAGTTCCGATTCCGCAAAGCACAGCGGCAGCCAGAGCCGTTCTTTTCGGCGGAGAGGAAAAGGTGCCGAAGTTCGGGATTACTGTCGGTATCCGTGATATAATGATGTCAAAAAAAATCCTGCTTGTTGCGTCCGGTAAAACCAAAGCGGAAATGGTGAAGAATGTAGTAAACGGCCCCGTAACAGAGGATGTACCCGCATCTGTTTTGCGTCTTCATCCGAATGTTATATTTATAGTTGACAGCGAAGCGGCAGCAAAGATGTAGAACAGAAGATCATAAAGGAGAACAGCAGGTATGAAAATATCCATTATCGGTGCGGGCAGCTCATACACACCCGAACTTATTGAAAAGCTTGCGGAAATAAAAGAACGGTTACCGGTTACTAAAATTTCGCTTATGGACATCGATTCAAAACGGTTGGAAGCCGTTTCCGGGTTTTGCAAACGATATGCAAAAAAGCTGGATTTGCAAGTAAAGCTTGAATCCACAACCGACTTGGACAAAGCTGTTTCAGGCTCATCCTTTATATGCCCGCAAATTCGTGTCGGAGGAAATATCTGCCGTATAAATGATGAAAAAATCCCTCTTTCAATGGGTCTAATAGGACAGGAAACAACAGGACCCGGCGGATTTATGAAAGCCCTGCGCACAATTCCCGCCATGATGGAAATTGCAGACTCAATGAAAAAGAACGCTCCCGATGCATGGATGATTAATTATACAAACCCGACCGGAATAATTTCCCAGGTACTCCATGATTATACTGATATTAAATGCGCGGCACTATGTTCCGGCGGAATCCGTCCTGCATGGATAGTCTCCGAAGTCCTGGGAGTAAATGCAAAAGATGTCAAATACGACATTTTCGGGCTCAACCATCTTAACTATGCATATAACATCACCATAAAAGGACGCAGCCTTACAAAACATGAACTTAATAAGGTCGCATCCGATGTTGATACGGTATCGGCAGAGCTCTCCGTAAAACTGGGAGTTATACTCAGCGGCTACCTGCAATATTATTACCACAGAAACACGGTACTCAAAAAACTGCAAAAAGAAAAAAAATCAAGAGGCGAAGTTGTTCTTGAAATGGAAAAGGAAATATTCAAAGACTTTAACAACCCCGAATTTGCAGACAAACCACCGTCACTAAAAAAACGGGGAGGCGGAGGCTATTCAACTGTGGCAACGGACGTAATGACCGCAATTTATAATAACAACGATACATGGCATGTTGTTAATGTGCCGAATAACGGAGTATTTAAGTTTTTGCCTGATAATGCGGTTGTTGAAACAGCGGTTCTTATTAACTCAAGCGGAATAAAGCCCGTAACGGCAGAACCCCCGCCGAAAGCAGTCTGGGGCCTTATTTCGATGGTCAAAAATTATGAAATGCTCACCGCAGAGGCAGCTGTTACCGGAGATTATGACACTGCCCTTATGGCACTGACTCATCATCCGCTTGTCGGCGATTATGATGTTGCAAAAAAACTTTTCGACAAAATGCTTGAAGCAAACAAGGACTACCTTCCATTGTTTTTCAAAAAATGAATATATTTAAGCGGGGTGATTCATAATGCCGGTTATTTTGTCAATAGACCAGGGTGGAACTAAAACCGATGTGTTAATTGCCGATGATAAGGGAAATATACTTGGTTACGGAAACGACAGGGATTGGAAGCAGATTCCGGGAGAGCGCCGTAATATACGAATGGTCCGAATCCGTCATGCGGCAGACAAAGCAATAGATGAAGCAGGGTTAAGCTACCCGGACATAAGCAATGTTTCCGCATGCTGCACCGGAGCGGATTGGGATTTCGAGTATGAACTCGGGCGGAAAAATATCCGGGAAACTCTTGGAATTAATAATGTAGAACTTTATAATGACTGCATCGGAGCCTTACGCGGGGGTACAACGATAATAAATAACGACTGTGCCGTACTATGTCTCGGCAGCGGTGCAAATTGCGCAGTTTTTAACAAAGAAGGAAGAATGCACACGTTCCACTATTACCTAAAAGGTGAACATCAGGGTGCCGATGCTATAGGAAATTTTATTTTTCAGGCAGTACTCGATGCACAGGCAAAGCTTGGCGGTAAAACAGTACTGACAGACCTGTTGCTTGAAGAAACCGGCTATAAAAATGTCGATGAGTTGTTTATGATGATAACAACCGGACGCTCGGAGCATGAAGAACCGATATATCCGGTATATAAGGATTATGCACATTTACTGTTTCATGCAATAGAGCAAAATGATGCTATTTCACTTTCATATCTTGATTGGCTGTGTAAAGAATTGGTGAAATACGTTGAAATAGGAGTTAATGAACTATCCATAGGTCAGCGAAACCTTGATGTGGTTTTGTCGGGAGGTGTCCCGAAAAGCGGAGATATCATGCGTGAGCGTTTACATTTTTATCTGACACAGGCATTGCCGAATGCAGTTTTAATAGACGCAAAGCTGGAGCCCGTTGTCGGAGCCCTGCTGCTCGGATATGACAGGGTTTATCCGGACGGTATACCGAAAAATATAACAGAGACTCTTGAACAAAATTGCATAGACCGCAAGCTGCTCAGAGAGCAACGATAATTTCAGTTTATAATGATACAGAAAGATGAAGTTCATCTTGATAGACAGTTTTTATGGTATAATATAAAATAATCGTAAAAAAACTCGGGGAGTGTTTATGAAGAAGCGTATATTTATCAGTTTTTTTGTTCTGGTTTTGCTTTGTGTGCTGATGCTTACGGCGTCGGTGAGTATTATTGTTTATAATGCAACGAGGGTCAGAGAGATTACTTCGATTAAAGACAGGGCAAATCTTGTTGCGGAGATTCTTAATAATGCCGTGGAGCAGAATCTTTCTTTTAATTATTCCAACTTCAATGCCGATGCTGCAAGAATAACTATAATTTCATATGACGGCACGGTTTTGCTTGATAACAAAGCAAATCCGGCAACTCTTGAAAATCACGCTGACCGTGAAGAGTTTAAGGAAGCTCTGGAAAACGGTTGGGGAGAGTCAATGAGATTTTCCGCAACAAACAACACCGACACATATTATTATGCAATCAGGCTGAGCAGCGGCAACGTACTGCGGATATCAAAAACCGTCGACAGGATTACGGGAGTATTTACCGATGTACTTCTTTCTTTGACGGGTATCACAATAACCGTTTTAATAATTGCAGGTATCCTTGCAGGCAGGCTGACAAAAAGTATTATCAATCCGCTAAATAACATCGATTTCGATACGGATAACCCGCCGGCATACGATGAGCTTTCGCCGTTTATGCGAAAAATAGACCGGCAAAAGTCCGAAATAGCAAATCAGGTTACCATGCTCAAAAACCGTGCGGAAACGATTGATGCAATCACAGGCAGCATGAAAGAGGGGCTTGTACTCATGGATAAAGACGGGATAATGCTGTCCGTAAATAAAAGTGCAACCGGCATTCTGGGCGGAGATAATCTTGTCGGAATGAACATTTTGCATGTAAATCGTGATGCCGGATTCCAAAAAGGTGTTGAAGAATGTCTTTCAGGGAAGAACATTGAAATTGCATTTAATAAAGACGGTAAAAGCTATAATGTCTTTTTCAGCCCGGTCCATGATTATGAAATAACAGGCGGTGTTATTCTTTTCTGTGACAGCAAGGAAAAGAGCTAAGCGTAATCAATAACAAACATAAATTTCATAAAAAAAGCAAATGAAAAATCAAAACTTCCCCATAACAAAAAAAGAGAACCAAAACGCACCTTTTTTATTGATAATTACCACTGTTATTTTTACAGTATAATGATATGATGATGACGATATTTTTGCGATACTTAACAACTTGTTTACATAAAAACATAGGCAGGTAGCTGTGACAGAAACAAAGCCGAAAATTAAAATAAGAACCGTAGACCTGAATCTGCACTACGGTTCATTCCATGCGCTTGAGGATATAACAATGGATATCGAAGAGTGTAAAATTACCGCAATTATCGGACCGTCGGGTTGCGGCAAGTCCACACTTCTGCGTGTTTTCAACCGCATGAATGACTTAATCCCTTCGTGTAAAACAACAGGTGAGATTTTATTGGATGAAAAGCCGATTTACGGAAAAAATATTGATGTCGTTGAGCACAGAAAAAAAGTCGGAATGGTTTTTCAAAAACCGAACGTTTTTCCGATGAGTATTTATGAAAATATAACTATTGCACCGAAACGGCACGGAATTAAAAGCAGAAGACGTCTTGATGAAACAGTCGAGCGGAGCCTTAAACAGGTTGCACTTTGGGATGAAGTCAAAGACGACCTCGGCAAATCCGCACAGGAGCTGCCCGCAGGCGCACAGCAGCGTTTATGCATTGCAAGAGCCGTAGCGGTTGAGCCCGATGTAATTTTGATGGATGAATCATGCAGCGCTCTTGACCCCGAGTCAACTATGAAAATCGAAGAGCTTATGTTTGAACTCGTTAAAAAATACACAATTATTATTGTCACACACAGTATGGAGCAAGCCCGGCGTGTTTCTGATATGTCGGCTTTTATTATGCTCAATAAAAATCTTGTGGGTTCGTTACACGAGTACGGCCCGACTCTTGATTTATTCTCCAAACCGAAAAGTACGGTAACAGAGGACTATATTACCGGAAGATTCGGATAGAAAGGTACAGACCAAATGAGGCTTACCGTTTTAATTTTATTAATTTTATCGGTATTTACACTCACCGCATGCAGTTCGGGAGCGGGAAATACCGTTATCGTTGCAGGCTCCACATCGGTTCAACCGTATGCCGAAGTACTTGCGGAAAATTATTCAATAATTTTCCCTGACCGTGCAGTTGATATTCAAGGCGGAGGGTCTTCTACCGGAATAAGAGCGGCACAATCGGGGACGGCAGATATCGGAATGTCTTCACGTGAGCTTACCGAAGAAGAACAGGAAATGTGGAATATAGTAATTGCAAAGGACGGACTTGTTTTAATCGTGCATCCGCAAAATCCGGTTAACGGTCTTACACTTGAGCAGGTACGAAGGATTTATACGGGAGATGTGACAAACTGGCTTGAGGTAGGCGGAGCAGACAGACGCATTCATGTTATCACCAGGGAAGAAGGCTCCGGTACACGGGGAGCATTTGAAGATATGCTTATGGAAAACAACCTTATAACGTCACGTGCAATAGTCCAAAATACAAACGGTTCGGTCAGGCAGCTTGTAAGCAATGACATCGATTCAATAGGATTTCTGTCACTCGGTCTTGCAGACCAAAGTGTCAAAGCGCTTGAGCTTGACGGCGTTGCACCGACATGGAATAACGTAATGCTTGGTGATTATACGCTGTTTCGGCAATTTTACTTCGTATCGGCAGAAAAACCGTCAGATTATGTTAAACTGTTTATTGATTTTGCTCTGTCCGAAGAAGGGCAGCGTCTTCTTATGCTTGAGGGTTTAATTACCGACATGAAAGAGGCAGAATAATGAAAAAAACTTTTAAGGACAAACTGTCAGAACGTATATTTCTCGCACTTGCGCTTTCTTCAATATCTGCGCTTGCTCTTATAACGGTATTTATTATTATTCAAGGAGCACCGATAATCGGAAGTGTCGGTATTTTCAATTTTATTTTCGGAATGACATGGGCACCGAGCCAGGGTGAATTCGGAATATTCCCCATGATTGTCGGAACTCTTGCGGTTACACTCGGAGCAATGGTTCTTGGAGTACCAATCGGTATCTGCAGTGCGGTTTTCCTCGCAGAATTTGCACCCGTGCCTGTCCGTAATATGTTTCGTCCCGCAATTCAGCTGCTCGCAGGTATTCCGTCGGTTGTATACGGATTTTGGGGGCTTATATTTATCGTTCCTCTTATACGCGATTACCTTGGCGGACCGGGGCTCAGTATTCTCGCAGGGTCGATTGTACTTGCGATTATGATTCTTCCGACGGTAATAAGCATAACGGAGGTATCGATAATCGCATTGCCGAGGACATATAAAGAGGGTGCGCTTGCACTCGGCATGTCACACTGGCAGGCGATATATTCCGTTCAGCTGCCGGCAGCGAAGTCCGGCATTGTTGCAGCGGTAATACTCGGAACAGGCCGTGCAATAGGTGAAACAATGGCAGTTATAATGGTACTCGGAAATGCGCCTGCTCTGCCGAGGTCCATCCTTGACCCTGTCAGAACACTTACAACAAACATCGGCATTGAAATGGGTTATGCAACAGGAGACCACAGGCAGGCATTGTTTGCGACCGGAATTGTACTCTTCATTTTAATAATGACATTAAATATCACAGCGCAATATATTACACGAAAGAAAAAACAAAAGTAATTTGGGGTTAAGCAATACAGTGCAAGATAAAAGCTAACAATCAGAACAAATAAATAATACCCGGCAAGACCCGGTAAAGCAAAACGAAAGGAAACCTCGAACAATGAAACTAAGCACACGCTCCGGTGAAAGGATAGCAAAAATCCTAATTTGGACAGCCGCTGTTTTTGTACTTGCCGTGCTTTTATTCATCATTATTTACATACTCGCAAGAGGTATTCCCGTTATCAGCTGGAGCTTTCTGACAGAAATGCCCCGAAGCATGGGACGGGAGGGAGGCATTGCCTCAGCCGTTGTCGGTACACTGCTTGTTACAACAGTCGCAATTTTGATTGCAGCACCTTTTGGAATCGGCACGGCATTTTATCTTGCCGAATACACAAAAGAGGGTGTTATCACAAGAATTATTCGCTTTTGCGCAGAGTCGCTTGCAGGAATCCCTTCAATTGTATACGGCCTGTTCGGTTTCATCTTTTTCGTCATATATCTCAACCTCGGCTGGTCGGTATTGTCGGGCGGACTGACTCTTGCATTTATGATTTTGCCGACTATAATACGAACCTCCGAGGAAGCGATTCTTGCCGTTCCGAAGATTTACCGTGAGGTCAGTTTTTCACTCAGCGCAACAAAAACTCAAACGATTTTCAAAGTAGTACTGCCATCGGCTCTTCGGGGTATAGCAAACGGAATAATTCTGGGACTCGGACGCTGTATTGCCGAAACAGCAGCAGTAATGCTTACAGCAGGTTCTGCTCTGCGGATGGCTTTTTCACTTTTCGATTCGACAAGAACAATGGCGGTTCATTTCTATATTCTTGCAGTCGAAGGGATTTCAATGGAAAATGCTTACGGCACAGCCGCACTGTTGATTATATTGATTTTCCTGATTAACGTTGTATTTAATGCGCTGGTAAACCGTTTTGTAAGATAAATAAGGAGTTTAAAGTGCACAGTAAATTTGAAATCATCAATTTCAGCTTTTATTATAATGAAAAACGAGTGTTGAATTCGCTGAACCTGAACATCAGAGCGAATGAGATATTATCGGTTTTAGGTCCTGCAAACAGCGGGATAACAACCTTACTGCGGGCACTGAACCGATTGAGTGACCTTGACAGGGGTGTACGTTTTGAGGGTGATATTTTACTTGACGGAAAGAGCATTTTTGCTCCCGATGTAAGTGCAACGGCACTTCGAAGACGTGTAGGCATGGTATTTGAAGTACCGACACCGCTTCCGATATCAATTTACGAAAACATTGCATACGGATTAAAAGTTAACGGTAAGATGAGTAAAAACCAAATTTCGGAGCGTGTTGAATATGCCCTGCGAAAAGCCGCATTGTGGGACGAGGTCAAGGACAGGCAGCATATCCCCGCAATGTCGTTATCGGGCGGTCAGCAGCAACGTATGTGCATTGCACGTGTTATAGCCTTAAATCCGGAGGTTATCCTGATTGACAGGTCATGCTCGGGACTCGACCCGATTTCCACGGCAAAATTTGAAGAGTCTCTTGTTGAACTCAAAGAACAGGTTACGGTTGTTCTTGCTCCGCATAATGTTCAGCAGGCGAGCCGAATATCGGACCGGATTGCATTTATACTGATGGGTGACCTGGTTGAGGAAGGTCCGTGTGAAAAAATCCTTACAACCCCCGATGACAAAAGAACATATGACTATGTAACGGGCAGATTCGGATAAACGTAAAACGCAACAGCAGTAAAATAACGATATGAAAGAAACGGAGGGAATAGATGAGAAGTAACTTTGACGAGCAGCTTAACCAGTTAAACGGAAAATTGGTTGAGATGGGAGCGATTGTAGAAAGAGCAATTGCAGACGCAAGTAAAGCTCTTATTGAACAAGACGAGGAGCTTGCGCAAAGAGTTATTGAAAATGATGACAACATAGACGATATGGAAGACCTGATTGAAGACATGTGCCAGAAAATCATAATGCGGCAGCAGCCTATTGCCGGAGATTTACGGTTAATTCTTGCAGTGTCGAAAATTATTGTCGACCTTGAGCGTATCGGTGACCATGCCTCCGATATATCCGAGCTTGCGATTTTCCTCGCCGAAGGTAAGTCTATCGGAAAGCTTGAGCATATCCCGCAAATGGCGGAAGCAACACTGACAATGGTTACAAGGGCAATAGATGCTTTCGTAAGGAGCGACCTTGAGCTTGCAAAGGATGTAATCGATTACGACGATGTGGTTGATGATTTATTCACACTCGTTAAGGAAGATGCGATAAGACTCATTAAGTCTGACATCGACCAAAGCAGCCATGCGATAGACCTTATTATGATTGCAAAGTACTTTGAGCGTATCGGCGACCATGCAACAAATGTGGCTGAGTGGGTCGTATTTTCAATGACCGGAGAAAACAAGCACGGTATTGCAGGGAGAAACAAGTCCTAAATAACTGCTAACGGTTTAACATGAACCTGCAGGACAGTAATTATAGAACACAAAAAATGCGTTGATTTAAGTGATGTTTGACATTGCTTAAACATTAACGCATTTTCTCTTGCTATAAAAATGCAAATTAGATACAATAAAGCAACAGGATTTCACATTGAAAGGAAAATTTGAACATGGCAAATCTTAAAGGAACAAAAACAGAAAAAAACCTTATGGAAGCATTTGCCGATGAAAGCATCGTCAGAAACAAATACACTTTTTTTGCGACTCAAGCAAGGCGTGACGGTTATGAACAAATAGCAGCGGTCTTTGAAAGTGCAGCAAATAACGAAATGGAGCATGCCAAGGTTTGGTTTAAGCTGCTGTGCGACGGCGGGTTTCCAAATACTGCTGACAACCTGAAGGACGCAATAAAAGGCGAAAATTCCGAATGGACCGGTAAATACATAAAAATGGCGGAAACCGCACGCGAAGAAGGCTTTGACAACATTGCTTTTTTATTTAATGCCGTTGCCGATGTCGAAAAGGAACATGAGGAGCGGTATAAAAAACTTCTTCAAAGCATTGAGGACGGTTCGATATTTAATAAGTCGGAAAATGTAAGCTGGGTATGCAGAGTATGCGGGTATAAATCGGAAAGCGAAAGCCCGCCCGAGCAATGTCCCGTCTGCGAGCACCCCAAATCATATTTCGAGCAAAAGACATCATAAGAAAGCGGTGATTTAATATGAAAATTCGCATGAATGAACTCATCCAGGCAATAGGAACAGCGCTCGACATAGTGGAGCATGAGCTGCTCGGAGCGAGTACATATCACGGAAAACGCATAGCGGTTCTGTCATCTCTTATGGCTAAGGAGTTAGACATGAGTGATGCGGAGATAAAAGCAATTTCTACATGTGCATTGTTTCACGACAATGCTCTGACCGAGTATATCCGTTATAAGTTTTCAACAAATGAAAGAAAAATGGATTTCAGGCTGCATTGCGAGTACGGTCAGCGGAACATTGAAAAGATACCATTTGATTTTGATATAAGCGGCCTTATTTTATACCACCATGAGCATCCCGACGGAAAAGGCCCGTTTAAGAAAAAAGATGGGGAGTTTCCCGTCGGAGCGGGAATTATCGCAATTGCGGATATGATTGATGTTGAGCATCATCTTCAAAGGATTACGGCAGATAAAATCCCGCAAATCAAAGCCGAAGTTGAAAAGCAATCGGGCATACGTTTTACAAAAGAAGCTTCCGGTGCATTTCTTGCAATATTTAACGAGGATGTCCTGGAATCTCTTCGTGATGAAAATATTATAGAAACAGCTGCAAAAGTGTTACCTGTATGGGAAGTCGATATCGAGGGTGATGAGATAATAAACATTGCGGCTCTTGCTTCAAAAATAATCGACTATAAATCGCCTTTTACAAAAAAACACTCGGAGCAGATAGCAAACAGAGCCTGGTTAATGAGCGGTTATTACGGCTTCGACCAGCAAAAACGTGCAAAAGTCTATCTTGCAGCAGCACTTCATGACCTCGGCAAGCTTGCAACTCCGAATGAAATTCTCGATAAGCCCGCAAAACTTACCGATGATGAGTTTGAAATAATAAAAGCTCACGTAAAAGGAACATATGACATGCTCAGCGGCATTACCGGATTTGAAGAGATCTGCCATTGGGCATCAAGCCATCATGAGAAACTGAACGGCTCGGGTTATCATTTCGGAATTGATGAAAAAGAACTGGACTTTGTCGACCGCCTGCTTGCGTGTACCGATATTTATCAGGCAGTAAGTGAAGAAAGACCCTATCATGCAAGACGAAGCCATGAGGAGACAATGCCGATTCTATGGAGCATGGCGGAAAAAGGTTTCATCGACAGTAAAATCGTAGACGATTTTGATACAGTCATGGCAATATACTCAAACAAGGACGTCCCACCCCCGGAGGTTGGTGCCAAAAACTGAGATTATATTATAAGACAAGAGGTAATCAAATATGAAAAACATTAATTACATCAAAGTTAACGCAAAGGACGGAGCTGTAATCCCGGTTGTTACATTTAATATTGAAGATGCTGAAAAGAAAGGCGTTGTAATAATCAGTCACGGATTCGGCGAGCATGCGGATTCTTATATTGAGTTTGCTGAGTTTTTATGGAAGGGTAATTATGCAAGCGTTATTATAGACCAGAGAGGTCACGGCAAACCTCCCGAAGGAGCAAAGCGCTGGCACGGGCAAATCCAGGACTATGAATGTTTTGTCGATGATATTGTCTCTGTAACCGCAGAAGTAAAGAAGATGGCACCGGACACACCGATAGCCTTGTACGGTCACAGCATGGGCGGAAATATAATCGCAAACACATTGCTTAAAATCCCCCCGGAGCAGGTGAAGGAATATTCCTGCGCAATTCTTGAATCACCATGGTTTGAACTGACACCGCCTCTATCTCCGACAACCCGCAGTCTTGTCAGGTTTTTAAGCAAAGTTATGCCGAAATTCAGAATCCACAGAAAACTCAATCATGAGAAAATTTCAAGTGACGAAGTAAAAAATAAAACCTATTCTGCAGACCCGTATTATCACGGCTTCATTTCCGTACGGATGCTTGACGGTATTATGAACGCCTGCGATTATGCACTCGGCAATGCCGAAAAACTGCCGGTTAAAACCTATCTTGCATATGCTTCAAACGAAGTGATTGTTTCGAATAAGGAAATGATAGAGTTTGCCGAAAAAGCAGGTGATATTGTAACTCTTAAAAAATATGAGTCAAACCATGCAATTCACAACGATATTAACCAAGTGCCTTACTGCGAGGATATAATCGCATTTTTAGATGCAAACCTATCAAAGTAAAGGAGTAAGCACTTGATTGATGTAGCTGTTATAGGATGCGGAATCGTTGGTGCGGCATGTGCTTACGAGCTTTCGCACTATGACATTAAAATTACCGTTTTCGAGAGTGAAAACGATGTCGCTATGGGGACAACAAAAGCAAACAGCGCAATCATCCATGCGGGTTATGACCCTTCACCCGGAACACTTATGGCAAAGCTCGACGTTGAAGGCGTAAAGCTTGCAAAGGAGCTGTGCGAAAAACTCGACATCCCGTACAGGCACTGCGGAGCGTTTGTCCTTGCATTAAACGATGACGAAGTCAATCTCGTTGAGCGTTTATATAACAGAGCAATCAAAAATGGTGTCGAAGAAGTTGCAATCTTAAACAGAGAAGACGTTTTAAAGCTTGAACCGAATGTAAATAACAACGTAATAACAGCACTGCACGCACCCACGGCAATGATAGTTGACCCGTGGGAGTATACGCTTGCACTTGCCGAAACTGCTGCCCGAAACAGTGCGGAGATTTTACTTGAACATAAAGTAACAAGAATCAATGAAATAAACGGCGGGTATGAAATCCAAACAAGCAAGGGTGCTTTTGAAGCACGGACAATAATAAACGCAGCAGGGTTATATGCCGATGATATTCATAACATGATTGCAGAGCCGGAATTTACGATTACACCTGCAAAAGGGGAATACTGGCTGCTCGATAAAAGCGAAGGGACAAGGGTAAATAGCGTTATCTTCCAATGCCCGTCAAAAGCGGGAAAAGGAGTGCTTGTGACTCCAACGGTTCACGGTAATTTAATGGTAGGCCCGGGCAATATATCGGCAGACTCAAAAGACGATGTATCAACAACAGCCGACGAACTTGAGTTTGTCAAGCAAACCGCAGGGAAATCGGTTCCGGGAATCGACTTTTCCGCAGTAATCCGCACATTTTCGGGAAATCGCGCACATACGGAAAATGATGATTTTATTATTAAGGAAGTAAAACCGGGGTTTATCGACCTTGCAGGCATAAAATCACCCGGACTTACTGCCGCACCCGCAATTGCAAAAATGGCAGCGGAAATGCTTACCGGCAACGGAATGAGTTTAATTAATAAACAGGGTTTTATCGATTCTCGCAGGCATATAAGATTTAATAAACTCAATCCCGAAGAAAAATCCGCTGTTATAAAGAAAAACCCCGCATACGGGCATGTGATCTGCCGCTGTGAAACCGTCACAGAGGGTGAAATACTTGATGCACTGGAATCACCGATACCGCCACGTTCAATTGATGCCGTAAAACGCAGAACAGGAGCGGGAATGGGACGCTGTCAGGGAGGGTTTTGCGGACCCCGAATACTTGAAATACTGGCAAAGCACTATAAATGTGATTTTACGGATATATTGCAGGACAAAGCAGGAACATATATCCTGACCTCAAAAACCAAGGAAGACAATTTGTGAAAAAGATAAAAATCTATGATTTAATTGTAATAGGGGGAGGGCCTGCGGGAATCGCCGCAGCATATTCGGCATGGGAAAAAGGGTTACGGAAAATCCTTATTGCAGAAAGAGATAGTATGCTCGGCGGTATTTTAAACCAGTGCATACATCCCGGCTTCGGACTTGAATATTTCAAAGAAGAACTGACAGGGCCGGAATACGCATGGCGTTTTATAAATTTACTGCCCGAAACATCAATTGAAGTATTGACCGACACAATGGCACTGAAAGTGACTAAAGATATGGAAGTGCATTTATCAGGTGAAAAATCCGGTTTTCAGATATTAAAAGCAAAAAGCATTATCCTGGCAACAGGCTGCCGTGAACGTGCAAGAGGAGCTTTGGGAATCGCAGGTACAAGACCCTCGGGAGTCATAACTGCGGGAGCGGCTCAAAGATACGTCAATATGGAAGGCTACATGCCCGGCAAAAGAATAGTTATAATCGGCAGCGGTGATGTCGGCCTAATAATGGCAAGACGAATGACCTTGGAGGGCGCAAAAGTCCTTGCGGTAGTGGAAATTCTGCCGCACCCCGGGGGACTGCTCCGAAATGTTGCACAGTGCCTTAATGACTTTGATATTCCATTGCTGCTGTCACATTCGGTAACCGATATTCAAGGCGAAACCCGTGTAGATAAAGTTGTAGTATCAAAAATCGATGAAAACCGCAATGTAATACCGGGGACAGAACAAGTATTCGAGTGCGACACCGTTCTTCTCTCGGCAGGGTTAATTCCCGAAAACGAATTGATAAACGCAGCCGGAATAACAATCGACAATAAAAATGTGCAGTCCTCAACCCCCGGCATCTTCGTCTGCGGCAACGCCCTGCATGTGCATGACATAGTAGACAACGTAACACTCGAAGCAAACAAAGCCGGCGAAGCAGCCACAGAATTTGTTAGGGGACATTCCTTAAACGGCTAAAAGGTGTGTCCCAGCTATGCAAAGGAGCAAACCATGCCAAAATACATTTTATCTCTCGACCAGGGAACAACAAGCTCCCGTGCGGTATTATTTGATGAAAAGCAAAATATAGTCTCTCTTGCTCAAAAAGAGTATACACAGATATACCCAAAAGAGGGATGGGTTGAGCATGACCCAATGGAGATATATTCTTCGCAGATGTCGGTGATGATGGAAGCGGTTGCTCAAAGCGGCGTTAATGTTAAGGACATAGCGGCAATAGGGATCACAAATCAGCGGGAAACAACAATCGTCTGGGAAAAATCAACAGGCAAACCCGTATACAATGCAATCGTCTGGCAATGCCGCCGCACAGCAGGGATTATAGAAAAGCTAATATCTCAAGGATTAAAGGACACAATACGCGACAAAACCGGACTTATACCGGATGCATATTTCTCAGGCTCTAAAATCGCATGGATTTTGGAAAATGTAAAAGGCGCAAGAGAAAAAGCAGAAAAAGGCGAGCTGCTTTTCGGAACAGTTGACACATGGCTGCTTTGGAAGCTTACCGACGGCAAGGTTCACATTACCGACTACACAAATGCGTCCAGAACAATGATTTTCAACATACATACACTTAGTTGGGACGATGACTTACTCAAAGCACTCGATATTCCGAAGCAAATGCTGCCCGAGGTGCGTTCCTCAAGCGAAATTTACGGCTGCACGGGTTTGCAAGGCATTGATGTACCGATAGCCGGAATAGCAGGCGACCAGCAGGCGGCCCTTTTCGGTCAATGCTGCTTTGATAAAGGCGAAGTCAAAAACACATACGGAACCGGGTGCTTTCTCCTGATGAACACGGGAAATGAAGCATACACAAGCAAAAACGGCCTGATTACAACAATAGCCGCAAGCAACAGCAATAAGCCGTCATATGCGCTTGAGGGAAGCGTGTTCACGGGCGGAGCGGTTGTACAGTGGCTAAGAGACGGCTTGAAAATAATCACCGAAAGCCATGAAGTGGAAGAACATGCGGCAAAGGTGGAAAACTCGGGCGGTGTATATTTTGTGCCCGCCTTCACAGGTCTCGGCTCACCGTATTGGGATATGTATGCAAGAGGCTGCATCATAGGCATCACAAGAGGGACGACACAAGAACACATTATGCGGGCGGCACTGGAATCAATCGCATTTCAAAGCAACGATATGATAAAAGCAATGGAAAACGACACCGGCATGCAAATCCCTGAAATAAAAGCAGACGGCGGTGCATCCGTCAACAAACTTCTAATGCAGTTTCAAGCCGATATCTCGGCAAAAAATGTCCGCCTTCCAAAAATAAGCGAATCAACCGCCCTCGGCGCCGCCTATCTCGCCGGCCTCGCCACCGGCGTCTGGCAAAACACAGACGAACTAAAAACCCAATGGCAACCCGCCAAAACCTTCACCCCGCAAATCTCCGAACAAAAAAGAACAACCTCCCTCCAAAACTGGACCAAAGCCATCACCAGAACCCTAAACTGGGCAGAATAGAATAATTTAAATATATACTCGACTCTAAAACAATGACAGTTGTTGCTCTTTTGTTTCGAATTTGTGGAGGTAGGAGAAGACGTCGTCCATTTTGTGGAGGATGTTGTTCTTTTTGCATATATCACGGAAGATTTCCATTAGGCGGTGGTTGTCGGGGCTGTGGCATTCGTAGGCGTTGCCAAAGGTGCGGATGTATTGCTGCTTGACCCATGGGAAATGTTCGTCAAGCTTGCTGTAGAAATACTCCCTGCTTCCCTCACGCATTGTTGTACCCATTGCAAAGCAGACGATTCCTTTAACCTTTGCTTTTATGCAGTAATCCAGAATTCCCCGCAGATTATCCTCGGTATCGTTAATAAACGGCAAAATCGGGTCAAGCCATACAACAGTCGGAATACCCTCATCACGCATTGCTTCAAGTACTGCAAAACGCTCGGCTGTCGTCGATACATTCGGCTCAATGATACGGCATAAATCCTCATCATATGTAGTCAGCGTGATTTGCACAACGCACTTAGTTTTCTCGTTTATTTTCTTGAATAAATCAATATCCCGCATAATAAGAGCTGACTTTGTAAGTATATTCAAACCGAAGCCATAACGTAAAATAAGCTCATTACACTGCCTCGTCAGCTGCAGCTCCTCTTCAAGAGGAATATAAGGGTCACACATCGAGCCTGTACCAATCATACAAGGCTTACGTTTGCGTGAAAGCTGAGACTCAAAAATCTTGACAGCATTACGCTTGACCTCAATGTTTTCAAAATCGTGATTAATCTGATAACAATGACTTCTGCTGTCACAATAAATACACCCATGACTGCACCCGCGGTATAAATTCATACCGTTATTAGCAGAAAGTATGGTCTTGTAGTCACCATAAAGCATATCAGAATCCCCCATATTTATACTATACAATTTGCTAATTTCATTTGCAAGCCAAATCAAAATTATGATATTATATAAAGCGAAGTCGGAACAGTAATATATTTCTGATGTGCAGGGCGACATTAGTGAAACGCTTCCGGGCATCGTGAAGTTTTGAAGATTTATATGAAGCGTTAACGATTTTGAGACCAAGCAGCAGAATTATATTACTGTTTCGACGAGCAAGAGAATCTTAAACATGGAGGAACTTACATTGGCGTTTTCATATGATTCAATTTTGGCAAGCGAGTTTAAGTGTCAGCAGATTTATGTTACAAACATGATTAATTTGATTGATGAGGGGAATACTATTCCTTTTATTGCAAGATACCGCAAGGAGCTGCATGGTGCAATGGATGACCAGAAATTGCGGGAGCTTGCAGACAGATTGCAATATCTGCGAAATCTTGATAAGCGTAAGCAGGAGGTGCGTGATTCCATTGAATCACAGGGCAAGCTCACCGATGAACTGATTGAAGCGATTGAAAAAGCGCAGACACTTGCTGCTGTTGAAGATATATACAGGCCGTATAAACAAAAACGCCGCACAAGGGCAACTGTTGCAAGAGAGCAGGGGCTTGAACCGCTTGCAGAGTGGCTTATTTCGCAGGAGCAAAGCAATGTATCGCCGCTTGAAATTGCAGAAAAATATATAGACGAGGAAAAAGGAATTGCCGATGCACAAAGCTGCATAAACGGTGCTTGCGATATTCTTGCCGAGGACTTTTCCGATGATGCGGCACTTCGTGCAAAACTTAGACCGTTATTATTCAAAGAAGGAATACTCTGTAGTGAAAAAGCAGGAGATGGCAACCCCGTCTATCAGCAGTATTACGAGTTTGAAGAACCGCTCAGCCGTATACAGCACCATCGTATTCTGGCAATAAACAGGGGAGAAAAAGAAGGTGCTCTTAAGGTAACACTAAAGGTACCGCACGATGCGGCACTTAATATCATGGATAACGAAATCCTCGAAGAATATGACACACCCGCAACGGAGTTTATTCAAAGAGCAATAGACGACAGCTGGGACAGGCTGTTATATCCATCACTCGAGCGGGAGCTTCGGGGGAATTTGTCCGAAGGAGCGCAGACACAGGCAATAAAAATGTTTGCAGTTAACTTAAAGCAACTGCTGATGCAGCCGCCGGTCAGAGGACAGAATATTCTTGCAGTCGACCCTGCATACCGCACAGGCTGTAAATGCGCTGTTATAGACGCAACGGGTCTGGTACTCGATACTACAGTGGTTTATCCGACACCACCGGAATCCAAAATAGCAGAGGCATCCGCAACCCTTAAAAAACTGATAAAAAAACACAATGTTACAGTTATAGCGATAGGAAATGGGACAGCTTCAAAAGAAACCGAAATCTTTGTTGCGGATATGATTAAGGAAACACCCGGAGTTTCATACATGATGGTAAATGAAGCCGGAGCATCGGTTTATTCAGCATCAAAAATAGCTGCAGATGAATTCCCGCAGTTTGATGTTTCGATACGCTCTGCCGTTTCAATTGCAAGACGGCTGCAGGACCCGCTTGCCGAGCTTGTTAAGGTCGACCCGAAATCAATCGGTGTAGGACAGTACCAGCATGATATGCCGCCTGCACAATTAAGCAGCTCGCTTGACGGGGTTGTAGAGGATTGCGTGAACAACGTCGGTGTCGACTTAAATGTCGCATCGGCTCCGCTGCTTGAAAGAGTGGCGGGACTCGGACCGATGATTGCAAAAAATGTTGTTACATACCGAGAAGAAAACGGAGCGTTCCCCGACAGAAAGACACTGCTGAAAGTTCCGAAGCTCGGGCCAAAAGCATATGAACAATGTGCCGGCTTCCTGCGAATCCCCGGTGCTAAAAACGTGCTTGACAATACCTCGGTTCACCCCGAGTCATATAAAGCAGCAAAGGAGCTGCTTACAACCTTCGGGCTTACACTAAAAGATGTCGGAGCCCTGCCGCCGATTGATGATATGATAGAAAAAAGAGGAGAGGCAACCGTAGCGGAAGCCTGCAGTGTAGGTATTCCCACATTAAAGGATATCGTATCTTCGCTTCAAAAGCCCGGCCGTGACCCTCGTGATGAGCTACCGCCGCCTCAGCTCCGCACAGACGTTCTCGATATGAATGACTTGAAACCGGGAATGGTACTTACGGGAACAGTCAGAAACGTAATCGACTTCGGAGCGTTTGTAGACATAGGCGTACATCAGGACGGTCTTGTGCATGTATCGGAAATCGCAAACCGCTTTATCCGCCACCCGTCAGAAGAAGTCAAAGTCGGCGATATCGTAAATGTCATAGTCCTCGAAGTAGACACCCAAAGAAAACGCATCGCCCTTAGCATAAAACAAGCAAAAGCACAAACAGCACAAGGGGACGGTTCTTCTGTGCAAAAACAGGAAAAAGGAAAAGAAGCACCGGCACAAACGGTTCAATAAAAAAACAGGAGGAGAAAGTCCATGCGGGTAGCAGTAATCGGAGCAGCAAATATTGACATCATTGTTAAAAGCAAATCGGCGATTGTTCAAGGCGAATCAAATCCTGCCGACGTAAGCTTAAAAGCGGGCGGAGTCGCAAGAAATATTGCGGCAATGCTTGCTCTGCGGGGTGTCGATGTTGATTTAATCGCAGCAATAGGAAAAGACCCGTTCGGAAAAATGCTCATGGAAAGCTGTAAGGACATTGGTGTAAACACGGATGCGTGGATAATAAAAAGCAATGCAAGCACCGGCGTTTATCTTGCGACAAAAGAAAACGACGGTGAGCTGCATACGGGATTTACTGCAATTACAGCACCCGAATCAATAAGAACAGCAGAAATCACAAAACACAAAAAATTGATTTTCGATGCAGATTTATTGGTAATGGACTTAAACCTTTCGGAAAAAATAATAAACGTCGCACTTGAACTGCGTGACCACCGCCCGGTAATGGTCGATGCAGTATCTGTAGACAGAATACCGAGAATAGAAAAATTCTTAAACAGAATCGATATATTAAAACTTAACCGCCTCGAAGCAGAAAAACTGACGGGAATTACACTCGATACAAAAGAACGTGTTAAACAAGCCTGCAATAATATCGTAAGCAGGGGAGTTACAAGAGTATTTATAACAATGGGAATGGCGGGAGTCTGTGCCGCAGACTACAAAAACGCAATATTCGTACCCGCAGTTCCCGTCGTAGTCAAAGACTTCACAGGCGCAGGCGACGCATTTTCCACCGGTATCATACTACAATTTGAAAAAGACCTCCGCACCCAGGCCGAATCCGGCATAACCCTCGCCGGCGACCACCTCACCCGAAAAATGTAACAAGACAGGGGGGGACGGTTCTGTTTGTCAAGGTATTTCATATAGTACATAAATAATTGGTTTCGATTGTTTATAACCAACCTAAATTCATGCACCTCAAGATTTGCGTTTTAATACATAATATGCAGATCGGTTGTCACCGATTTTCTCTATTGTCCCATCCACAGCCATTTGTCGTAGGATTGTACGCACCCAATTTGGAGTTACACCCATATGGCGAGCAAGGTCAGGAGATGATGCTTTATCTTGTTCTTCAAGATATGAGATGATTGTCGACTTTCTGTCGCTTAGTGTCGCTTGGGTGTCGCTTGGATGTCGGTTAATGTCGCTTACGGTCGCTTGCGGTCGCTTATGGTCGCTTGCGGTCGCTTGTGTGTCACTTGAAGTATCGAGTGTGCTTCTTCTAAACGTAACTTTGAAAAAGTTGTTTAGCTCGAATTCAGGCTCTGCAACGTCTGCCTCTTGTGCAGCGTTTCTCATGCGCTCAATGCCTGTTCCCATTTGTTCAATATAGTTGATGCGGTGGAGCATAGCAGCGATTACAGAGTTGCGGGTGATACTGACTGTACCAAAGTTATCAGTGGTGATGCCTTTAGGTACACCCCCGGGGCTTACTATATCTACTCGATCATCAAATATCTCCATCATAACTCGCGAACCGACTTCAAACAGATCACGGTGACAGACCGCATTAACAACACCCTCATGCAGCATTCTCTCCGGCAGTTCTAAAATATCTTCACGGGTTGAATTCTCAATTTTATATTTTAAGCGCAAATGTTTTTTTAGAAAAATCTTTGCATCATCTATATTGTTTACCAATCCACCATTTAGTTCTTTAGTATCTAAGATATGCACCTTGTTAACACCTTTATAAAGCGCGCATACAATTCCGGCATGTCGGAACAGGATATCTTCATCATTTCTCCTAAAAAATAATGCACCTGCATTTGTAAAACATAACCTTCCATTTGATTCCCCGGCACAGTTGAGATTCTTGAGGGTTGAGCTTTTATCAAGAACGTTGCTGATTTTAGCAGTTTTCAAATACCACTGAAAAGCCTCATCGTTAAATCGCTCGTCTATCGGCAGGTCATCGCGGATGATTGAGTCGTAGCGGCTTATTCCTTCATTTTGAAGCATTGCAATAATACTATCTCTTTGTAACTTTTGAGAAAGAGCTCCTATCCTCAGATAAAACCCCGCCGGGCAAGAATACGGTTTAGTAGTTCCCTCCGGCACAGTCAAAATAATTACATTATCGACTACATCGAAACCGATATTAAGTCGCGGCTCCACTTTGTTTATCGTATCTTGGACACGAGCGCGTGCTGAATTTGATGTATCTGTACCGACAATATAACCATTGTCATGGATCCCAAGATATATTTTCCCACCGGAAGCATTTGCAAAAGCACACACTTCATTAGGAAGATCCTTATCCGGATTTTCCATAAACTCAACAGTATTATTTTCTCCGCCGTGCATGATGGCATCTAGATTATTAATCATTATATACCTTCTTTCTCGCTTATGGGTCGTCCGCACAGAATTTTTCGTTTCTTACGGCTCATCTTCTACGCCAATACTTTTCATTAGAGATTCATACTGGTCGAGTGATTTTGATTTAAGTGTTTCGATAATGAGCTTTGCAGTTGTCAGCATTTCGGGAACTTCTACAGGAACCTGTCCTCTTTCAAAAACACCGACAAGATGTGAATACTCGTTATTTATTCTATCTGTTAATAACGCAGGAACTTTTTCTTCTCCAAAAAATTTCTCTAACTTATTTAAGAACAAAGTATTATCAGGATAATAGTAAAACAATAGTATTTCAAGGAATTTTCGTGCGTTGTTTCCGAAATTGTAAAAGGTATTATAGTTACTGTCGTCAACAACTGTTATCTGTGAACATTTGTATATCTCATAGAATAAATAATTAAACTCTGTAACATATTCTTTAAGATACTGTGGCATTGGTAATAATAATGATGTTGCATCTGCTCTTTGAACAACAAAATAGCGCAACTTTTTCGGGTCGCCAGCTAACCGTTTCAAATACTTCAAAAAATCAAGATTATGGGTAGATACAAATAGTTGCTCATAATTATTTTCATCACAAATTTTTGAACGTATTAATGAATATATAAAAAATACATGATTGCTATCCAAACTTGAGATTGGGTCGTCAATCCATACAATAAGCTTTTTACCGCTTGTTTCTACATCGTCCAGTTTTGCCATAAAATAACAAAAGGCTATCAGACTGCACTCACCTTCGCTTAGGTTGAATGCAGGTTTGCCGCTTCTCATAATGCGAAATCTTATTCGTTTTTCACCTTCTGTAACTGTTTCAGCTTCCAGTGTAACGAGATTATGACCGAAATAATCATTTAAGTACTTGTTTACTCGACGTGCGCCTTCTTCTTCATCGTTTAATTGACGCTTCTTTTCTTGCAATTCTTGCAGCTTTGCTTCAAGACGCCTTTCTATTTTCACACTTTCCTCTATGGCTTTATTAAGAGTTTCTTCAAGAGTGTCTATTCGCAGTTTTTCATCTATATATCCAATGGTTGCGCAAAAGTCGGCGACCTCTTGGAGTCTTAGTGCTCTTTGTGCTTCTGACTTCTTCTTTGATAATATGTTTGAGAAATCATCACTTGCATTAATAGTTTCGGTAAAAGCTCCATATAGCTTTTCCAACTCCTCCGAATTGTCAGCAGGTGCAATAAAGGTTAAAACCGTTGCTATTTGCAATTTTCTATCTTTTAACTGTTTTACAACAGAATCGAGCGAGGTGCAATACTCATTAATTTTAATTTCTCTTAAAGCTACAAATGAATCCACAGCATCATGAAACTGGGCATAGAAATCAGTTTTGTCAATAGTTATCGTCCTTCTAAGTTGCTCCTTTTCCTGATTGATTTTCGTAATAAGTGTGTCAATTTCATTTTCGAGCTTTTTGGATTCTTCGTCAAAATGAGCATGATTGCGGGAGTAATATATCTCAGTTTGATATCTTCTTCGGTCATATCACTTTTTTTGAGTAATTCATCCACGCTTCATCCTCCGTTCAACTGTTGTAAATTATATCAAAATAAGCGATATCTTTCAATATATACGGGATTGAAAATCTAAATTATTAAAACACTTTCTGTACCCTCCCTTGATCATGTCAAACGATGGACTCATAAAAAACACAAGCACATATGGGAAACGGTGTAGTTAGCTGAAGCCAGAGCTACCCAACCGCATATGTACCTGCTAAAGGTACATTATCATATATTATTACTGATTTCAATACATTTCTATGGGAATCCATCAGGACTGTTCGCTTAAATATGTCTGGACACGGTTTTGCATGATGCGGGCTGTGTCTTTTGCGGTTCGGGCTCCGGCGAAGTAGGCGGAGAGGTCTTCTTCCATATGTTTGCGCAGTTCATCGCTTACCCATCTTCCGAAAGGTTTGGCGGTTTCAATAATTGCCCGGAGCTCATTGGCTTCATTTTGCGTCATCGCATATATTGGTGATTGTGCATTTTCACTGTGCCATATTTCTAAACGCGGAATTTCCTTTCCGTCTTTCATTACAGGTGTTAACGCATCTTCGAAAACTTCTTCAAGTTTATCAATACGTATCGGAAAATACCATTCCATTACATCTCTTGAAGGCAAAAGAATCTGCCTGACAAATTTCCATGCATCATCTATATGCTTGGAGAATGAGTTTATTCCGATATGATATTCAAACCCGGGCTGTAAAATATGTATACCACCCTCGGAGGTTGGAAAACCTAATGCTGTTATTTCTCCAAGTGCTGCCGAAAGGGTTTGATAATCAGTTGGGTTTCCGATATTAGTAACCATTAATAATTGCTCTCTATTATTAATTAAAGTATATTCATTCGGGATATAATCAATGGTAATCACATCGGTATCGGCGTTTGGATCAAAGTGCCGTTCCGGCAATCTGCTTGCGACTTCGAGTATATGAATGAAATCATCGCTGTCCAAATATGCTTTTCCGCTATGTAAATCAATAAAATCATTTCCGGAGTTTTGAATCATCATAAATGCAAAGTTTTCTTTAGTCTGCCAAAAACCAAGTGGATAGGGCATATTTTCTATGCCTTTTGCCAGCTCCAAAAGCTCATTTGTATCCCAAAAAGATATATGCTTGACATCCTCTGTTTTTCCAATCATTGTTGTTATCAAAAAACTGTCAGTAACAGAGGTTAAAGAACCGTCCTCTCCTTCTAAAGCATTAAGAGCATTCGGGAAAAAATCAGACCTGGATAACTCCGCATCAGCATCAATAAGTGTATATAAATCAACTAAAAATCCCCGGTCGGACAGAGCCGGTTCGGGATAAAATATTATGTCGGGACCGCCTCCGGTGATAAGCTCTGTCCGCAGACGCAAAAGAGCTGCATCGAGACTGATATTCCCGTAGTCGACATAATCATGAATTTCTATTCTATGCGTCTTGCTGTTTCGGTTAAACTCAATAACTTCCTGCTGTATACCACCGGATGAAATAAAAACACCGCCTATGGTAAGAGTGATTAACTCCGGCACAGTCTCACGGGGTACAGGGGTCAACACAGATAATACGGCATCGTACAGTCCGTCTTCATTCCGGCTGCAGGTCATTAAATAAATTCGGGAGCTTGACAAAAATCCAATCTTATTATCCCAAAGATTCAAAAACCCGGTCTCTGTCCAGTCAAGAATAATTGCTTTCTCATCGGAATCAATTTTATGCCCAATCAGTTGCATATTATCACTTATGTAAAAATCAAAAGGAGAATCGGCTCCGGCTGAAAACATGCGCATCATCTGCGGGATTCTTATCGGAATGCTGTCAAGCAAATCACCGGTATTTACATTAATTTCACGAAGTTCATAATTATTTTCAATGTTAAGAAAAGCAACTACTCTGTCATCTTTTAGTTTGAATAAATCATGTGGTAAATATTGCACTCGTGAGGTTGCAAAAGAACCTGTTTTACTATCCAAAACGAAAATATACGGCTCAGAGTTGTAATAACCCGACATTACTATAGCACCATTATCGGTAAACACGCATTGATTTATATGAAAGCTTTCTGTATTATCGGAAGTCAGCTCATTAAACTCCTGCCTGTAAAGCTCGACACCGCTTAAATCATGTTCGGTATATAATATGGTATTTGATATAACCCTTAGAATACTAATTTCATCATCGCCGGTTTTATTGACATATGTATTAAACGCTCCTCTTTCCAAAAGCACTTCAAATGAACTCTGTTCTTTACCGTTAGTATCGACACCGGTTACAACCAGATAAAATAAATTTGACGAATCTATCCTTATGTAACTGTAAAATATCTCATCGTTGTGAACCCATGTTGAAATGATTTCGCTGTCAACGGTAAAGTGAAAATCCTCCGAATGAAAAATATAGTCATCAAAATGATGTGTTGATACACTTTCGGTGTTTGGTGCACCGCTAACACTTTCTGTTTCATCATCACTTGAAGTAGTGCTGCAGGCAGAGAAAAGTAAAATTTGGGATACTAAAACTAATGCTAATATTCGTTTCATAACCTACCTCAATACATCGGCAATGTCTTTTGCTTTTGGAGGGCAGCCCGGTACACATTGGTCGAAGCCTTTTGTGCAGGTGCCGATTCCGAGACCCTTGCCGGTTTTGCCCTTAAAGCCTTGTCCGATGTGGATTTTCCCGTCAGCGTTATCTGAAATGCTTGAAGTACCCGAAAAGCCCGAAGTACCCGAACGCCCGCCAACCCTGCCGCCGACTCTGTGCAAAGCATAAATCAAAGATGAATAACAAGCCGAGCAGGCTGCATCTTCATCGATTAAGCTGCGGTATCTTTCGGAAGAATACATTTTTCCAATATCGACAACAGACTTATTTTCCGTATTTAACTCAACAATCTTTGTATCTGCGGTGTAGTATTGACCTACTCCGATTTTTTTCGCATAACTCAAATATTCAATATCATCGGGATGATACCCGATCAGCTCGGCACAGAATGAATCCACCATAACAGGGTCACGTCCTGCTATTATTCTGTTTGACTCTACGGGATTGCCGCCTTCTTCAAATGATAAATCCCCACAGATGCCGTCGACAACACAATAACCCGTTTTAATAAGAGCGTTGAGTACAGCAACGGGTTTGTGTATTCCGAGGGTATGGAACCTGCGCTTTTCACTATCGGGAATGCATCCTTTTTGATTTTTTAAGCAGCATGTAAGACGGGTCTGACAATGCGCCTTTAACACAGGGATATTTATCAAAAAGTCAGTCTTTAGAGCTTCATCACAAACTTTTATATCATATCCGAAGTGACGAAGAAGTGTACAGCTGTCGGATTTCAGGTCGATTAACGGAATATCGTATTTTTTCGAAAGTTCCCGATACCCGCAAAACTCAAAAGCGCGTATAGTGCTGTCGCCAACCCACGAGCTTTCTATAATTTTAATATTATTAACTCCGAAATCTTTGAGAAACATAACAACACCCTCGGTGACCTCCGGATGCGTGACAGCTCCGTTTGATGCCGGCCCCGGTACAACAAGATTCGGCTTTAGTGCCACAGAAAAATCCGGTTTCATATATTCCCCGATATCGGACGCAGTGAGAGTATCGTATGTATTCTTGGTAATATCGCTGCCATATGTTATGAAAAGCATATTCATTTCCCCCTTGAAGAAATCAGCCCTGTAATGTATTATTGAAAAAAAACAAAACGGAAGGATATTGCTTAAATGATAAATGTAACGGTATGGAATGAGTTTCGCCATGAAAAAAGCGATGAAAACGTAAAAAGAATTTATCCCGACGGGATTCATAAATGCATTGCAGATTTTCTTGGAAAAGATAAAGAAATAAACGTAAGAACTGCAACACTTGATGAACCGATGCACGGTCTGACCGATGAGGTTCTCGATAACACGGATGTAATAATTTGGTGGGGACACGCTTTCCACCACGAGGTTTCGGATGAAATTGCGGCGAAGGTACATCAAAGGGTACTTCGGGGAATGGGTTTTATTGCACTCCATTCATGCCATGTTGCAAAGCCGTTTATTAAACTCATAGGAACAAGCGGAGCACTCCGGTGGAGAACAGATGACTTTGAACGTTTATGGGTAGTATCACCGTCGCACCCGATAGCCGAAGGTCTCGGTGACTATGTAGAGATTGAAGACGAGGAAATGTACGGCGAAGCTTACGACATACCGACACCGGACGAGCTTGTTTTTATAAGCTGGTTTCGAGGCGGTGAGGTTTTCCGCTCCGGCTGCTGCTGGAACAGAGGAAGAGGCAAGGTCTTCTACTTCCGCCCCGGTCATGAATCCAACCCAACATACCATGTGCCGGACATCCAAAAAATCATAACAAATGCAGTCAAATGGGCAGCCCCTAAACAAATAATCGAAAAACTCGACTGCCCCTTTATCGAAATCTCCCCCGAAGCAGCAAGGAAGTAGATTTTCAATTAAATCGGTGTGTTGCGGAGCTTATATATACATTTCTGAAAAGCGTACCCACGGATGGGGGAGCGCACGAGTATAAACAGGACGTTTCTTCGAGTGAGAAAGAAATGTATATATAAGCTCCGTAACGCACCATCAACCTCAAGCTTCATACATAATTTTCTCAGTTCAGCCAAACTGCTGCGTACCAGTTTTGTTCGTCTGTTTCAGATCTTAGTGGTTTTAGCGGAAGTCCGAGTTTTGCGGCTGTTGAGAATACGTCGATGCCGACGCTGTGGAACGAGGGGCGGGCTTTCATTACGTTTCTGCAAGGTTTGCCGGACCTTCCTGCGCAGTCTTCGCACAGGGCGCAGTCCGACATGGAAAACGAAAGAGCGTCACCGTCCAGATATGCTTCATTCTCTATTGCGAGAGAAGCGTTCTGGGCGGCTTTTTTATTTCGGGAATGGACTATTAAAACGGTTTTATACATTACAAGAAGCTCTTTCATCTCTTTTAATGGCAAATAACCGGGACGGGACGGACAGGTGCAGCCTTTACCCCAGTCCTTGCAGCCGAACATGCATTTGAGTATTGTCCTGCCGTCGAAAACGATATTATCCGGTGTGATTGCAACAACGGTATCAGCTCCAAGCTCATATGCCATATCGGTATATTTTTTTATTTTATCCATTTAATAATCATTCCTTTCGAAAGTTATTTGCGTTGCCGTACATTTTTGCAAATAAAACCATAATATTTTACGTTTTTTATGAAAAAGACACTCAAAAATCCGTTTTATTGTACACCAAATATGCGAAACTTGAATTACCAAAACAAAAACGGAGGATAATAAAATGAGATTTCTTACAATTCAGATTCTAATCGTTGCACTTGTCTGTGTATTCATCGCAGCAATTTCGAACCTCACGGAGCTCGGCACAGCCGGCTGGCTGATTGCAGCAACAACAGCATATGC
This sequence comes from Oscillospiraceae bacterium, assembly GCA_009784725.1. Lineage (GTDB taxonomy): Bacteria > Bacillota > Clostridia > Oscillospirales > Oscillospiraceae > WRMH01. Next base: position 116,079 of record WQXS01000003.1, read on the forward strand.
GCTCTACCGCATTTACAGGCAGCTCAGCTATGACAAAAAATTCTCGGAGCGAAAAGAAAAATCCCGCTACAGCGACCTCGACGAGTCAGAGTTTTCAAGCCAGGTGCGTTACTTTCTGTTCGACGATTCAACAAATCTTCAAGACGATTAAAAGCTAATATTAAGCTGCACCGATGAAAAAGATTAACTATAACAATTTTACCACATTGCCTTTCAAAAACCAATATTCTGTGTTATTATGCTATGCGGCAGAACATTAGCAAAAATAACAAACGGTGGTAGATTAAATGGATAACGAACTGCGAAGCAGATATAATACCCTCAAAAGCAAGGTTGTTAAACGTGCCGATGACTTTGTCGCACTGATGGATTTTCTCGAAAATGAAACACACTGGCTCACCGCACCTGCGAGCACACGCTTTCATCTGTGCAGAGAAAACGGCCTGCTTGAACACTCGGTCAACGTCGCAGAAATAATGTTGAAGCTCAAGGATACTCTCTATCCTGTCATAGAGGATGAATCCTGCGTTATTGTCGCATTGCTTCACGACCTCGGTAAAGCCGGGATGCCCGGAGAGCCGTTATATCTGAAAAACAAACCCACCGACAACCAGCGACGTGCCGGCTACGGACCGACATATCCATACAGCTATAACAGCAACCTTACTTATCTCAGTGTCCCTGTACGCAGCTTGCATCTGGCATTGCCGTATCTTCCTCTCAGCGAGGAAGAAACACAAGCAATCGTTTACCATGACGGCCAATATGTCGATGATAACCGCTCTGTTGCAAAAAACGAATGCCCGCTTACACTGCTGCTCCAATATGCAGACAACTGGTGCGGCTTCGTTGTCGAAGAGCGGTAGAGTACACAAGACAGCATAAATCAAATGAAAAACTCAACAAAAAGCCCAACATAAAGCCTAAAAACCATAAAAATTACAAAAAACTTACATAAAATTTCAAATTTAATATATCTGTAATACTTTTTGCTAGGATGCTTAACATATACCTGTTACATTAACAATGCAGGGTCGCTAAACTTTTTTTATTTTTTATCCTCTAATCTTCACAACAAAGGAAGCCATTGGCTTCCTTTGTTGTATTTACTGCAGGCTATACTTTTTACACGTTAAATGATATTATGTCTTTCACAAAACCACAGAGATGGAAGGTACTTTGCATAATGGAATATCATGTTTCTAAAAAAGGAAGCAATCTTAATCCCGGAACCCGTGCAGAGCCGTTTCTTACAATAAACACAGCGGCAAAAGCAGCACAGCCCGGTGACATTATTACCGTACATAAAGGCGTCTACCGGGAGTGGGTAAAACCGTACAGAGCTGGAACGGCGGCTAAGCGTATTACATATCAGGCAGCAAAAGGTGAAAGCGTAACAATAACCGGAGCCGAGGTTGTCACCGACTGGGTACGGGAAGGCAACATTTGGAAGACGGTAATAAAAAACGACTATTTTGGTGAATTTAATCCTTATCAGGAAGTTATATACGGCGACTGGTTAATGGTCTACGACAGAGTATATCATCTTGGAGAGGTATACCTGAACGGACGTTCAATGTATGAAGCAACAGACATTAATAAAGTGAAAAAACCGGTTATATCGAAAAGCTCTACAGAACCCGAATTTTCAAAATACACATGGTATTGCAGTATAGACGATTACAACACAACCATTTACGCAAACTTTCACAATGAAGACCCGACAACCGGGAATGTAGAAATCAATGTACGCCCGCATGTCTTTTTCCCGGCAAAACCCGGATATAGCTATATTACAGTAAGAGGGTTTACTCTTAAACAGGCAGCAACCCAGTGGGCTCCGCCGACAGCATTTCAGGAGGGGCTTATCGGACCGCATTGGAGTAAAGGCTGGATCATCGAAAACAATATAATAAGTGATTCAAAATGCAGCGGCATAAGCCTTGGAAAAGACGCAAGTACAGGGCATAATGAGTGGAACCATCTGAAATTTAAGCAAGGCACTCAAAGAGAACGCGAGGTTATTTTCCGTGCAGTCAACGGCAACTGGAGCCGTGATAATATCGGAAGTCATATAGTAAGAAGCAACGTAATCTATAACTGCGGGCAAACAGGCATTGTCGGGCATCTAGGATGTGCATTCAGCCGTATTGAAAGCAATCATATATATAACATCGTCCATAAAAGAGAGCTTGCAGGCGCCGAAACCGGCGGTATCAAGCTTCATGCCGCAATAGATACGGTCATTTCAAGAAATGTAATACACAATACCCACAGAGGTCTCTGGCTTGACTGGCAGGCGCAAGGAACACATGTAACGCGAAACTTGTTTTTCGACCATGACAGCACAGATATATTCATCGAAGTCAGTCACGGCCCCACAACCGTTGACCACAATATTTTTCTGTCACCGGTATCATTTCAAAATATTGCACAGGGCATTGCAATGGTGCACAACCTGTTTGCAGGGCAGATTGCTTTATCACAGGAACTCAATCGCTACACTCCTTATCATGTGCCGCACAGCACAGCAGTTGCGGGTGTTATGATGTTCCCAGGCGGAGATGACAGGTTCTGTAATAATGTTTTCATACGTCCTGAAAACGATGATACCCCTGATAAGCCCGTGACACGTTCTTTTTTCGGAAACGAACCGCTCACCGAAACCGAAGGTTTTCTCGGTGCATTAACCTACACCGCATATCCCGTAGGCACGGCAGTGTACACCGGCTATCCAAGCTGTGATGATGAAAAAGCATGGGAAAACCCCGAAAGAGCAAAAAAAGGTTTGGAACAGGAAAAACTTCCCGTAGCAATGGAAGGAAATCTTTATCTGAATAGCGCCCTGCCGTACCAAAAGGAAAAAAATGCAGCAGTAAACAAGGGTACCGCAATTGCATTTAAAATCAACAGGGATAGCAGCAATGTAGTTTTCCACATCACAAACCCGGATATATTTAAGAAAGCTGCGGGAAAAATTATAGCAACCGATACACTCGGACACGGGTTTCAGGCAGAAATGCTTTTCGAAAATCCCGACGAAACCCCGTTTATATTCGACACGGACTTTTTCGGACGCCCGAGAAGCAAAAAACCCACTCCCGGCCCCTTCGAAGTTAAAAACGTTGAGATAATCGAAATTTCTTTTGCGTGATAAATGCTTATGATATAATTACTCCACCCAACACGGGCAGCAGCAAAGAGTGAGCAGGAAAATAAGTTAAAGCAAATTAACAAAAACAAATTAATAAAAGCAAATAAAAAGAAAAAATAGACAGAAACGAATAAAGGAGAACATTAATGCAAAATAACTCTAAATTCAGAACGCCGCTGGTTACGCATATATATACTGCCGACCCGTCGGCTCACGTTTTTAACGGAAAAATATATATTTACCCCTCACATGACCTGGAAAACGAAGGCCTTGACGATGGTGAGGGTGATCACTTCCAAATGCAGGACTACCATGTTTTGTCGATGGATGATATCGGCGCTCCGTGCATGGACAATGGAGAAGCACTCCATATAAAAGACGTACCCTGGGCAAGCAAGCAAATGTGGGCTCCCGACGCTGCATATAAAAACGGGAAGTATTATTTCTATTTCCCCGCAAAAGACAAGGACGGTATTTTCCGCATAGGAGCCGCAACAGGCGATAAACCCGAAGGCCCCTTTAAAGCCGAGCCCGATTATATAAAAGGCAGCTTCAGCATCGACCCCGCTGTTTTCGTCGATGATGACGGCAAAGCATACATGTATTTCGGCGGTCTTTGGGGCGGGCAGCTTGAAAAATGGCAGACAGGGGAGTTTACCGGGGGTGACCCAAAAATGGTTCCCGGTTCGGACGGACCGCAAGGAAACGAAACAGCACTTGGGCCAATGGTTGCCGAAATGAATGAGGACATGCTCAGCTTCAAATCAAACCCAAAAGAACTAAAAATCCTTGACGAAAACGGCAAACCGCTGATTGCAGACGATAAAAACAGATGGTATTTCGAAGGTCCCTGGCTTCATAAATTTAAAAATAAATACTATCTTTCATATTCAACCGGCCCGACACATTATCTTTGTTATGCCGAAAGTGACAGTCCGCAGGGACCCTTTACATATAAAGGCAGGCTGATGGAGCCTGTCATAGGCTGGACAACACATCATTCCATAGTCGAGTTTAAAGGTAAGTGGTATCTGTTCTATCATGACAGCTCCATGTCCGGCGGAAAAACACCGCTCCGCTGCGTCATGTACACAGAGCTTGAAATCAGCGATGACGGGACAATAACCAAAATAAATCCGTACGAAGAATAAAAGAAAGAATTGTTAAGAAAAATATAGAAAAAATATGGTTAAATTATCAAGAAAAACTTTATATAGCTTCACATTTATGCTACAATATCAAAGTTATAAAACACATAGGGGTTCATTTTTCTATGGAGTAACAGCCCACAGGCAGACATAACAATCATTTCGGCTAAAGGCAGGTATCTATGAGCAAAAAAACAGTTGCCGTGATTTTCGGCGGATTTTCGCCGGAATACGAAGTATCATTAAACTCGGCATACTCGGTAATAAAAGCAATAAGCAAAGACAAATATAATATCCTGATGCTCGGAATAACCAACAAAGGGTCATGGTATAAGTTCTCCGGCTCAGTAGAAGACCTACCGGGTGATAACTGGCATAAAGATAAAAACCAACTAAGCAAAGCATTTATATCTCCCGACCGCGGCGGTGGTATTCTTGTTTATGAAAACGGTCTACCTGAAAAAGTCCATGTTGATGTAGTATTTCCCGTACTTCACGGCAGAAACGGCGAGGACGGGACGATTCAGGGATTGTGCGAGCTTTCCGGAATTCCCGTTGTCGGAAGCGGCTCGGCAGCATCATCACTTTGTATGGACAAGGAAAGGTCACATCAAATTGTTTCAATCCTGGGAATCAGTGTACCAAAATCCGTCTCCTTTGAATATGTACCGGGAGAAGATGAGCTTCTCACCGCAGTCAAAAGTCTCAGCCTGCCTGTGTTTGTAAAACCGATTAAAGCAGGTTCTTCTATAGGAGTGTCTAAAATAAACAACCTTGCAGATATTCCTGCTGCCGTTAAAGAGGCATTTATTTATGATGACGCAGTAATTATCGAAGAAAATATCGACGGTAAAGAGGTCGGCTGTTCGGTTATCGGAAACCATGACTTGCAAACCGGCAGAATAAATGAAATCGAAGTGTCGGACGGGTTTTTCAATTATCAGGAAAAATACACTCTTAAAACATCAAAAATCCACACCCCGGGGAGAATAGATGCGGAAAGTGAACGCAGGCTGCAGGAAGCAGGCAAAAAAATATTTAAAGCACTCGGCTGCCGCGGTTATGCGCGGATTGATTTATTCCTTAAAGAAAACGGTGAAATCGTTTTCAGCGAAGCGAACACAATTCCCGGATTCACGGCACACAGCCAGCTTCCGAAAATGATGAAAGCTGCAGGTATTGACTATCCGGAGCTGGTGGATATTCTTTTGGACCTTGCATTACAGGCACCGCGAGGCGAGTGGTATGGATAATAAACCGCAAGAGCGCGGGCGCGCCTGGATAGAGATTGATTTAAACGCTCTCGAAAACAATCTGGAGGACATAAGAAGGATAATACCGCAAAACTGCGAAATAATGGCAGTTGTCAAAGCCAACGCTTACGGGCACGGTGTAGAAGGTATATCCCGGCATCTTGCGGCTAAAGGTATTAAATCATTTGCCGTCGCAACGGTCTCCGAGGGAGTTCAGCTCAGACAGTATGTCCCGCAGGCAGAAATAATCATACTTGGCTGTACCCATCCGGGTGATGCAAAATTCCTGTATGATAATAACCTGACCCAGCTTGTACCCGACGGCGCTTATGCAAAGGCGCTTAATGATACGCAGTATAAAATGAAAATTCATATTGCAATCGACACAGGTATGCACAGACTCGGAATAGATTCGTCTAACTATGATGAAGTCGAAAGTATTTTTAACCTTAAAAATTTGACAGTAGAAGGAACGGCAACACATCTTGCCTCACCGGACAGCACGGATAAAGGCGAAATAGAGTTCACACATAAACAGCTTGACTTGTTTAATGAGCTGGTTAAAAAGCTAAAAGCACAAGGACTGAACGCCGGGAAGCTTCATACCCGGTCAAGTTATGGGATATATAATTACCCGGAGCTGCAAAGCGATTATGTCCGTCCCGGAATAATGCTCTACGGCATAAAGAGCCAAAATGATGAAACAAAGGTACTTGCAAATCTGCGCCCCGTACTCTCGCTCAAGGCAATCATTGCACAGGTGAAGTGGATAGAAGCAGGGGAGAGCGTCAGCTACAGCAGGGCATTCACGGCAGAAAAAAGAATAAAAACAGCCACTGTATGCATAGGTTATGCCGACGGGTTTCCGCGCCATGCATCGGGAAAAGGCGCAAAAGCAATTGTAAACGGCTGCGTTGTACCGATAATAGGCAAAATATGCATGGACATGTTAATACTTGATGTTACAGATGCGAAGGACACACAAGCAGGAGACATTGCAACACTTATCGGCAAGGACGGAAATGAAGAAATACGCTGTGAGGACTTGGCAGAAATAGCCGGTACAATTACAAATGATATTCTGGCAGGGCTTAGTGACAGATTGCCAAGAGTAAACATAATGGAAAGGTTATAAATATGGCACTGGGGGAATTTAGACTCTTCCAATTCAAAAGTAAAAAAACGATTCGTGAAGAAAACCGTGTATACGCCGATTGGGCATTCCCGTACGGGGATAATCAAAAAGAAAACCTTTTAGAGCTCATAAGCAAGTTAAACCCGAAGTTACCGCAAAAGCTTGCACTGGTATCTTTTCTTACATGCAAAGAGCTTTATGAGAATGCTCTGGAAAAATCAGAGTCATCGGACGCAGCAGTGGAAAATATGCTTCTTGTCTTAAAAGGCTACAATGAGCTGATAAAAAAGAAAGAAATGCCCTTTTTCCTTGCACTGGTCATAGCAGATACCAAGGTTGACATGTCATGTGAGTACCCGCCTGCCGAAGATGTTCAAAAACTCATAGATGAGTTTGAAGCAATAAAAAGAGATTCAAAAAAACCCAAAAGCAAAACATAAAAAATCCAAAAGTAAAACATAAAACCCAAAAGCAAAACATAAAAAATCCCGAAGCAAAACCTGAAGCAATTAATTTCCGGCAGAAATTAACAAAGATTGGAGATAACAAATGAGTAAACTCCGCAGGTGCTTTAATGTTTTTTTGGTTACAGTCCTGATACTGTCCGTTTCAGGAATTGCATTCGCAATTGAAAATTCAAACAGTGCAAACAGTACCGGTGAGCAGATGCATCTGGTTATCGCAACCACCGACAACAGCCCTCTTTCCATTGACCGCTTGCTTTATACAGCCCTTCGGGATATAAGAATTGAAGTTGATTTTGTTTCTCCTATTGTAAGAGAGGGATATACTCAGGCAAACGATAATGTTATCGACGGTGTAATAGCAGGATATCCGAACCTGCATACCGTATATGAAAACCTGCGTCAGGTACCCGTGATTCTTGAACGGATAAACGTACGTGTATTTGCCCGCGAAGGCAGCCAAATGCGGATTAACAGCTGGAGCGAGCTTGACGGCCTGCATGTCGGAATACTTGAAAACAGGACATATATCCTCGAAAGACTCCCCGACAGCGTGACAATTACAGAAAAAGTAACAAGCCGTGCTTTACTTGACGGGCTTGTAAATGAAGAGTACGAGGTTGTTGTCCTTGTCGAACGCGACCATGAAACACACGGGGAAAGACACAGCATCACCCGCATAGGCGACGTGGATTTGCTTACCGAATACCTGTACATGCATAAATCACACGAAGCACTGATTCCTCAAATTACTTCGGCACTTGAAAATCTGATAAATAACGGAACAGCCGATAAAATCCTAAATGATGTTCTTACGCAAGATTCCGATCAGAAAAAAACTGTCGTGCATATTCTTTCTACCAGCATTGAACTTCAAAGAGAAGACCAATTTATATCCGACCTGAGGGAATCCTTTGTTAATGATATGTCTATTGACTGGATGACAATCAATCTCGATTCAAGGCGTCACAGCAGAGGTCAGTTCAGCCTGCCGCTGCTCGCATCAATTCTCCGTGCCGACCTTGTATCAAAAAGTGTAGCGGCGGTAATAGTTTCGGGCGACGTTGCGCTCGATTTTCTAAAGGACTATTACTACCTGTTTTTCCGAAATGTTCCCGTATTATTTTATGGTACAAGTGAAAGAAGCATAGATGTACTGCAGGATTATGACTATCATTATCAATTTACGGGAATCGTAAAAAACATAGAAGCAAAAGCAACAGTTGAACAGGCTCTTATAATGTTCCCGGATACCGAGCGGTTACTCGTAATTAATGACTTTACAGCCGAAGGGCAAAAGTACAGAGCCGATATAGAAGCTGACTTAACCGGTTTTAGCAGCCACCCGAATCTTTCAATTACATATAACGAAAATCTGACAGCAGTGACACTGCTTGAACAAATAGGCGGGCTTTCCGATAATTCACTTTTATTTGTGGGCTCATATTTTGTCGATTCCGAACACCAATACTTTACTCTCAGTGAAAGCAAGCGGCTGCTTGAAAGATACAGTAAAACACCAATATTTTCTGTTTATTCAACAGAGCTTGAGTATAATGCCGTAGGCGGTAAGTGCCTTGATTATCAAAAATACGCAGTTGAGATTTCAACAATGCTGCGTCAGCTGCTCGATGGAAAATCCGCAGAGGAAATACCTATAATTTATGATTCAACCTCATTTAACCGCTGGGTATTTGATAAAGAGCAGCTTGATGCTTTTAAATTGAGCAAAAATAATCTGCCCGAAGGCTCTGAAATAATAAACACGGTTCCATCAATCCGCGAATCCAATCCGCAGTTCTTTGTTTCAATGATAATTATAATGATTGTCGGAACCCTGTTTATTATCGGTGCATGTATTTTTATTATAGTAAACCGCAGGCATACAAAGCAAAAAGATATTCTTCAAAATGAACTTGTCATTGAAAAATCAGTTTTGGAAGGAATATTCAATTCCGTTCCTGAGATTCTTTTCGCAAAGGACCTTGAACACAACTTCATCCGGATAAATAAAAGCTTTGAAGAACACTTCGGCTGTAAGAGTGAAGATATTGTCGGAAGTAACGGCTATGGAAACAAACTGCTTGCAAGCGTTGTAGATGATTATATGGAAACCGAAAAAACAGTTTTACGTGAAAAACGCTTTATATTAACGGAAACACGGATTAAAGGAGTTAGCGGTAATGCACCCGTATTTGAAATTATAGCAACACCGCTTATAAGCAACGGCGAGGTTAAAGGAATCGTCGGGGCTGCATATGATGTTACACACAGGATAAAAATGGAGGAAGCAACACAGGCCGCATCACGGGCAAAAAGCAACTTCCTTGCGAACATGAGCCATGAAATGCGGACACCGCTGACAGCAGTTATCGGTCTGACAGAACTCACCTTGGAAACCGTCCAGCTTGATGATGAAACATACTCGAATTTAATTAAAGTGTACAGGTCCGGCGAAACAATCTTAAACCTTGTAAACGACATTCTGGATATATCAAAAATAGAAGCTGACAGGCTTGCTCTTAACCCGATAAGATTCGACCTTCCGAGCCTTCTTAACGACACGATTACACAAAGTGCTCTTTATATTGACGATAAACCCATCAAGCTTGTCTTAAAGCTTGAACCGGATTTACCGAATTACCTGTTCGGTGACGAGCTTCGTATAAAGCAGCTGCTTAACAACCTGCTCTCCAATGCCTTTAAGTTTACCAAGGAAGGCACTGTTGAGCTTGGCGTGAAATGCCAACGCGACGGTGATGACATTTGGATGACAGCCTGGGTAAAGGACACAGGTGTCGGTATCAAACCCGAGGATATGGACAGGCTCTTTACCCTTTACGGAAAAATGGAAGAGGATAATATGCGCGTACGGGCAGACCGGCGGATTGAAGGGACCGGTCTCGGGCTTTCCATTTCAAAAAAAGTAGTAGATATGATGAACGGCTCAATAAACGTAGAGAGCGAATATGGAGAAGGAAGCACATTTACCGTAAATCTTAAGCTGAAATATGTCAATGATGAAACAATCGGTACCGAGGTTATAGAAAGTCTTAAAAACTTTGATTACTCTATTAAAAGCTTCGAGCATGCAAAAATGACAAGGCTTAATCTGTCATATGCACGGATTTTGATAGTCGATGATAACTCTACAAACCTTGATGTTGCAAAAGGCCTTATGGGGTTATACGGAATGACTATCGACTGCCTGACAGGAGGACAGGAGGCAATTGACACAATACGCAGCAGAAAAGTTGAATACGATGCAATATTTATGGACCATATGATGCCCGGGATTGACGGTGTTGAAGCAACAAGGATAATCAGAGAAGAAATCGATTCAAAATACGCAAAATCGGTACCCATTATTGCTCTTACTGCAAATGCGGTAACCGGTAATGAAGAAATGTTCCTAAGCAGAGGTTTTCAGGCATTTATCGCAAAACCCATAGATGTAGCACGGCTCGATTTAGTTCTGCGGCAATGGGTGCGCAATAAAGATGCCGAAGCCTTACTTACAGATAAAATCATAAATATTGAAACAACAAGACGGAGTAAGGACAGAAGGCTTATAAGAAGCGATATACCGGAAATTGATATTGAAAAAGGTATTATACATTTCGGATATAATGAGGAGACTTTATTAAAGGTTCTCGAATCATTCCTTAATAATACACGGCCGCTGCTGAGTATTATAAAAGGCGTAACAATAGATAAGCTTGTTACCTATGGGGTAACGATTCACGGGATCAAAGGCTCCAGCCGCGGGATATTTGCCTCGAAAATCGGTGATGAAGCGGAAGCCTTGGAGAAAGCGGCTAATAACGGTGATTATAGTTTCGTCCTTGAAAATAATCAGCAGTTTCTTGATAATATGACCACAATGCTGATAAATATTGAAAATGCACTGATAAAAACAAGGGTAGAGGAAAAAGCGAAAAAAGATAAACCGGAGAAACCGCTTTTAAAAAAGCTTCTTGATGCCTGTGAAAGCTTCGATATTGATGAAATAGATACTGTAATGGCGGAGATAGAGCTTTATGATTATACATCGGATGACGGGCTTGTTGCATGGCTTAGAAATATAATCAATCAGGGAAAATACAAAAGTGTCAAGGATAAACTCTCGGCATTTATAAATGATACGGAGGTTTGATATGAGCGGACGTCACAAAATAGTACTGGTGGATGATAATCTGGCGACATTGGAGCAAGGAAAAAGACTGCTTCAGGAATTTTATAAGGTATATACCGTTCAACAGGCATCCACGCTTTTTGAAAACCTTGAGCATGATATACCTGACCTCATTTTGCTCGATGTCGAAATGCCGGAAATGGACGGCTTTGAAGCAATTGCTAAATTAAAAGCAGACAACCGCTATAAACATATCCCCGTTATATTTTTGACATCCAAGAGCGATGAGGAAAGTGAGAAAAAAGGCTTCAGTCTCGGAGCGGTCGATTATATTACAAAACCATTCTCCGGGCCTCTCTTGCAAAAACGTATATCAAACCAAATTCTTTATATGCGTGTAAAGGATGCTGTCAATGATTATTCGGAGGAGCTTGAATCTGTCAACAATGATCTTGCAAAAGCAAATGAGCGGGCAAGACTCTTAATGGAAAAAACCCCTCTTTGTGTCAGATTATGGAACCGCAATTCCGAAATGATTGACTGCAATGAAATAGCTGTTAATCTTTTCGGATTTAATACAAAGCAGGAGTGCCTTGCTGTAAAACAGGGTCTCGATCCCGAGTATCAGCCTAACGGACGGCTTTCTGCAGATATGGTCAAAGAAAATATCAAGCAAGTGTTTGAGACAGGGGTCTGTGAGTTTGAATGGGTATATAAAATGCCCGACGGCTCACTGATGCCTGCAGAGGTTATCTACGTAAGGGTCGAATACGAAAATGACTACGCATTTGCAGAGTATACACGTGATATGCGTGAGCATATCAAAATGATGGATGAAATCAAAAAAGCAAATAACGAGCTGGAACAGGCATTAAAAACTATTGTAGAAGACGAACAGCGTATGCGCCTGATGCTTGATGCAATGCCTTTTGCATGCCGCTTGATCGGCAGGGATTATAAGTTCATTGACTGTAACCTTGAAGCAATGAAAATTGTTGGTGCTGCTTCAAGAGAGGAATACAATGAAAAGTTTAACAGCATAATACCGGAGTTCCAGCCATGCGGCCGTTCGTCAAACGAAATGAAAGCGGAGTATCTGAATAAAGCATTTGACGAGGGTTATTCACGTTTTGAATGGACATACCTGAATCCCGAAAATGGTGATCCGATGCCGTTTGAAATTACAATGGTGCGTATAATGATGAAAGGCGAGGCAGTAGTAGCGGGATATGCACGGGACCTTAGTGAACAAAAAGCAATTGCAGAAGAAATCCGTCGCGCCGATAAAGCAGAGGAACGAAGTAAGGCGAAAAGTGAGTTCCTTGCAACAATGAGCCATGAAATAAGGACACCGATGAACAGCATAATCGGTTTTTCCGAACTTGCACTCGATATGCCCGATGAAAGAATTGCTCCCGAGGGAAAAGTATATGTCAGGAAAATAAAAGACAGCTCTGTATGGTTACTTCAAATAGTCAATGACATTCTCGACATTTCAAAAATCGAAGCAGGAAAGGTATTGCTCGAGAATGAGCCGTTTGACTTAAACGAGGTTCTGATGCGCTGTCAGTCGGTTATACTGCCGAACATAAAAGAAAAAGGTCTTGAGCTGGAAGTCAATACCGAGCCGCTTACAGGAAAGAAACTGATAGGTGATCCCATAAGGCTTTATCAGGTGCTTATAAACATTTTATATAACGCAGTGAAATTCACAGAAACAGGATTAATAGTATTTTCAACAGAAAAAAAGAACATAAATGATGAAGTTACATCAGTATACTTTGAGATAAAAGACAGCGGAATCGGCATGAACAAAAAACAGCTCGAAGATATCTTCGAACCCTTTATTCAAGCCGATTCAAGCACAACGAGAAAATACGGCGGAACAGGACTTGGACTTACAATAGCACGCGATATCGTTGAGCTTATGGGAGGGAAGCTGACCGTTGAGAGCACACCGGGAAAAGGAAGTGTGTTCGGGTTTGAAATTTCATTTGAAACAGCAGAAAAATCAGATGGCGGCCGTGAACATATCCACAGCAGTTCTCTCGAAAAACCTCACTTTGAGGGTGAAGTGCTTGTATGTGACGATAATCCGATAAATCAGGAGCTTATCCGTGAACACCTGATGCGGGTGGGCTTGAAAACGATTGCAGCAGATAACGGGCAAATAGGTGTAGATATTATTAAAGACCGTCTGGAAAAAAACAAAAAAATGTTCAACCTTATCTTTATGGACATTTTTATGCCGATAATGGATGGTATTGAAGCGGCAAATAAAATAAAAACTCTGGACAGTACTATACCGATAGTAGCATTAACTGCAAATATAATGACAAGCGATTTGGAAACATACAAAAGAAACGGTATGCCCGATTGCCTCGGAAAACCATTTACGACAACAGACCTTTGGAATACACTGCTGAAATATATTAAACCCGTAAGCATAAGTGTCGTCGAAGAAGAGGAAGAAATAACCGGAGAAGATGAACTGCTTAAAAAACTGCAGCTGACCTTTATCCAGAATAACCAAGGTAAATTCAAAGAGCTGGTCGAAGCGATTGACAATGATGACAGAAAGCTTGCACACCGTATCGTGCACACGCTTAAAGGAAATGCAGCTCAGCTTCAAAAAGCAAGTCTGAAGAAAGCGGCAGAGACTATTGAGGAAATATTAAAAACAGATAAAAGGGATGTACCGCAGGATAGCCTTAATATTCTCAGGCACGAGTTTGATAAACTGATCGATGAATTGAAACCGATGCTTAATAATATCAAGTCATATGAAATTACCAAGCCGCTGGCTCCGAAGCAGATTAAGAAGCTCTTTGAGAAGCTTCAGCCGTTACTTAAGGACGGCAACACGGATTGCTTGAATCTGCTCACAGATATCCGAAATATCCCCGGAGCGGGAGAGCTGATAAAGCATATGGAGAACTACGATTTCAACCGTGCAGAGCAAACACTCCAAGAGTTGCAGAGCAAGCAGGGTTAGGAGATATTAATGAGCGAAGATAATAAGCGTTCTGTACTAATTGTGGATGACGACCAAATAATTATTCAAACGCTGACTGAAATGTTGAGTCAGGACTATACGGTCTATATTTCTAAAATCGGAAATGAAGCCATTTCAATCGCACAAAGAGTTTTACCCGATGTTATTCTTCTTGATATCATAATGCCCGAGTTGGACGGATATGATGTTCTGAGTGTTTTGAAAAATACGAAAGAAACAGAGAACATCCCGGTTATATTCATAACGGGTGTCGACGAAATTTACGCTGAGGAAAAAGCATTAACACTTGGAGCGGCAGATTATATAACTAAACCGCTTCATGCACCCATTGTTAAAATGAGACTCAGAAATCAAGTACGGATTATTGAACGCAATGCACTCGAAAGCAATTTAAACGTTGTTTTGAAGCTTCAGGCCGAGCTTGTTGCCGCAAAAGAGCAGGCAGAATATTCAAACCGGGCAAAAAGTGAATTTCTTTCAAGAATGAGCCACGAGATGCGTACGCCGATGAATGCAATCATGGGGATGCTTAGCCTTGCGAAAAAGCGTCCGGAAAAATCCGGAACATACCTTGAAGAACTTGAGAAAGCCTCAAAACATTTACTTGAGCTTATAAACGATGTACTTGATATCTCGGGAATGGAGCATGGTGTTATTAAACTTGATGTTTCGGAATTTTCCTTTAAGGAAATGCTGGATAATGTGATAAATGAATCTCTTCGTTATTCTGATATGAAGCACCAGAAGGTTATATCATCTATTGAGCAATCCCTGCCAAAGTTATTTATCGGAGATGAAAAACGTCTTACTCAGGTATTAAACTGCCTGCTCTCAAACGCAATTAAATACACTCCGGAAAAGGGTGAAATTACTGTTGAGGTTTTTGAGGTTACAGGTGATGGTAATGAAAGTGTTGTTCAGGTGGAGGTAAGCGATAACGGTGTCGGTATTCCAAAACAGCAGCAAAAGGAACTGTTTAACATTTTCCAACAGGCAGACGGAGGCAGTTCAAGAAAACACGGCGGTATAGGAGTCGGTCTTGCATTGTCAAAGAATATTATTAATCTTATGAACGGAGATATTTGGGTTGAGTCCGATATCGACGAAGGTGCAAAATTCATTTTCACATGCAAACTGCGTACGGCGGAATAATTAACATAAATGGATATTTCCGGTGCATAAAAATACCGGTGTTTGTAATATATATTCATTGCTGAAAATTGTGAATAAATTGTTTATTTCTCTTGATTTGTGACGTTTTTTAGGGTAGAATAGGAGAGTCGTTTGTACTTTATTTTGCAATAATAACGTCCGTTATTTGGTCATTATTACGGAGGATTAAATATTATCATGGGAATAATTAAAAAGGCACTAAAAGGCATTTTTAAAGGTGAGAATCTGTCTATAGAGGCAAGAAGACTGAATTCTGCTTATTTTGCGGCTGTTTTATGTCTGCTGTTCGGGTTTGTAACACGGGTAATCATGGGTGCCGAGCCTGTGTTATTTTTTGCGTTATTGGGAATAATATTCTTTATTACTCTTGCAATGTTTATATATCACGCTTTTCATATTTATTACATTGGAACAATGATTACGCTCATTACCGTATGCTTTATTTTCCTGCCGATGATATTTTTTGCATTGGGAGGTGTAAGCGCATCTGCTGAAGCATATTTCATTCTGGGATTTGCGATAATATTCCTTCATTTAAAGGGCCGGATATCTGTTATCTTTTCAATATTATATGTTCTGGTCGTGTGTTTATGTTATTACATAAATTCGTTGTACCCTGATTATATAGCAAATCTTGGCGGCTCATATGAATATTTGGAATCAATCAAATATACGGATGCTGTGCAAACTATTTTAGTTGTCAGTATATTTATATGTTCGATAATTCTTTTTCAACATAGGGTTTATGACAAGGAACTAACGAAAACCGACGCTGCAAACCGTGCCAAGAGTGAATTTCTTGCCAACATGAGTCACGAAATAAGAACACCGATGAACAGTATAATCGGTTTTGCAGAGCTTGCGCAATATGACTATAATTCTCCGAGAACAGCAGGTTATTTAAGTGAAATACTGGAAAGTGCAGATTGGCTGCTCAAAATTATCAACGACATCCTCGATATATCAAAAATCGAGTCCGGCAAAATTGAACTTGAGAATATTCCGTTTGATTTAACGGAAATGTTCGCATATTGTCAATTTTCAATAATGCCGAAAACAGAAGAAAAGGGTATAATTCTGTATTGTTATGCAGAACCGTCTCTCGGAAAAAAACTGGTTGGAGACCCTATAAGGCTTCGTCAGGTAATAATGAATATTCTTTCAAATGCCGTTAAGTTCACAAATGTCGGGGTAATAAAACTTCTGGCAACAATAGTAAAAACGGAAGAGAATAAAATAACAATTTATTTTGAAGTCAGAGATAGCGGAATCGGAATGAAAAAAGAGCAAGTCTCACGCATCTTTGAACCATTTATGCAAGCAGACGGCAGTGTGACACGCAGATTCGGCGGTACGGGGCTAGGGCTTGCAATAACAAAAAATATTATTGAACTGATGGGTGGTACACTCGAGGTTGAAAGTGCACTTGGTGTAGGAAGCAGGTTCGGGTTTGAACTTACATTCGATACAATCGATGATGACGATATTACAGTGCAGACACCGAAAAAAATATTCAGCGATATTGAAATACCGAAATTTGCAGGAGATGCTTTGATATGTGAGGACAGTAACTTAAATCAAAGAGTTATACATGACCATCTTACTATGGTCGGGATTAATGCTGTCGTTGCCGATAACGGACAAGAAGGTGTCGAAATTGTAACAGCACGTGCTCACAGAGGAGAAAAACCGTTTGATATCATTTTTATGGATATTCATATGCCGGTGATGGATGGTCTGGAAGCCGCATCACAAATTGCGGCTTTGGGAGTGAAATCTCCGATAATAGCAATAACTGCAAATGTAATGTCAAATGACCTTGAACTTTATAAAGAAAACGGATTTAACGATTTTATCGGAAAACCCTTTACATCGCAGCAATTGTGGGGATGTTTGAGTAATTACCTGCCTATTGAAGGTTACTCTATTGTTGACAGACACAGACAATCGGTTGAATACGAAAAACAACAAAAGCAAAGACGTTATTATTTTGCACAAAGCAACAAGACAACATATGCGGAAATTGTTAAGGCTTATGAAACAGGGGATGTGATATTTGCTCACAGACTTGCACATACATTAAAAGGAAATGCCGGACAAATCGGTGAAAAGAAGCTTCAATCAGCGGCGGCAGCAGTCGAGTTAATGCTGTCAAAAGGAAGAAAACCGCTTGAAAAGGAAAAAATGGAAGATCTCAAACGAGAGCTGCAGTCGGTAATTGAAGGCTTAGAACCCCTGCTCAAAGAAAATGAGTCAAGATTTATTGAAGCGATTATCGACAAGGATGATATATCGGCAATATTAAATAAACTCGAAAATATTCTTGAAGTAAACGAAACTGCAAGCAGAAAAATGCTTCCCGAACTGTACGCGATTAAGGGAGCGGAAGAACTTGCCAAAAATATAGACGATTTTGAATTCAAGCTGGCTGCCGAGGAGCTTAGTAAGCTTAAGAAAACAATTTAGCTCATATAAAATATTAAAGGAGTTATATAAATGCAGGAACCTGTAAAAAATAAGGTACTGGTTGTAGACGATGATAAGCAGAGTTTAATAGATATTATTGAAATACTCGATGACGATTATCTTGTATATACGGCAAAGGACGGATTATCTGCATTGGAAAAAGCAAATGAAGTTTTGCCCGACATTATTTTACTTGATGTAATAATGCCTTATATGAATGGATTTGATGTTCTTGTCGAGCTTAAAAAGGATAATAAAACAAAAGACATACCTATTATATTTATTACAGGTATGACTGAAAACAGCAGCGAATATGCAGGATTGTCCATAGGAGCAATCGATTATATAAGAAAACCCTTTGATGCAAACATAACAAAACTCAGAGTCCGGCATCAGATAAAAATAATTAACCTTCAAAGGGATTTGAAACAAGCAGCAGTAGTTTCCGAAATGAGCAATCATGCAAAAACAGTATTTCTTGCAAACATGAGCCATGAAATCAGAACTCCGATGAACAGTATTCTGGGATTTTCGGAGCTTGCACAGGATTTGGACATGACGGATAAAACAAGGGAATATATAGAGAAAATTACTGACAACTCAAAGCTTCTTTTACAAATTATTAATGTAATACTAGATATTTCAAAAATCGAAACAGGTAAGTTTGAACTTGAGCGTGTACCATTTAACCCATATGATATAACATCGGTGTGTCAGGCAACCATTTTACCGAAAGCAATGGATAAGGATGTGGAGCTTCGTGTATATCTTGAGCCGACCACCGACCGTATTCCGTTGGGTGATCCGACAAGATTACTGCAGGTATTGGTAAATTTATTATCAAATGCTGTTAAATTTACTCATAAAGGTGTAATCAAGCTGTTTGCAAGTGTTGTCAGCTCAGATGATGATTCCATCACAATGCTCTTTGAAGTAAAAGATACGGGAATCGGTATGACACAGGACCAAATCGAAAAAATATTTGAACCGTTTATGCAGGCAGATTCCGAAATTACACGGGAATATGGCGGCACCGGTCTTGGACTCACAATTTCCAAAAATATCGTAGAAATGATGGGTAGTAAGCTTACCGTAGAAAGTATTCCGGGTGTCGGAAGCAGATTTAGCTTTATTGTAACCTTTGAAACCATTGATGATGCAAGTGATGAAGAACTCAGGTATGTCAGCGTAGAGTTGCAAAAACCCACATTTGAAGGAGAGGTCCTGATTTGTGAAGACAATATTATGAATCAGCAGGTTGTATGTGAACATCTTGCCCGTGTCGGTTTGAAAACAGTAGTTGCCGAAAACGGAAAAGTCGGTGTTGAGATTGTACAAAGCCGCAAAAAAAGCGGTAAAAAACAGTTTGACCTGGTTTTCATGGATATTCATATGCCTGTAATGGACGGTTTTGAAGCAAGCGAAAAAATAATAGAAATTGACCCGGATATATCTATCGTTGCAATGACTGCAAATATAATGACTTATGACAGCGATTTATATAAAGCAAGCGGTATGAAGGGTTATTTGGGTAAACCATATACATCTCAGGAATTATGGCACTGTTTGATGGATTATTTTGAACCCATCGTATGGCAAACCGAGGATGAAGTAAGAAGTGTCAGAGCAGATAGTGACCTTTACAGGAAACTTGTCAACAAGTTTATTGAAAAAAACCGCAATGTATTTGTTGAAGTAGAAAGTGCAGTAGAAGCAGAGGATATAAAGAAGGCTCACAGACTTGTTCATACTCTGAAATCAAATGCAGCACAATTAAATCATGAGTTATTGCGGCAAGCGGCATTGGACGTAGAAAATTGCTTCAAAAATGGTGATGAACAGGTTAATAAAGAATTAATGGATAAACTGAAAAAAGAACTTGACGCAGTTCTTTCAGAGCTTACACCACTATATGAGGAGCAGTCTTACATCGATGAATCCGTTGAACCTTTGGATGCCGTTTCGGCACTCGCTATGCTTGATGAGCTGGAACCAATGCTCAGTAACAATGATTTCGACTGTATAAAATACATTGATAGATTATACCGGATACCCGATAGTGAAAACTTAATACGTAAAATAGAAGACCTTGATTTCACTGCTGCAAAAGAAGAGTTTTCCAAGCTGCAAAATAATTTAAAGCTTGAAGTATAATTAAAGAGGTTTGAGAAATTTAAGTAAGCAATGCCATAATTCCTGAGATGTAAATGGCTTGCTTACAAAACCGTGCATTCCACTCTCTTCATAAAGGATTTTATCGTCTGACATAATATTTGCTGTTATTGCAATTATCGGGATTCCAAGGTTCATTTTATTTATTATTTCGGATGCTTCAAAACCATCCATTTCGGGCATATGCATATCCATAAAAATCAGGTCAAACTGTTTAATACCATTTTCGATACGTCTTTTTATTAAATCAACACCTATCCTGCCGTTTTCCGCAACAAAGCACTTTAACCCTACCTTGCTTAAATGCTCGCAGATTACAAGACGATTCATTGGATTGTCTTCACAAAGGAGAATCTCACCGTTAAATAACGGTTTTTCAAGCGTTACTTGAGAAATATGCTGTTCGTGCATTTCTTCCTCGGTCGCTATAATTGTATCAAAGGTTATTTCAAAACTAAACTTACTGCCTGAACCCGGTGTGCTTTCCACATTAAGCTTCGAGCCCATCAGTCCCAATAGATTATTAGTTATTGCGAGTCCCAGACCCGTACCGCCGTATTTACGCGTTGTTTCGGATTCCGCTTGTGTGAAAGGAGTTAGTATTTTATTTATTTGCTCTTTTGTTATACCTATACCGGAATCAGTAACTTCAACATATACAGTGATTGAACTTTCCTGCTCATTAATTATTGAGCATTCGAGTCTTATTCTTCCCGAATCTGTGAACTTAATTGCGTTTGATAAAAGATTGATGAGAATCTGGCGAAGCCTTATCGGGTCCCCGACAGGTTTTCGTCCCGTGACAGGTTCGGCGTAAAAACTGAGCTCAAGACCTTTTTTTAATGCTCTGGGCATAATACTTGTTTTACATGTGTTAAGCAGGTCTTGCGGGTCAAACGGCACTTTTTCCAGCACCATTTTACCGGCTTCAATTTTGGAAATATCTAAAATATCGTTGATTATCTGCAAAAGCCATTCAGAATTTTCCTGAATGTTAGTAAGATAGTCTTTGGTTTTTTTGGAAATTTTGTCATCCATTGCAAGCTCGGTAAATCCGACTATGCTATTCATTGGTGTTCTTATTTCATGACTCATGTTAGCGAGAAATTCACTTTTGAATTTGGAATTGGTTTCTGCTGTTTCTTTTAATGACACTACCTCGTCATACGGTTTCTTTACAAAATGGGAGGCAATAAAAGCAACAATTATACTTATTATTAAGCTTACAATACCCACAACTGCAAGGCCCCGGTCAATATATCTAAACGGGCTGCTGTGCAGCGGCACTGTAACTGCGAGGACCCAGCCTTCATCCGAATCACTGACAGGCCGGTATGCGCAAAAGCGCTCGGCTCCGTCTGCCCAAAAGCGCCTGACACCTGATTCTCCTCTAAGTGCACTGATTGTAGTATCGGCTTTTATCAATATTTCCGGTGATGTATCTGTTTTTGCCTCGTTTATGAAATTAACCCGGTTTTGAACCAGCTCTTCAACTATGTCTGCAATAATATATCCGTCTGAATCGGCGATAATTACATGACCGGTATTCCATACAACAACATCCTCTACAAGGCCGGTAAAATACATACCCGGAAGAGTGACGACAAGGATTTCATTTCCGTCTCTGGGCATCGGTACTGCCAAATAAAATACAACCCCGTTATTCTCGGTTGCGATTGAGGTTGATATTACCCTTTCTCCCCGGAAAGCACGTTTTATGGTTGCATCGTAAATAACACTATATGGCGGCGGAACTTCACCTGCATATCCTATTACTTCACCATCTTCATTAATAACAGCTGCTCCTATATAGTTCGGATAACGTGACTGCAGCTCATGCAGAGCACCGCTGAATACTGCCTTGTCATAATCGCTTATAACAAAAGATGCCTCTACCACTTTCAGCTTTAAAGCTTCGATAGCACTGCTTATAAACTCATCGGTAATAACAGCCGCTTGCTGCAGGTCAGACTCCTGAGCAGCATCGACATTGCTCCTGACAAAAGCTCTTCCTGCTAAAACGGCAAATGAAATAATTACAATATTAGTAAGAAATATCGCAGTTATTATTATTGCTCTGATACGCATATTACCCCCACTAAAAGAAAAAATGCTCATTCGGAACAATTATAGGAATATTTGTACATAATCTTGGTACAGTATTATATGATTAAATTGCTAAAAAATCAATACTTTTAAGTAAAGTCTTTACAAAAGTCTTTACGTAAAATACAGAAATTAAAGCCGCAAAACATAAGAGAATAAATCACAACAAACCCGACACAATGGATAATGATTTCATTATCCACACGAGTGCGCCGTCCAAGCGGTATCCTGTAAAATTTGCTTCCTTGAGAATTGCAGAAACATCGGATTCGCTTATATTCAAGTTTAATAAACTGTCAAGACTGCCGTATTCCTTTGCGATTTCACGCACATAGTCGAGATAAGTGCCGGAATAACCAAAAGTTGTAACATGAGTCGCGGGGTCTGCGATAGCACGCTGTACCATTTCTTCGGTGTCCTCATAAAACAAGCTGCGTCCGTTATCATAAAGCGGATAGAAATATTCGCCATTTTTGGTCAATTTAATTGCAATATTTGAAAGATGGCGGTCATCTTGCCGGGTGATAAAGTCAAGTAAAATCATTCGGGCAATATCGTCCTTATATTGAGGGCGGACACCTACAAGGTTCTTGTATTCGTTATCGGAGCGTGCACCATCAAACAATCGACGAAAATGCACTATATACTCAGTCGAAAAGTCATACATAAATGCAGAAAAAACCCTGTCCTTGTCCGCTCGAAAAGCAGGGCAACAGGGAATACCCAACTTCTGCGCCAACAAAAATACGGCGATTTCGGACTCAACGTCTGTTGCGAGTGGGCTTATACGCTGTTTGTAGATACCGTATTTATTGTTATAGACACCGTAACGCTTGATATTATATCCCTCCGGAGTGTCGATGCTATCGCCGACTAAATCTATGCGTTGGTGGAACACAGAATCAAATACATCGGTAATCACCGTATCGAGCTGTTCATTTTCAAAACCCGCTATCCAAAGCAGGTCTTTAGGGTGAATCCCCCGTGTAATTTCGGCAATCCGCAAAACGTCATAATGGGACAATCCGCATCGGAAAAGAATTCGCTCAATATCACGGCGGTCACGGCTGACCACACGCTCTGAAAGAAATTCGGCAAACTGTTCACTTGTCCAGACATTCGCACCGCGGGTGTACATTGAAACAACTTCGTTATAATAGGGGTGGATAAAATTTACAGAGTTTGTGGCATCAACTGTACCGATAATTTCGTTTTCCCATTTAAGATAACGAACTATCGGATTCTTTTCCCGTCCATCGGCAGGTTTTGTTGCACATGCGGGGATTTTATATGACTTTCCATCCTTAAACGCACCAATAATTTTTCCCTCCGTGCAAAGAACACGCACACGGCGGTCTGAAATTCCCCACAGTTTTGCCGCCTGTGCAGCGGTCATATATTGATTATCCATAGTAACAATAGCCTCCTCTCGAGAGAGATGGCTCTATTATAACACGATTCGGAACAAAAGACAACAGCATTGTTCCGAATGATTAAGCAATGTGGCGGAGAAGGAGGGATTTGAACCCTCGCACGCTGTTACACGCCTACTCCCTTAGCAGGGGAGCCCCTTATAGCCGCTTGGGTACTTCTCCGTGTTTATGTATTCGTTATATTAGCGTTTTCCCGGATGAAAGTCAAGAACACTTTAAGACACTTTAAGACAGAACACTTTAAGGCAAGCACTTTAAGACAAGAGAACCGTCCCTCTGTCTTTTATCTACATCAACCCTTCGTCATAGCCTGTGCGGGTGCCGCCTATGAGTGGGGGGCGGGTGCGGGCTGCTGTTAGGGTGGCTTTTCCGACTTGTTTTACGTTCAGGCGGACGGGAACGGCAACATGCTTAAGGTGCATTCCGATTAATGTGCCGCCGATGTCAATGCCGGCATCTGCTTTAAAGAACTCAAGAGCTACAGGGTCCGAAAACCCTTCATATGCTGCAGCAGCAAAAGCACCGCCTGCCTTCGGAGCGGGGACGGCATTAACGATATTATAACCAACCGCAGCAGAGCGCTCGGTGATAACGGCTCTGTTTAAATGCTCGCAGCATTGTGCAGCCAATTGAACCCCGTGATTCTTAAGTTCATTGTTCAAGGCAATAAAAACCGCTGTACCGATTTCAATATTTGAATCGGTGCCTATTTCTTTTCCCAGAATCTCACTCGAAGAACACCCGACGACGACTGTCTGACCGGGCTTGAGCTTCGCTTTTTCACATAATTCTGCTGCCGCATTATGAGCGGCTTTTATAATATCCAAAGTATCCAAACAGATAAACCTCTATTATTTGTCGAGCGAAATATTATCTATCCCGTTTAACTCAAATTCGGCAATGTATTCATCAATCCTGTTTGTCAGCTCACTGAAGTTTTCGGGACCTATCGGTTCGAAATCCATATCCCGTCTTGCAAGCTCCTCGGCAAGAATCTCAAAAAACATTGAATCTTCATAATCGGCAATTGCTTCGTGGATGCCACCCTGTTCAAATGCAGCCGACGGACGTGCCATACCGTCGATGAACTCAACGAGTGAATCCATACCATGTGCCGGACAATGTGAGAATAAACGGCTTTCTATATTATCGTAATCTATAAAACGGTCAGAACCTCTTGTGGAATTAAGCACCCAGTTTCCTATATAAGCCATATCAAGAAGACGCCTGAACTCCATCTCTGTAAGCTCGATATTCATTTTACTCCCCCTACGGACAAAAAAAGACTCTGTGAGGTAAGTATACCAGAAGTTTTATTAAATTTCTATACTAATTTTGTTTAGATTAACTCAGGCAAAGATTCTGTTTTATTAGTCGGAGAGTAATCACTTTTATCTGCCAAGCCCGGAAGAATGACGGTGATTTTGGTACCGATACCCTCACGGCTCAAAACCTCGAGATAGCCGCTGTGCCGTGTCGCTATCCAATCTGCAATTGACAAACCAAGCCCTGCACCGCCTGTGGCACGTGCTCTTGAGTCATCTGCACGGACAAACCTGTCAAATACATACGGCAGTACCTCCGGTTTAATACCAATACCTTCATCGGAAACAGACAAACGTGCAAAGCTGCCGTCGACATTCGCCGATACTGTTATCTCTCTGCCTTTGTCCGTATACTTAATTGCATTATCGACTAAAATCCGAAGAGCCTGCTTTAATAATCCTCTGTCTGCGGGAACGGTCATACTTTCACATGTTACCTTAAACTCGTGACTGTCATCAATAATACGGGACTCGGTAATAACCTCATTTATCAGCTCCGATACCTCAACCTGCTCAATTATCATATTAATCCTGTTGCTGTCACCGCGTGCAAGAAACAACAGCTGCTCAACGAGCTCGTTCATATTATCTGCCTCGTCCTTTATTGCAGAAACCGATTCCTTAAGTGTTTTCTCATCCTCCATACCCCAGCGGTCGAGAAGATTGGCATATCCCTGAATGACTGCAATCGGCGTTCTAAGCTCGTGAGACGCATCGGAAACAAACCGGGCTTGTGCCGCATATGATTCATTTATCCTGTCAAGCATACCGTTAATGGCGATTGCGACACTTTTGAGTTCATCCTGCAAATCATCAACGGTAATGCGCAAATCTAAACGGCCGGCATCTATACCGTCAAGAAAACCGGGTAATGACAGTACCTTTTCACGGTCTATCTGCCGGTTAGCTTCATTAAGGTTTTGTGCCATCTGAGCCAAATCGGTGATCGGGTGAAGTGTCTTGCGTATCATTCTTCTGTCTTCAACCACCTGAGAACCTAATGTAAGCAGCTCAATTACAATAAGCACAATCATTGCATATACAAAATAAAGAATAAATAACCCAATTTGTATTTTTACCTCATATATCAAACCGTTATATCCGACATTGACAATAAACTCAATGCTGCGGAGCGTATTGTTAAACCCGTCCCGATATGCTTGAAAACCTCTGTAAACATAATCGGGGTCGAAGCTGAGGCGGCTTATATAGCCGTCATTTCTGCTGCCGCTTATAGTCGCTTCGGAAACGATACGGATGTCGGCTCCGGTAAGAGCTGCCCAATCTGCGGACTGTGCCGGTTGAAGTTCCGGAATCATGTCAATTGCTCTTATAATTGTTCTGTCAATGTAAATTAATAATGAAACTCCGGCGATAACGCATATTAGTATATTAAATGATAAAAATAACCCGACAAGTCTTAGAAAAAGCTTCCCTGTAAGTTTATTCGTAATTGATGAACGGATTTTTCCTGCCGGTTGAGAGGTTTTCTGCCCTTGGTATTCAATTTTATTTGATTCGGTATTACTCATCTCTTATTACATACCCCACTCCGCGAATTGTATGAATCAGTTTTATATCAAATGTTTCATCGATTTTTGTACGTAAAAACCTTATATAAACATCAACGGCATTTGTACCGCCGTCAAAATCATAATCCCAGACGTTTTCCATAAGCATATCACGGGTGACAACAACACCTTTGTTAATCAGCATATAATGAAGAAGATCAAACTCACGTTTTGTCAACTCGACTTCTGTGCCGTTTACGGTAACAATATGCTTTTTCGCATCAAGAACAACTCCGCAGGCAGAAAGTGCTTCACTTTTCACTTTTTTATCGTTTCCGGTGTTTTCCGCAGATGAATATTTACGCAAAACTGCACGGATGCGTGCGAGCAGCTCCTCAATTGCAAACGGTTTTGTAATATAATCGTCGGCACCCAAATCGAGACCCGCAACCTTGTCCATAGTCTCATCACGGGCGGTAAGCATAATAACGGGTACCTTGACAGTTGTACGCCTCAATCGGCGGAGTACCTCCATACCGTTGAGCTCCGGGAGCATAATATCAAGAAGTATTAAGTCAAACTTGCCGGATGCAGCCAAATCAAAGCCATCTCTGCCTGTGAAAGCTTTTGTGACCGAATATCCTTCGTGGCACAGCTCAAGCTCTATAAATCTTGCAAGCTTTTCTTCATCTTCGACAAGAAGTATCCTGATATCGCTCATAAAATGTATATTCCTTTCAAACCAACCGTTTTCTTAACTATTTCTTATTATCGGTAAATGAACTTTTGACATCCTCAACTACCTCTGTTGCATTATCCATAACCGAATTAACCGATTCCTTGCCTAAATCATCACCCGTAAATCTATATCGGACACCGCAAAACAAAGTGTTGACAAAAATAAACGGAGTAATCCAAAAAGAAATACATAATAACAAAACAAGAACTAAAACAGGAAGTGAGAATAAATATCTGCCGTCTTTTGATGCTTCAAGGTGATTATTTAAACCTTTATGAAATAATCTCGTACAGAAATTTCCGAATCTGTTCATCATATCGGAAAAACTTTCTCCGCTGTTATCGTTTCTGTATCCATAATTGTTGTAATTTTCAGATGAATTTTCGTTTTTTGAAGACGTTTCTGCACCCGAAAAGAATCCTCCGCCTTCCGGAGTTGCTGCCTTTCCTTGACCTTCAAGATAAATCATTGCATCAAGAATGTTCCCGTCCGAGTTTTCAAGAGCTTCCTTCGCTTCGGCAAAGGAAACGTTCGCTTTTTCACAAAGTTTTTCGGCTTTTTCAAAATCTGTCATTATGTACCTCTCTTCACAACTTGATGTGATTATAACCTAATAAAATGAAAACACAATTTGTTTAAGATGAAAATAGAATTAAAAACTGATATAATAACCGGGCGATGATACCAGTTTAGCATAAAGGAGCATCCAAGTGAAGCAGCAGGGCATAAAAAGAGAAGCGGTTACCGTATTGGTTTCCGGAATACTATTTAACCTGTCAATACAGGTTCTTTATGTATGGAGCCTGCTTAAGGCCGCTCTTATGAAGCCCGAACCCGGGGGAGGGTGGGGCTGGACCAGCGGACAAGCCGGCTTGCCTTATACTCTTGCGATAATATTTTTTGCAGTGGGTGTTCTGATAGGGGGCAGGGTTCAGGATAAAACCGGTCCCCGTATCGTTGCAACTGCAGGCGGTATAATGGTAGGGCTCGGTCTTGTGATTTCAGGGCTCGCAGGAGACAGTCCGCTCGGAGCAGCAGTCGGATACGGTGTTATTACAGGTTTGGGTATAGGCTTTGGGTACGGAA
This sequence comes from Oscillospiraceae bacterium, assembly GCA_009784725.1. Classification (GTDB taxonomy): domain Bacteria; phylum Bacillota; class Clostridia; order Oscillospirales; family Oscillospiraceae; genus WRMH01. The sequence continues at coordinate 144,395 of WQXS01000003.1, forward strand.
GTGTCCTGCCTGCATGCCTTAAATGGTTTCATCCAAGTAAAAAAGGATTAATCGGCGGGCTTGTATTAGGCGGCTTCGGACTCGCATCGGTACATTACGCATTTATTACAACATTTCTTCGAAGTAATTACGGAATACAGGAAACCTTTATCATTTTAGGCATTGCCGTAACAGTGATATCAGTTTTAGCTGCTCAGTTTATTAAAAACCCCAAGCCGGAGTATATCCCTGCTTCTCCCGGTAAAGGTGAAGATAAACAAGCTTTATCCCCAAGCTTAGCATCTGTTGATTTTGGTTGGAGAGAAATGCTGAAAACAAAACGCTTTTACCTTATTTTTATTCTCTTTTTATTCTCGGCATCAATGGGGTTAATGATAATCGGAAACCTTGCAAGAATTTCAAGTCTTCAGGCAGGAGTATCAAATGCCGCTTTCTTAATTTCATTGGTTGCGGTTGTAAATGCACTGGGAAGAATAATTGGAGGATTTTTATCCGACAAAATCGGAAGAGTAAATACATTATTTATTGCAATAATATTACAAATGCTTAATATGGCAGGGTTTATTTTCTATCAATGTGTCACAGAAGTGACAATGGGTTTCATTATTGCGGGCCTTTGCTTCGGAGCGTTCTTAGCGGTATTTCCCGCTCTTACAGCCGATCAGTACGGACTTAAAAACTACGGTGTAAATTACGGGATAGTATATCTTGCATATGGTCTTGCAGGAACAGTTGCACCGGTGATAGCCGACTATTTCTACATGCAAAACGGGAACTTTACTACTGCTTATATAATATGCGCAGTTCTAATGGGTTGTATGCTTGCGGTTAACTTAATATTGAAAAAAGAAATAAACGCACAACTTTACACACAAGAACCCGAAGCCTGACGGCTCTCGGGTTCTTTTTTATCTATTTTTCTGTTGATACTTGATAGTGTTATATAGATTTACCGGATTATTCTCCGTCATCTACAGTGATATCAACAGATTTTACTGCTTCGCCTGAAACCGCTTCGGGTTTCGGTACTCCGCGATCCCAGAAACTAACAGTGAAAACATCAACTATTGCATTTTCATCGGAAACGTTATTTTCATTTACGGGATTGCTTTCATTACGAAGCTTTTCGTCGGGTCTGCTTACATTTTGCACGTGTGCCGACGCATTAAAATTAACATTGCTTACCATTGTAATTACCTCCTTGTGACACGCCCTACATCCTTGTATGTTTATGCCGTTTTAGGTGAATAGTATATTGATAACTATCTCCTACTCGTTTTATCGGAACATTTGCCTGTAAACTTAAGCTTTTTCGTATAAAAATTCTAATTTTTGTGAATAATTTTACGAAATCAACTATAAAATCAGCCTTCAGAATTTTTCATCCATGACTCAATTTCTGCGCTGAGCAATTTAATTTGCTTGAGCTGCTTTACAATCCGCATTTGAATACCGACACGCAGTTCAACAATCAGCGGGTCAAAGGGTTTATTTATATAATCGTCAGCACCCATTAGCAAACCTTTTTTCTCATCATCCACATTATTAAGAGCGGTGAGAAAAACTACAGGGATTTCTCTTGTTTCCCATGCATCTCTTAGTGCCTTTATAACCTGGTAACCATCCATGCGCGGAAGAACAATATCAAGTAAAATCAAGTCGGGCAACTCTGATTTTGCAATTTCCAAACCTGTTTGTCCGTCTTTTGCCACATGAAGCTCGTATTTTTCCCCGAGAATATCGGTTAGAACTGCAATATTCAGCTCACTGTCTTCTACAATAAGAATGCTGTTTTCTTTTTCTGACATCAATAAATCCCCCCAATAAAATAACGTCATAATTTATAATATATTATATTCCTCTTAATGACGAAAAGCAATGTAAACAATTACAAATTTTAAGCTGCAGATTGATTATCGTCTTTTACGGCCTGAAAGTTGTAATTTTGCGACCCCTTTAATGGATTCTTCTTCAATATCTTCATTCGGAAGCGGCTTAGGTTTACTTAGCGGAGCGTCCGGCTGTAATGCTTTTATTAACTCATTTTTGCATCCGGCACACATTCTCCCGGTATTAATGGGTTTTTTGCATGACTCACATTTTAAGATACCGCCGTTATACCCGTTTTCATCACCTACAAGAAGCCGTTCTTCTTTTAACAGATACATAATTGCTTTGCGTGCAACACCGGTTGCATCCGCAACCTCTTCAATGCCCGCCTTGTCGTGCTCATAAAGATAGTCTCTTACCTTAAAAAAATCCAAATCAAGCTGCATCAAACAGTCCTTGCATATCTTGCTGCCGTAACTTTGAAAAGGCATCCTGCAAAAATCACATTGCTTTACATCCATATTTATGACCATACCTTTCTTTAGACGTCCGGCTTAAAACTATCATATTTTAATATAATCAATATCAGTTCCGGTTTACATTTCATCTTGCTCCATAAGATTTTGCCTTACGTTAACGAGTTCATCGGCAGCATGGGTGAAATCAAAATTTTCAACATAATTTGCGAGACTCTCTGCTCCGGGTATTGTGCGTATATCATCAAGGATATACATACACTCCGGTTTTCTTGCTTTAAGCAGTGGTTCAAGCTCATCGATAAGTTCAAGCATCCTCTTTGTATCGGTTAACTTAACCGGCTCGGCTTCTCCCGATTCGTTTTCAGTCTGCGACAGTTTTTCCAGAACAAGCTTGAGCTCTGTTTCCAGTGCATGGAGATGCGATTCATTAATATACTGCTCTCCCTTACTGAGCATATCTTCTACACCTGCAGCTGTTTTCTGAAGATGTGTTTCATTAATTTGACCTGCATTACTTTTTAGTGTATGTGTCAGCCTATGAGCCTGTTTGATATCACCGTTTTTTATTGCAAGGTTGATATTATTGAATGTCTGCTTATTATTTTTCGCAAAATAACGCTGAAGCTGTTTTAATGATTCATCTCCTTCTTCAGCTTGCTGCTGCTGATCAATCTCTGTGACATTTACTACCGGAAGATATTTTATCAAACATTTCCATAATTCCTGTGAAGTAAACGGCTTACCCAGATAATCGGGGATTCCGCTTTTTTTATAGATATCCAAATCATTTGACATAACGTTTGCGGTTAAGGCAATTATAGGGGTTTTAACTCCAAGTCCTGTAATTATGCTTGCGGCTTCAAGGCCGTCCATCACGGGCATATGAATATCCATAAATATCAAGTCAAACAGGTCTTCACCGGCTTCGAGCCGTTTACTGATAATATCAACGCCTTCTTTTCCGTCAATTGCAACCACTACATTTAAACCAACCCGTGCAAGATGCTCACGTATGACCTGACGGTTAAGTCCGTTATCCTCACATACTAAAATTTCTCCGTTAAAATCGGGTTTTTGAAGGTCGTTGAGAATAACTCTTTCAGAAGGCACATCGGATGAATCAACCAATCCAAATGTAATATCAAAGCTGAATTTGCTGCCTGTATCGGGTGTGCTTTCAACTTTCAACGTACCACCCATAAGCTCAATTATATTCTTGGTTATCGCAAGACCGAGTCCGGTACCTCCGTATCTGCGTGTTACACTGTCGTCCGCTTGCATAAACGGCTCGAATATTCTTGCTATCTGCTCAGGCTCCATGCCGATTCCGCTGTCACTTACTTCAAAGCTTACCGTTGCATGATCATCTTCAATATTATTAACGGATGCAAGGAGCTTAACGGTTCCTTCACTTGTGAACTTAACAGCGTTTGACAAAAGGTTCATAAATATCTGACGCAGCCGGACAGGATCTCCAAGAAGTTTTTTACCCGCAATGGGTTCGGTATAGCAAAAAAGTGTAATACCCTTTTCATCAAACTTAGGTAAAATCGCAGATTGGCACTGTGCAGCAACATCTTCCAAATCGAAGGGGATATTTTCAAGAACCATTTTATCCGACTCAATTTTCGCACTGTCCAGTATATCGTTAATAATATTAAGCAGCCACTTTCCGTTATCTGCAATGCTTACAAGGTATTGCTTCGTTTTTTCAGAAATATCATCATCCTGAGCAAGCTCGGAAAATCCAATTATACTGTTCATAGGTGTTCTGATTTCATGGCTCATGTTTGCAAGGAAAATTGATTTGCTCTTGTTTGCCGCCTCCGCATCATCACGTGCCTGAAGAAGCCCGTCATGGGATTTTTTCAACTGTCTGTCAACATTTCTTGTGAGAATTACTGCTATAATTATACATAATACAAGGATAGCCATCGTAGTCATAATACCGATAACAAAGAGCAGAAATATTTTACTGTCGTCTTCCATTGTATAGTAACCGATAAATATCATTCCGATTACTTCATCATCTACTGTGAGCAACGGTGAAACAAAAGCGAGAACATTGTCACCCCATATATTTTCATTTCCGATATATATATCGCCGTTTAACACTGTAGTGCTTATGTGCTGCGGAGCTTTTTCGCCTAAAGCATATGTTCCGTTTTCATCAACAAGGGTAGTGGAAATACGTTCATCAAGTGAAAAAACGCTTATTTCACATCCGGTCAAATCCTTTAATCTGTGAGCGAATTCCTGAATATCCAACCTGAAACCCAATGACAGAAAACCTATTACATTCATTTCATCATCATGTATCGGAGCACCTGCATAAACACCGAGACGGATGACGGGTCCTTGAGTGATAAACGATTCACTGTATCCGCTCATTGCCCTGATTATATGGGGTTGGTGAGAAACGTTGTCGCCGTATGTTTCAGGAGCATGTGTTCTGGTTATGACATAACCGTTGCTGTCTACAATGTTACAAAAGTCAATTTCGGTCATGGTTTTTAATGCCATTGCCATATAAATAATGCCTTCGCGGTCATTATTTTCAATTGCCTCAATCAAATCAGGGTTTGTCACCATTCCGAATGCGGCAACCTGTGCTTTAATTCGCATTTCTTCGAACTCATTTTCCATTATCCTTACAGCCGCTTCGATTTTGCTGATTTTAGTATCATTGAGTTCTCTGCTGTAAAGCATCATTGAAGATATAAGTACCGCAACACCGCACCCGACGGTCAGCGCAATCATTGATATAAAGATTTTGTTTCTGATTTTCATTACTTACTCCGCTGCTTCACGGCAAGCAATCCGTCACCGTGACTGCCTTACCAATCTGTCTCCCATTATAATAGTATTCATACGTTACAGCAAGCCTTTTAAGCAAACCGGGCAGTAAAGCGGGCAGTAAAGCGGCAAACTTATACAGAATGGTAATGAATTAGAAATTTATAAACATTCATTTGAAACTACGGATTGCCTTTAATTATATTTATGTTACTATTAATAAATGCGAGAATTATTTAACCGGAGTTCCATATACCGGTGCGATACATGCCGGAGCAGCAATACCGGAGTACCAATGCCGGAGTACACATACAATGAATTGCAAAGCAGCGGGCCGGTCAAAATAGAAAGGTTGTTATGAAAAAACCCGAACTTTTATCTCCAGCCGGAGATATTGAAAGGCTAAAAGTTGCCTTTGCCTATGGAGCAGACTCTGTTTACCTGGGCGGAGAAGCCTTTGGTATGCGGTCAAAAGCAGGTAACTTCACAATGGAGCAGATAGAAGAAGGAATCAAGCATGCTCATTCTCTAAATAAAAAGGTCTATATAACGGTTAATATCTGTGCTCACAATGAAGATTTAGCTAAAATGGAAAAGTATTTTAAAGAGCTTGAAAGTTTAAAAGCAGATGCAGTTATAGTTTCCGACCTTGGTGTTTTTGATTTAGCAAAGAAAGTTGCACCAAATACCGATATTCATATATCCACACAAGCTAACACTACAAATTATGCCTCCGTTGATTTTTGGCGGCGTCTCGGAGCACAGCGTGTGATTCTCGCAAGAGAGTTGCGTCTTACGGAAATAAATGAAATAAAAACGAAGGTACCGGATATAGAGCTTGAAACTTTTGTACATGGCTCTATGTGTATGGCATATTCCGGGCGGTGCCTTATAAGCAATTTCATGAATTACAGGGATGCTAACAGAGGCCACTGCAGCCAGCCGTGCAGATGGAGTTATATGCTTGTTGAAGAAAAGTCGGGCGATGCTATCCCGGTATATGAGGATGAGCATGGCGCATATATCTTCAGCTCCAAGGATTTAAACATGATTACCCGCATCCCGGACCTTGTTAATGCAGGTATTGACAGTTATAAAATAGAGGGCCGCATGAAGTCTTCATACTATGTCGGTATCGTCACAAAAATATATCGTGAAGCAATAGATGATTATTTCACCGACCCAGGGCTTTACAGCAGTAAAATACCGTATTATCAAAGCGAACTTTCTAAAATGAGTCATAGGGAATATACAACAGGTTTTTACTACGGCAAAATTACAGGTGATGACCACGCTTATAATGACTCCGAGCAAGTCAGGATTCAGGACTATCTTGCAATAGTCAACAGTTAGGATGAAAGTACCGGGTTTTGTGTAATAGAACAACGTAATAAATTTGATATCGGTGAGCAAATCGATATCATCAGGGCATCAGGCGAAATTTACTCACAGGAAATTAAAATCATGCTTGACGAAAAGGGAACCGGTATTTCATCCGCCCCGCACCCAAAGCAAAAAATCCAACTAAAAGTCGACATACCCGTAAAGCAATATGACATGCTCAGAAGAAGCGTTACCTGCGATAATGATAATGAGGTTTAATTAATAAATCGAGCAATAGAGCATAAAATACTCAAATTTTCTGCAATAATATGACATACCCTTGTCATATTATTGTGCTATAATCATTTCTACTAATAACATGGCGGTGAAACTATGCAGATAAACAGAATACTGGAAATTGTATATATTTTACTAAATCAAAAGACAACTACAGCAAAGCAGCTGGCGGAGCGTTTTTCGGTATCTCAGCGTACCATATATCGGGATATCGATACACTCAGTATTGCGGGGATACCGGTGTATACAGAAAAAGGTAAAGGCGGCGGTATCAGTCTGCTCCCCGAGTTTGTATTAAGCAAGTCTATTCTAAGCGACAATGAACAAAATGAAATCCTCTCCGCTCTTCAAGGTTTAACGAATATGGGTACCGTTGATTCGGATCACGCTCTGCAGAAATTATCTGCTGTGTTCAGTAAATCGGTTACAAAATGGCTGGAGGTCGATTTTTCTGATTGGAGTTACTCCAATGCAAAAATATTTTATGACTTAAAGACCGCAATACTCGAACACCGGATAATTGAGTTTGAATATTACAGTGCCGCAGGCGAAATGACACATCGGCGCATAGAACCGGTGCAATTATGGTTTAAGTCAAAATATTGGTATATAAAAGGATTCTGCCTTAAACGGCAGAATGTAAGGCTTTTTAAACTGACACGCATACGGGAACTGCAACTGACAAATGAAAAATTCGAACCTCGTAATCTTCTTGAAGCACCACCCGAACCGGAGTCTGAAAAAACAGAATCTCAAGTCGTCGAAATAATACTGAAAATAAATAAAAAAATGGCTCACCGTGTGCTAGATGAATGGAGTGACCGCCACGCAACAAAACTTCCGGACGGCAATTACAAAATCATAATCACAATGCCCGAAGACGAATGGCTATACAGAACCATACTATCCTACGGCGAATACATAGAAGTCCTTCACCCGCCATCCTTACGTGAAAACATAAAAGAAAAAGCAAAATCCATTATCAAAAATAACTCATAAGTCATAATTTTTACACAAAGAAGAGAAATAGAAGAAAAATCGACAGGAAACGCAACACAGAATTAACAAACAGGCATCGGTTTCAGCTACTATTGATAAATAAAATTAATCAAGGAAAAATCACAAAATATTATTTAAAGACATTTACATGTGAGATTGTTTGATGTAATATAATTTAAAATGAATACCCTACACTTCTTGAAAGCTTACGTTCCTACGTAGGTGATTGATGTAGAGAGTGCGGGGTGTTTGTTTTCGTTTACTTTCCTTATAGACTGGTATATAATGAAGTATACTAAGAAAGGCAGGTGTATCTTATATGTCGAAGATTAATAATGCCGTAGAGATGGGATTTATACGAATTGTTGAAATGTATCCTAACGACTATATTTTAGTAAGAATAATTGAAATGGATCATGAAAATGGGCGGGAAATCGGAATTGCTTTATATACAGCATCTTCA